>NZ_ONER01000025.1 GCF_900316895.1 uncultured Methanobrevibacter sp. | reverse complement strand
AAAACAAAGAAATTTCTATATCGCATTTCTTCAAATCATTGAAAATTCATTTCCTTGATAAGATAATTCAAACATGTTACTTTGATATATAGAAATTTCGACACTTAAAAAACAAACCCAAAAACTGTATTGATACCAAAAAATGATTCCGGAGAAATCTGGAATCATTAAAATATTAACTGATTTTTCCGATTAACACCTAAAATCACTTCATAAATTTTTATATTTTTCAAAAAACATTTGAGTATTACTCTCACCCCCCTCCGAGTAATATTAAATTGAAAAAAATTAAAAGCTTATTTAGTATTAATGCAATATACAATCATAGTGATTAAAATGAGCTGTTGGAAATACTGGCCAAAAATCGAAGAAATTGCAAATAAACTAGAAAATTACGGTATTGACTCTTTAAATGACATGTCTTCCCTAAATGATGTTGATTTAGGTGAAATAACCAAATTATTGGATGAAATTGAGGTTATTGCACATGATGAAACAATAGATTTCGATTCAGCGAAACACATTTTGGATGATGAAAAGATGAATAACGCACTGAAACTGATTAGAAAATTCTACTTATACATCGGTGCCAGATTGGAAACAAGCAATGCAATGGAAATAATCAAATCAGATGATCCTAAGGCAACCCTAGACACATTTCATTTCTATGAAAGATATCAGGGCCTTCTTACCAATGAATCCAAACTGGCACATTGGCATGATGACAAGACCTTCGTTTTTGTAGGAAGCGGCCCTTTGCCATTGACATTGATACTCTTTAGGGAAAAATTCGGATGCAAATGCATAGGTATTGAAATCCAGGAAGACGTGGCGGAATTATCCCGGGAAGTTATCAAAAAATTAGGCCTTGATGACGGCATTGAAATCCTAGTCGGGGACGAAACACTGCTAAAGGATATTGACTTTGACATTTTGATGGTTGCAGCATTTGCCGAACCTAAAGAAAGGGTATTTGCAAACGTTTGGGAGATTGTTGATGAAAAAACACCAGTTCTGGTCAGAACATACAGCGGTATGAGAGCAATCCTTTATGCCCCATTAACTGACACAATCCTTAGAGGATTCCATAAAGAGATAATGCTACTTCCAATAGGAAATTCAAATAATACAAGCGTATTGCTTAGAAAAGTAATCTAAAAAATTTCTTTTCATTATTTTTAAAAATAAAATATAGCTATTAAAGTGATGGGCTTCAATAGCTATTGTAGACAGTAAATGAAACCTACATGAAACTCATATAACTCTCATTTTTTTAATTAATCTTCCATATTGATGGAGAAAAAATTAAACTACCAATCGGTAATGCTCAATCAACAGTTTAAGGCAATGATGATAATATCAATATAGAAAAATTAATCTGAAAAATAATCAAATATTCGCTATTTAACTATCTTTCTAACATCAGCAACGAATCACTGATGTTGGAAAGATAATTAATGAAAGTAAATAGCGTGAGCCATTTACTTTCTTGACATATTTGATTAGTCTAATTCCAATGGCCCAAGCTTATTCAATTCCTTGCGGAATTCCTCCATTGTCCTTTGGAACTTTTCACCTTCAGATGCTGAAATCCATTCATGACAGAATCTTTCCTTTTCGATTCCGAATTCCTCAAGAATGTCTTCAACAATTTTTGACCTTCTGGACCATTTGTAGTTACCTGCATCATAATGGCAATCACCAATGTGGCAACCTCCTACAAACACTCCGTCGGCACCTTCCTGAAATGCCTTGAATATCATGGAAGGACTGATTCTTCCAGAGCACATTACACGAATAATTCTGATGTTTGGTGAGTATTGCATACGTGCGGTTCCTGCGGTATCTGCTCCACCATAACAACACCAGTTACATAATAAACCTACAATTTTTAAATCGTCTGCCATCAAACCACCTCTATAATTCTGTTTTTTCCGGACTGTATAATGGAGGTTTGATATCATCAGAAACTCCAGCTACATAGCCGGTCCTATTAAAGTATTTTTTCTGCAATTTATCGAAAATCAATGATACTGGAATGTCCATTGGACATACATCGTCACACTGTCCGCAATCAACACAGCTGAAGCTCATGTGGGACAGCCTTACTCCCTGGAATGCAATCGGGGTTGGAGGAATGTTTGTCTCATCCTTGAAGTATGGCTTGTTCAATTCGCAGTTTTCAAAGCACCAGCAAATCGGACAGACATCACGACATGCATAGCAGCTTATGCAACGGCTCCATTCGTCCATTTCGCTGACAGTAGGATAGACTGCATTTTGAACCTTATTGGCCATCTTAATCATGATGCCTTCAACTTTAGCTCTTCCGTCGATAGCTCCCTGAGCAGGGGTTTTGGTTTCAAGGATTCCTGCCTTTTTGGCACCGTCAATCAATTCCTGACCTTTTTCATCATTTATTTCAATGAAAGTCCAGCCGTCCTCAGCCCCCCAGTTACCGCAGGCAAGGTTCGCCTTTCTTGGGATTTTGACATCACATCTTTGGCAGTTGGTACGGCGACCGTATCCCTCATTTTCAAGGTCATGGATTTTGACTGCCTCTTCGGAACCGTCTGCAAGCTCGATGATGAACTGACCCTTGTCGATTTCTTCGCTTATGACATCATCAGGGTCTGCTTCATAGAAAAGATCAATCATCTTTCTGCCGCTTACAGGTGACACTGTTCCTCCGCAGTTCAAACCGATTACATAAATGTTGTCCCTCTTAATTTTGTGTCTTGTAATAAGCTCTTCTATTGCCCTCATGTCGCAAGGCTTTGCTGTCACTGCCACTTTCTTGTCAAAGAAGTACTTTTGCACAAGGTCCCCGATCATTGTAGGGGCGCAGTGATAGGAACCTGCAGTCTTTATCAGATCTTCAGAATCAGTCACAAAAGTTGGAACACCATCGTAAACATCATCACAAGGACTTATTGCCAATACGCCATCAACTATTCCTTCATCAAGCAGATATTTGAGAATGCTGGTTACGGCACCTCCGCATTCACCCGCTTTATGAATATCATCATTTTGAGATTTAGCTAAAACATAACTCATATTAATCACCTGCCTATCCGTTTAATTTTTCAATTACCTCAATTTCGCTTAAAACATCTGATTCAATTGCAGCATTGAAAGTTTGGGTCTCACCCATTGCATTAACAAATGATCCGTCTTTTTCAAGCCATGTTTTAATTGGAACAACAATGTCTGAAATTTCTGTTGTCTTGTTTGCACATGGGGCAAAACTGATTATTTTAGAAATTTTTGAAAAGTCAAATTCCAGTTCGTCAACAATATCGTCATTAAATACCAGAAGGACTTTAGTGTTGTCCAACAATTCGAACATTTCATCTTTTGATTTTGCATCCAAAATGTTTAATGCACCTTTAGTGTTAGATTTACTGAACACAGGCAATATTTTGCAATTGAGTGCCTCGATTTTAGCCAAATCATCAGCATCATCAACCTGATTAAATATTACAACAGAATTTTCATCGACCTCGCCTTTGCAAGCGTCTAAAAATTCTCCAACGGATGCATTGAAACATTCGTCCGCTATGTTAGATGTTACGGAACTTTCAGCTTTTACGAATGCGAAAATCTTAGCTCCATTCTGTTTTGCATGAACTACTCTTCTTCCAATCAATGGGTTTTCATATAATAGGTCTCCAATGACAAAAACCTTTTGAGCATTTTCCACATCATCATAAGAAGCAACTTCGTCATAATTTTTCAAGTTATCTGCATAAAAACCGATATTAAAACCATTAGATTCTGCAAATTCTTTAATTACCTCAGTTTCTTCAATTGTATTGTTACCTGAACAGATTACTGTAACGTTTGAGGAATCTGCGGATTGCAATTCTTTTTTAATATCCCCAATCAATGCATCTTCATCAACATTTTCAAATTTGTTTAAATAACAATCAATAGAATTTCTTCCATTCAAACAATTTTTTCCTGCGTTAACAGGGTGTCTTTTATATGGGAATGTTCCCACAACTTCTCCCTCATTTAAAACAACATTAATACCGCAACCGACGCTGCAAGATGGGCATAAAGTGTGCTTAATCTCCAACATATTTTCTCTCCAAATTTTATAGAGCATCAGAATATTTCACAGCATTAACCAGAACAAATCGAAATTTAACAGATTTAAAGTTAAACTATTACAAGATTTTAAAACAGATTCACATATCACTTACCGGTTTAAGCACAACATGAATTTTTATGATTAGCATCTTGACTTCGATTTTGTTCTAATTATTGTAAATTATTCGTATTACTCTGAACAATTTATAATTAGTCAAACAAAATTATCCAATTGAATGAATAACCTAATAATAGATATTATATTACTAAATATATAAATATTATTAAAATATCTGAGGCATTTAATAGATTTAAATTTAATATTACTAACAATAAATACTTATTATAGCATTATTTTGTTAATCTACTATTTAAATAGTAAAAATAAGATATTTTAATATATCAAATAACTAAAATAACTTTTAATATTCGAGAAATTAAAACAATTAAGAATCGTGATAAATCGTTAAAAATAATGATAAATTATTTGGATTTTCCCAATGATTTTTTGCAAATTTCAAAATGAAAAATGTTCAAATTTAATACGAATACTGAACTTTAAAATTTTGAAAAAATGGTTGCTCAAAAATCAATTGCAATTTTAGTGAAAAAAATGAGGATACAAAAATACTAAAAATGAAATAAAAAAAAAGCGAGAGAAAAATTATACGTTTCTCTCAAGTACAAAATCTGCAATGTCAACAAGTATCTGTTTAGATGAAGAGTCGTCCAATATTTCAAGTACTTCTTTTGCTTTCATCACAGATTCTTGTGCCAAATTGCGAGCATATTCAATAGCACCACAATTTGTTAAAATCTCAATAGCTTCATCTATCTCATCTTGAGAATTATTGTCAGCTTTTAAGATTTCAAGTAACCTATCATCATCAGCACTGGCCAAACCGTTGATTGCAATAATGGTCATCTTGCCTTTGCCGATATCTGAACCGATTGGTTTTCCTAATGTTTCCTCATCGGAAGCAAGGTCAAGATAATCATCCTGAATCTGGAAAGCAAGTCCGATTAAACGACCATATTCATACAATGCATCAACCACTTCATCGTTTGCTCCGCCCATGATGGCTCCAGCCTTGGTGGCGGCTGCAATCAATGCACCGGTCTTTTTGAAAATCATTTCCATGTATTCATCTTCGGTTACATCGAATCTTTCCTCAAAGCCCATGTCCAATGCCTGACCTTCACAGATTTTAACGCATGCATCAGCAACGGTTGCCAAAGCCTTGTTGTTTTGCTCGGAACTTGTTCCTTCAGAACAGATGATAATCTCAAATGCTTTAGAGAATAATGTGTCTCCGGCAAGAATTGCAACATCATCGCCCCAAACCTTATGGACAGAAGGCATTCCCCTTCTCATATCATCCTGATCCATGATGTCATCATGAATTAGGGAGAATGTGTGAATCAATTCAATGGCTGCGCCTGCTTTAAGAGCAGATTCACGTTTTCCGCCAACAGCTTCAGCAGTTATTAATGTTAAAGCCGGCCTTAACATTTTTCCTCCAGCACGAGTTAAGTAAACTGACGCTTCAGCCAAATTATCTGGAGTTATTGTAGCTAACTCTTCCTCAATTGTTTTTGTAATGTCTGTTGAATAATTTCCAAGTACTTCTTTTACATCACTCATAAATAATCCCTCTTTAACTTCTAAAAACTTGTGCTTGAGCATTCCTTAAAATATGGATATCATATCCGATTCTGTAACCTTCCTCTTCAGCAAGCTCAGCATAAGCTGCAAGCATTGATAAGTCTCCGTGTGCCGGTATGATATGTTGTGGTTTTAACATACGTAAGAATTCTCTGTGGTCTTCTCTTCCAGCGTGTCCGGAAACGTGAGCATTAGGATAAATTCTTGCACCTTTTACCTTCAATCTCCTTTCCATAATGTGCCTGTTAGCAGCATTGGTAGGGTTTGGAATAATAGGTGCTGAAATAATAACATTATCTCCTTTTTTAATGTTGAAAGGAGTTCTTCCACTGGCAATTCTTGGAAGCAATGCATCAGGTTCTCCCTGGTGCCCTGTAGTTACAAGCAAGTAGTTTGCACGGTCTTCATCAGCTTTCATTAATGCCTTATTGACTGCCTTTGGAGATCCGTAAATGCTGGCATTTTCAGGCAACTTTAAAATACCCAATTTCTGTGCAATACCGCAGAACCTCTCCATTGAACGACCTAAAAAGAATATTTCCCTGTGACTCTTTTTGGCAATATCTGCAATGGCCTGTACACGTTCGACGTGAGATGAAAATGTGGTAACAATCATACCTGTCTTTTCATACAGTGGCCCCCTCATCACATCTTCCAATATGTTTTTTGCAACCCTTTCTGAGTGGGTTTTTACTTCATCAAAGTTTTTGGCATTAGTTGTTTCAACTATTAATGCAAGGACTCCTTTTTTACCCAATTCTTTTAATCTCTTGTAATCAGGTGGCGGAGATACCTTCTGATGGTTATCAAATTTAAAATCAAGTGCATATACAATGATTCCCTCAGGAGTGTGCAATACCGGAAATACTGCCTGCGGGATACTGTGTGTTGACTGTACAAATTCCAATGTGATATCCTTTGAAAGCTTTACTTTGCTTCCAGGGTTTAAGACCTTGATTGGATTTGATACCTTAAATTTGCGTTCCCCTTTAATCTGTTTTTCTATCAAAGCAGCAGTATATGGTGTTCCGATTAATGGTGCATCGTATCTGTGTGCAAGTTTAGCGACTGCACCGATGTGGTCCAAATGACCGTGGGAGAATACTATTCCCTTTACTTTACCATCGACATCCTTCATCAATGTATCGTCCGGAATAACTCCCCTTTCAATCAAATCTAAACTGTGCATTCTGTCGATATCAGTGTCCTCGTGCATACTGATCCTGTCTAGGTGAATTCCCATATCAAAAATAACAACATCATCACCTATGCGGACAGCAGTCATGTTTTTCCCGACTTCCTGATATCCCCCTATAGCGATAACTTCTACGCTCATGTTTCATCTCCTTGAATAACTCTTTGTGTTAATACCTCTTTCATTTAGCCATTCCCTTGTTTTTCCACGAATGACCAAATTAGATTGTTTCAATTCTTCAATATTATTTGCTCCAACTAAAAACATAGCAATTCTTAGTGAATCATTAAATCTATTAATAAATGTGTTTAAAGCTTCCTGAGAAGCAGAATTCTTTAAAAACGGCAATGCCATACCAACAGCATCTGCTCCAAGAGCAATGGCCTTTGCAGCTTCAAGACCTGTACGAATACCTCCTGATGAAATAACCGGAACGTTGACTGCATTTGTAACTTCAACAGTGGAAACTGCAGTTGGAATTCCCCAGTCCCAGAATATTTCTCCCAGGTATCTGTCCTCTGCCCTGTATGTTTCAACAGCGGCCCAACTGGTTCCTCCAGCTCCTTCAATATCAATGAAATCCACACCTGCTTCAACTAATGTTTTAGCTGATTCGGCGGAAATTCCACAGCCTGTTTCCTTTGCAAGAACCGGAATATCAACTGTGTCGGTGATTTTTTCAATCAAATCGGTATATCCCCTTGCATCCAAATCGCCTTCCGGCTGTATTGATTCCTGAAGAGGATTTAAATGAATGGCAAGGATATCAGCATCCAATATTTCAACCGCTTTTTGAGCCAAATTAAGTTGGGGAGCTCCAATATTTCCAACAAGCAAACAGTCAGGTGCATTTTCACGAACTACACTATAAGTGTCTGCAAGTTCAGGATGTTCACAAGCTGCCCTTTGAGAACCGACTCCTAAAGCAATTCCATTATTTTCAGCAGCAATTGCCAATTGCCTGTTAACTTCTTTAGCCGCAGGATGGCCTCCTGTAATAGCTGTAATAAATAAAGGTGAGTCTAATTTCTTACCGAAAACTGAAGTTGACAAATCAATTTCGTTCTTATCAATTTCCGGCAAAACATTATGGATCAGTTCTATATCTTCAAATCCTGTGGTTTTGTCCTTAAACTCAACATCATAATTTTCACAAATTAATAAATGCTCCAATTTTCTATCTGAAATCATGTGTTAATTTCCCCTTGAAATTATTGTTCCTTTAACTGGCTTATTTTCCAATACTTTGAAAATGTTGTCTTCGACTTCGGCATTTATTATTTTAGATTCAATTCCTAAATCTGCTAAATATAAAAGTTCTTTAATTTTTCCAACCATACCGCCTGTTACATCGACATTGGTGGTTCCCTCCAGGGTATCCAAATCCTCAAGTGATGTGAACTTGTCAAAAAATACAGCGTCATCATGTGTTTTAGGATTCTTGTTGTAAACTCCATCGACATCAGTTCCCAAAATGACCTGGTCGGGAGTGAGATTTTTGGCCAAGTACTGAATTAACTGATCGCCTGAAATGACGCAAAATTCCAAATCATTATCCAAAACAACGTCACCATAAATTACAGGAATAAAACCTTTTTTGAGATAATTTTTAAATAAGTCAAGATTTCCATCAGTTATTCTCTTGTTTGTAGCAGTGATGAAACCTGATGCCGGAACGGCAATAACAGGCAATCCTTCTTCAATGAAAGCTTCACAGATGAACATGTTCAATTTTTTGACTTCATTTTGAATTTCACAAAACCCTAATCTCTTTTCAGGATATTGTGACTCATCAAATTCCTCTCCGATTTTATGTTTCTTTGCAGGAGGATGTCCGAAAGAACCCGCACCATGAACGATGACCAGCTGTTTAGCTGATGCATCCATAGAAGCTTTGATTTCAGATGCAATTCTTTTAAGGCTCAAGGCATCAACTTCGCTTTCCTTGGAGTCCTTGTTTGTTAAAATACTGCCACCAATCTTTAAAATAATCATTAAATCACTTATAAACCCTTGAAGAAACTCCCTTTCGAGTAAATCTGATTTTTAAAATGTTATCATCACGGTCAATAGCTTCCGCAACTTCTTCGACTTTACCAGGACAAAGGGCAATAATACTGCCCCCTCCACCGGCACCAGTGGTTTTGGCTCCAATGGCTCCGGCTTCTCTTGCATTATATACCATACGAGACAATTCCAAAGTGTTAACACCTAAAGTATCTAAAAAGCCATGATTAATGTTCATCAATTCGCCGATTTTATCGAAATCCCTTTTTAAAATAGCCTGTTTTGCATAATTGGTCAGGTTACCCATTGATGTGATTACAGGATTAATGATTTTCGGATTTCTGTCCTTACGATTTTTGACATCCTTTACCATCTTGCCTGTGTTTCCATGCTTGGTGGTATAACCTACAACAAACGGAACATTAAAATTAACGTTAAAGTGTTCAACCTTTTTGTTTCTTGATAAATAGACAAGTCCTCCGTAAGTTGAAACTAAAGTATCCAACGGACTTGCAACCCCCTGAACGGCTTGCTCGACCATATGAGCATCATGCGCAAGGGACTGTTTGTTAAAACGAATGTTATGATATCTGTATAATGCAGCAAGGGTAGCTACTGTAACTGCTGCGGATGATCCGAGACCTGAACCAATAGGAACATTGGAATTCAGGGTAATGTCTATTGGAGTATGGTCATGTACTCGATAAAGAGACTCTAAAATATATCTAATAATACCTGGTTTTCCCTTAAGCAAAACATATTTTTTATGTTGTGTAAGTAATTCAGCTTCAAAACCAATGTCTGGAGCTCTAAAAATAGTAGCATCATCTTCTGATGGCTTAATGGTAATATAAGCTCTTTTGTTGACTGCTCCCGCTATAGCAGGCTCGCCATAAACTACAGAATGCTCACCAAATAATATTGTTTTTGCCGGAGCAGAGGCTTTAGCTATCATAGATACACCTTATTTAAAAACACCTGAAGCATAACCCACTACTGACGTGAAATCCCCAGTGACATCACCGCTAGTCCCATAAGCCAATATTTCACTAGTGTGTTTATCACACCTTTTGGAAAGGGACATGGTGGCCATTACTGGAGCATAACCGCACATGGTAATGTTATACTGGACAACTTCCTCAAAAAGTTTGAATTCATTCATTTCCTCAATATCCTCAAGGACGAATCCATCAACCTTATTTGCCTTTTCTTGATTATTGAAATGGGACAAGTCAGTACTTGCAATAACACAATAGGATCTGTTTAATTTATTTGCAGCTTCAAATATTGCATTGGACAAATCAGTTGAAGTTATAAAATCCTGTTTTCCCATTGTGATTGGAACTATCTTGAAATCAGAAGAAAAGTATTGTAGGAATGGCAGCTGAACTTCAATGCTGTGTTCACGGATATGGGCTGAGAAATCTGCAGATGCAATGTCTGAAAACTCAATGATGCTGTCTGCAAACTCATTATCTACACACACATTACCTAAAGGTGTGATCCATTCCCCTTCGTTGAATACAGATATTTCACTACCAAATCCAGTATGGTTAGGACTTATAATAATAAAAACTTCAGGAAAACCATTCTTAACGATTTCACAATAGCCATGAGAGGCTATCGGACCAGAATATTGATAACCTGCATGAGGAACCATAACATTGATAGGGTACTCTTTTCCGTCGAATGATTCGAGATTCGGCATGTAACCAACACCGGAATCATCCAAAAAGCAACTTTCAATAAGTTCTTTTAGTCTATCTGGGTCATTTGGATAAAATGCCCCAGCTACAGCAGGTTGTCTTAACATCTAACTCACTTAAAATTTAAGTTCGAATTCAGTTGAATCAATATCAAGGTCACCGTCTTCTGGGATGTCTCCTCTTTCTCTTAAGATTTGTCTTGCAAGTAACCAGTAAACTAAAGCGATAGCTTTTCTACCTTTGTTGTTTACAGGTACAGCAATATCAACAAAACTGAGTAAGTTTTCAGTATCACATAATGCAACTACTGGAATACCGTTTTGTTTGGATTCTAAAATCGCTTGTGCATCTGATCTTGGGTCAGTTACAACAATGATTTTTGGTTCAATGAATTTAGCATAATTTGGGTTAGTTAAGGTACCTGGGATGAATCTGCCAGGAATGGTTTTAGCACCGGTTAATTCACCGAATTTTTTAACAGGAGCTTGACCGTATTGACGGGTAGCTACTACTAAAATATCTTCAGGGTCGTATTTTGCTAATAATTTTGCGATTTGTCTGATTCTTTCATCAGTTTTTTGAATATCTAATACATATAAACCGTCAGATCTTACTCTGAATATGTATTTTTCCATGTCACTAGTTTTTTGCTGGGTACCAATGTGTAAACCAGCTGCTAAATAATTATCTAAGTCTATTAAAAGTTCTTCATTTACCATTTTTTCACCTACAATTTAAAAGTCATCTTCAATTTTAATACATTCATTAGGACAAACGTCCATACATACTTCACAATAACTGCAATCTTCAGGATTGTTTATTGTAATTTTATCTCCTTCAAGGACCAATATTTCCATTGGGCAAACGTCAGCACATTCAGCGCAGTCAGCACCATCACATTTATCGTAATCAAGAATTACTTTTGACATAATATCTCTCCCCTAATTTTTAAATTTGCCCATTCTTGAATTTGGAAGTTTCTCTTCTATACGAATAAGCTCATTCAATTTAGCTATTCTTTCCCCACCTATGGCTCCGGTCTTAATCATCGGAGAATTAAAACCGACAGCAAGATGAGCGATAGTATCATCAGTGGTTTCACCTGAACGGTGTGAAACAACAGGCACAATACCATTTTCCTTAGCCAATTTTACGGTAGCAAAGGTTTCAGATAATGAACCAATCTGATTTGGCTTGATAATAATTGCATTAGCTGTATTCATTTCAATGCCTTTAGCTAAAAGCTCTTTATTAGTTGTGAATAAATCATCTCCACAAACAAGACATTTGTCCCCAACCTTAGAAGTTAATTGAGCAAATCCTTCAAAGTCAGATTCGTCAAATGGGTCTTCTACATAAAACATTTTGTAAGTATCAATGATTTCCTTTACGAAATCGATTTGATCTCCGGTATCTCTTTTGATACCATCATGAGCATAGACATATTTCTGCTCATCTGCATCCCACATTTCAGATGCAGCCATATCCAAAGCAGGCCTGATTTCGATACCTATTTCATCACCAACTTCCTCACATGCCTGAGCTTGAATTTCAAGGGCATCTGCGTTGGTAATGTTTGGCACCCATCCGCCTTCATCTCCTTTTCCACCAGTGAAATTGGAGTCTTTGGATTGAATCAGTTCTTTTAATTTTTTGTGAATAGAAGCATTTGCAAAAATTCCGTCAACCATATTTGTGGCTCCAATAGGAACAACTAAGAATTCTTGAATATCTGGAGCATTAACACCTGCATGAGCACCACCATTCATCATATTGCCTAATGGATACGGCAATTCATTTATGAAATTACCTCCAATGTATTGGTAAAGCGGCATGTTATAGGATGATGCGGCAGCTTTAGCTACGGCCATAGAAATAGCAACAGTGGTGTTGCCTCCAATAGCGGCTAAATTATCAGTGCCATCAATTTCTTTCAATACTTCGTCAATAGTAGCGACATCACATGCATCCATTCCAATAAGTTCAGAAGCAATCAAGTCTTCCATTTCACTTACTACAATGTCAACCCCTCCTTCAGGGAAGGATACCACTTCTCTTGAACCTGTACTTGCCCCACTTGGTGCAGCTGCCCTTCCGAAACCATTCCAAGTGATTACATCAACCTCAATGGTCGGATTGCCTCTGCTGTCCAAAATCTTTCGGACTTGGACGTCTTCTATTATACTATTCAAAAAAACACCTCAGTGTCATTCAATTTATTACCAACCAACCTATATTTTGAAAAAATTAGTAAGTTTCTTTATAGAGTTATGTTGGTATTTACTATTTTTTTTAAATAAATTTTAGAGTAAATAGATAAAATCTATTCATCTCTAATAACATCTAATGGTAAAACTCCAGCCTTGAGTTCTTCATATGCTATGTCAATTGGATCTAGGGAATCAGTAATGTCCACTAGAGGTTTTGCACCCATAGATATTTGAATTGCTCTAGCACCAAGAATTCTGGCTCTTTCAAACCTTGTTAATTTTTTTTCAACATCCATGAATATTACTTCCATTTTTTAGGCATTTTACCAAGATTATTTTTAAAAAATATCCCTACAATTGTTTATTCCCATGTTTCAACATGAGAAATCAACATTCTTCTACAACAGTATCTAGTTAAACCTAAATCATCTAAAACATCTTTAGATTTTTCACCAGCTGCTACTCTTTTGTTATATTCATCAAAGTAAGCTGATACAGGTTTTCCGCAACTTAAGCATCTTATAGGAATCATTTATATCATCTTTTAAATTTAAATAAAATTTAAAGGTACAGAATTTATCTGTAACTTTTTTGTTTACGTGCTCTTGCTCCAGGACCACCGTATTTTTTAGGTTCGGAACGTCTTGGGTCACCTACTAACATGGTTCTGTCGTAGTGAATGAATTTTTCTTTTAAATCCATATCCTGAGACCATTGTACGAGTCCTTTAGCAATTACCATACGTGCAGCTTCAGCTTGACCCATTACTCCGCCACCAATAACGTGGATATTGATATCCACTTCATTAGCTAAGTCTCCAGCTAAGGTTAATGGTTCTTGTAATTTTAAGTTAGCAAGCTCAGGAGAATAAAGTTCTAAAGGAACTTTGTTAATTCTAACTTTACCGGTTCCTTCACGAACAGTACCTCTTGCGATAGCTGTTTTACGTTTTCCACTAGTATGAATAACTTTAACCATAATAACACCTACTTATCTAAAAGGTAGCTCCTAAAAGTTTGGAGATTTCTCCTAATTCGATACCTTTTTTAAGATCTTTGTATTCTGCTTCAGGAACTGCAGTGAGTTCAGCATCAGCATATTCAGCAGGTACGCCAACGAAAGCTTTTAAGCCTTTGTATGCTGTTTTACCTTTGGATTTTTTGAAAGGTAACATTCCTCTTACAGTTCTTCTAAATATATCATCCGGTCTTCTAGGATATTTTGGACCTAAGTCACGAGGGTTGGAAATACTTGCCCTGTCAACTCTTTGTTTGTATTTAGCATAAGCCCAATCCTTGTTACCAGTTAACATAATTTTTTCAGCGTTGAGAATTACTACTTCTTCGCCTTCTAAAAGATTTTTACTAGTTATACTAGCTAATCTTCCTAAAACGCATCCATTACCATCAATAATCATCATAACACACATCCCCTATTCCATAATCCTTATGTTTGATCCTTTAGGATTACTTTCCATAATTTCGTCAATTGAGATGCATTCTCCACCAGCACTTTCGATTTTTTCTTGTGCTTTAGCTGAGAATTTTAATGCTACAACATCTACTTTGTTTTCTAAATCACCATTTGATAAAACTTTACCCGGTACTAAAACAGTTTCACCAGCTTCAGCATGTCTTGCAATATCAGACAAATTTACTTCAGCGGTTCTTCTATTAGACCTTTCAAGTCTTTGTGCAACATCTCTCCAAATAGCTGCATCTTCATTTCTTGATTGTTCATAAAGTTTATTAATAAGTTCAATAAGGTTAGGATTTGTTTTTACTACTTTCTTAACCATTATTTACTTCCTCCTTCTTCACTAAATCTGATAAACTTATCTGCTTTTTCACCTAATACGTCACATGCTTTTAATAAAACTTCTTTAGGAGGCATTGCTCCATCAGTTTCGATTCTGAAAATAAAATCATTTGGCTTGAATCCGACATTAATGTAACCATTGTCAGAAGCCCTTACGCAGCTTTTACACATGGCACAGTCTTCAATGTCCAAGATTTTAATCTTTTTAGATCTTCTGTCTGATTTTAAAATACCTCTAGGACATGCCTGAGCACAATCGTAGTCGATTTCAACATCCTCATTGAAAGTTATTTCAGGATATTGCTTGTATGCGCATACGGTTGTTGGTATCCATTTTGCATGTTCTTTTCCGTAACCCACTTTAGCTACTGCTTCAATGTTGAGTTCTTCTCCTTCTTTGAGTTTTACTAAAGGTATAGTGTCGTATACTGGTTTAATTTTTGAGTCTGAAGATATTAAATCCTTAGAATAAACAACTTTAGGTCCCACTTCATTTAAATGAAACATTATTCCGTTAGAATACACATCCCAATCATCATCTTCAGGTAATGATAATCCTTCGAGAGCATCCAAATCAGAAACTAAAGGAGTTAAACCAAGCCTATGAGCAAGTACCTCATTAAACATTGCAGAATCATTTCTGATAATATTGACATCTTCAATAGCTATTTTTGGAACGTTGACCATTGCAACCCTTCTGATAGCATTAATAAAAGGCACTTCTGCATCACGAACAATGAAAACAATTTCATTTTCGCTTTGACTTTTTACTTCTATCTCCATATTAAACCCTTCCGCTTAAACTCTTCTTCCTCTTTTACCACCAGGTCTTCCAGTACCGTCGTGAGGAATAGGAGTAATATCTTCGATTTTTCCTATTTTAATTCCAGCTCTTGCTAAAGCACGAATAGTTGCTTGTGCACCAGGTCCTGGACTTCTAGGTCCATTACCACCAGGAGCTCTTACTTTAATATGTAATCCAACAAATCCTTTTTCTTTAGCATCATCAGCTATTCTAGTTGCTGCAGCCATTGCTGCGAATGGTGAAGCTTGTTGTCTGTCAGCACGTACAACTTTTCCACCAGACCATTGAGAAATAGTCTCAGCACCAGTAATATCTGTTACAGTAATAATAGTGTTATTGAATGATGAGTAAATATTAGCTATACCCCATTTTTCATCTTTTGCCATAGTTACACCCTTTATTCTTCTGTATTAGCTTTATTTTCTTTACCTTTGTTGTACTCTTCAATTTGTTTTGCTACAGGTGAAGAGCGGTAAAATCCAATTGCATCTTCTTGACCGTCTAATACTACATAACTTGGTGAATTGATTTTTTTACCATTTAAAGCTATGTGACCGTGTACAACAAACATTCTTGCTTCTTTAGGAGTACGAGCTAAACCTTTTTTGTACACAATAGTTTGTAATCTTCTTCTTAAGATATCTTCAACATTTAAATCTAAGATATCTTCGAGAGCTGCGCCTTCTGGCAAAACACCGGTTCTAGCTAAGTGTCCTAATAATTCTAATTTTTCTTTAACCATCTGATCAGCACCGAAACCAAGTAAGTACCTTGCTTCCCTACTGTATCTTCTGACTAAAGTATCAGCTTTCCAAATTTCTTTTTTGTTTTTAAGACCGTATTTAGTCATTAATTTATTTTCATTTTTAATTCTTTCCGCATTCCAAGGATGTGGTGGTGTATTATACTTTTTCCTTGATTTTCTAGGTTGTCCCATTAAAACATCTCCTTATAAAATTGAATTTCGATAATTTAATTTATAAAAAAAGCTCTTGCCTATCCTCTTGAACGTTTTACACCAACAGTAGAACTTTTTCTGAAAGTAGACTTGGTTCTTTGACCTCTAACAGGTAAACCAACTTCATGTCTTCTACCTTTGTAGCTTCTGGTCTTTTTCATTCTGTTTAAATCATCTCTTAAAGTCATATCAAGATCTGATTCAATTAAGTGAATGTTTTCACCAGTTTCATAGTCTTCTCTTCTGTTTAACATCCAAGCTGGAATGCCGAAGTCGAGAGGGTTTTCTAAAATTTCTTCAATTTTTAAAACATCTTCGTCAGCAATGTATCCGATTTTAGCTTCTAAATCTAAGTCTAAAACACGACACATAGTTTTAGATAAAGAGATTCCAACACCTTTGATTTCAGTTAAAGCTTGTTCAATGGTTTTGTTACCATTAACGTCCTTTCTTGAAATACGGACTAAATGTTTGAATTCGTCTTCCATTAAATAACCTCCATTTATAGAGCGAACCTACGAGACGTAAAATATAGATTCGAATGTTTTGAATTTCAAAACACAGTTTTTTCAACAGTTATAAACTTAGCGTATTCGCTAAGAGTGCAATAAATATCAGTTTAACAAGTATTTTTATTAATTAATATCAAAAAACTAATAAACGCCGAGACTGGGATTTGAACCCAGGAGGGCTGAACGCCCACGAGATTTCCAGTCTCGCGCCTTACCAGGCTAGACTATCTCGGCATTAAAATAGTTAGCAATACTTGTACATCATATTGTCTAGAATAATATGATATAATAATATATTTACATTACCCTATATAAAGGTTTGCTTAAAAGTGAGATTTTTGAAAAAATCAGTGCTGTACATATAATTTATAATTCGCCATTAATAAATGGCAAAGTATATTTTAATCTATTATAATAGTTATTATTAGGTGATAAAATGGATTTGTTATTAACAATAGTAATTATAGTATGTCTAATTATTATCATTGGAACATTTATACATATGTACAATAACCTGGTTGGACTTAGAAACCGTGTGAAAAACAGTTTAGCACAAATCGACGTTCAGCTAAAAAGAAGAAACGATTTAATACCTAATCTTGTAGAAACCGTAAAAGGATATGCAGGACATGAGAAAGGTGTTTTAGAAGAAGTGACAAAAGCAAGAACCGGCGTCATGAATGCAACAACCGTTGAAGAAACAAGTGCTGCAGATAACCAACTTACCGGCGCTTTAAAAACATTGTTTGCAGTTGCTGAAAACTATCCTGACTTGAAAGCCAACAGCAATTTCCAACAATTGCAGTCTGAGTTAAGCGATACCGAAGACAAGATAGCTTACGCAAGGCAATTCTACAATGACGTTGTCCTAAAATACAACAACACATGTCAACAATTCCCAAGCAGCATTATGGCAAAATTATTTGGATTTAAAGAAGAAACATTCTTCGAAGCACCTGAAAGTGAAAGAGCAGTACCTGAAGTGAAATTCTAGTGGTGAAATTATATGAATGTTAAAAAAACATTTACTATAATTTTACTTTTTTTATTATTATTTTCAACATTTTCAGCAGTTGCAGCCGACGATGACAGAAGCTACACCATTGATCATGCATTTGTTGACCTAACCGTTGAAAATAATGGCCTACTGCATGTAGATGAGAGGTATGATTATTCATTTAAGGGGCAATTTAATGGAGTATACCGAGACATTCCATTGAAAGCTGGAGAGAGCGTAGAAAACATTAATATCTCCGTTGACGGAGCTTATGCCTCACATACGGTAAGCGATGAAGATGGAAAAAAACATCTGAAAATCTATTTATATTCCGATGAGGGGCATACAAAAGGAGTTAAAGATTGTGACGTATCAGTTCATATCAGCTATGATATGAAAAATGTTGTTACCCTTTTCAAGGATGTAGGTGGACTTCAATACAAACTCTGGGGAGATGAATGGGACGTTGGTGTCGGAACCGTCAACGTAAAAGTCCATTTGCCTGGAGATAAAGGCAATGAATATTTCCTGAATCCTCAGGAATTTAATGTTTCAAGCGAATTGAACAAGAATACAATTACCGCAAAAACATCAGACATTCCGAAAGGCGATTATTATGAACTCCTTGTATTGATGCCATTGAATGACTTCCACGATGCAACAAATGCAAAGCATGTCGATTATGACGGTCGGGAAATGATTATGAAAAACCTCAACGACAGTGTCAACGGACGTAATTTCTGGAATGCAACATACGTTATTTTAGGATTGCTATCCCTTTTAAGTCCTATCGTTGCAATATTCACTTATCTCATTTATGGAAGAGAGCCAAAAGTGATGGATGATGGAATATATGAGAGGGAACTTCCTACCGATGATCCGCCGGAAGTGGTAAATGCGCTATATTCTTCAGGAAACGTTGGAACTCCTAATATGGATGGATTTGAAGCTGCAATTCTGAATCTGATTGATAAAAAGGTTTTGAGTATTGAAACCGTAGCCGATGAAGATACCGAAACCAAGGATTTATTCATAAACTTCAGCGGAAACACCAGCGAACTCAAATCAAATGAAAAACAGGTCTATGATATCCTTCATCGCTTTTCAAATAATGACAGGTTGAATTTATCTAGCTTAAACTCAAGATTATCAACCGAATCAAATGCGAAATGGTTTATGGGCCAATATAATGATTGGCAAGAGAATGTAAGTGCTTCTTTGGAATTCAGAACTGATAAAGAATTTGATTACACAGGCACAACTATTATTGCAGTGCTTGGTGTAGGAGGATTGCTCTTTGGAGTACTTCTGGCCGTTTTAGGAGTATGGACAGAATTGAAATCAGGAATCTATTCAATTGCAGGAGGAATATTTTTAATCCTATTTTCCCTTCTGATTATGAAATTGGATGATGATAAATTTGGAAGATGGACTCCTGAAGGCCGTGTGAGATATCTCAAATGGAAAAACTTCAAGAAGTTCCTAAATGACAACAGTTTAATTAAAGAACACCCTCCAGAATCAATAGTTATTTGGAAAAAGTACCTGATTTATGGCACGGCTCTTGGAGTAGCTGACAAGGTTTATGATGCCATGAAACTTCAGGAACAGGATATCGACAAGTATGATGCGGATATTTTCATGTATCACCGTTATGGAGGATCATACATGATGCACAGTGCAATAATGAGTGGACAATCAACAATGAGCTCATCTTCAGATTCCGGTGGCTTTGGTGGCCTCGGAGGAGGATCCGGAGGTGGAGGTGGAGGAGCTTTCTAGCTTTTCCATTTCTTTTTATTTTTTTTAGAACGGCAAACTTGCATATTTGTTATGCAGAGTGTAATGCTTGTTATTCCAGTTTTTTATTTTTCCCAAAGAGTTTCTATATGAAATTGCATCTGCGCCAACCCAATTTTTCCCGATTTTTACCTGAACCCAAACGTGTCCTGTAACGTCACCGTCACTGAAACGGCATGTTCCGTGAACATATCTTGCATTAAAGCCCGCAGTCCGATACATGGCAACAAGCAAATGAGAATGGTCAACACAATTTCCGCTCTTGCGGTTTAATGTGCCTGTTGAACCGTATTTGGTATCATAATAATAGCTGTAATCCAGGGTATCCCTTACATAATTGAAAATGGCTCTAGCCTTGTCGACTTTACTTTTCAGCCCTTTAGTCAATTTTTTGACCAATTTCTTAATCTTTTTAGTTCCAACCTTACAATGGCTGGATGATTTCTTGTATGCCTTTGAACCCTTTGCGTTCTTTTCATTGATTCCGTTGCGGAATTTGGAAAGTTTAACCTTAACCGATTTGGAAGCGGAGCTTTCAAGATGATTGTTATTGCCCTTGAATTTGACTGAAACCTTATAGTTTCCAATAGCGACATGGGTCTTGAACTTTGCATAGCCTCCTGATGAAACGGTTGAGGAATATGTTTCCCCGTCAATGGTCAACTCAATGTCTCCTCCTGAAAGATGCTGGCCCTTCAAATTAGTTGCCAACACTTTGAAAGTTTGGGTATTGTCCTTGTAGGACTTTCCGCATTTCCAAGTTAATTTGGATGGGCTTCGTTTGAAAACATCTATATTGAAAGAGCCTGAAGTTCCATTGAATATCGAATCACTGTCGGTTTTATAGCTAACGACATATTCGCCAATGTCTAAATTGATTGGTATCGATACAATGCCCTTGCTGTCTGTGGTTTTTGCGTATGTCTTGCCGGCAAGGGTTAACTTTACAGTTTTTCCAGCTAACGGAACGCCTCCTGCATTATAAGACACTTTTAATGAAGTGCCTGCACCATAACCGAAATGGGTTGTGCTTTTGACTGTGATTGAAGTCTGGGTTGTGTCAAATATTGTAACTGACCTTGTTAACTTTGATGCCTTGAAGAATTTGTTTCCATCATATTTGAATTGGACATTGAAAATTCCCTTCTTAAACGAGGACAAATCCATGGACGCAATACCGTTTGCATCGGTTTTTCTACTGTATGTCTTTTTGTTGATCTTGATTTTAATTATTTTTCCGGCATTTGAACTGTCTGCCAATGCTGTTGACAGTTTTACTGTAATTACCCTGCCCTTATCCTTAGGATAGAATGTGTAAGATTTGGCGGATAATTTAGTTGAGGCCTTTTTCTTATAAATCTTAATGGTATTGGTTTTTGACAGACCATCCTTATTATAACAGACTATCTTATAGGTTCCTTTCTTAAGCTTTTTTAAGGAAATGCTTATCATCCCGTTGGCATTTGTCTTGACCTTGTGGGTTTTGCCCTTTAATTTATATTTGACATAGGTTTTGGCCAGCGGCTTTCCGTCACTTCTTAAAAACTTTGCAATGAATTTCTTGTTTTGGCCTTGAACCTGCTTGATGTCTGATGAGCTTAGTGTCGGAAGAATTAAAAAGTTGGTTGTTATCGAATAGCCCATAAGAGGATTAGTGGAAACTATCTTATAGGAACCCGGATTGAAATTCATTGCCAGATTTGCAAATCCATTTCCATTTGTTCTGACATTATATTGCTTGCCGTTGACTGTTATGGTGACCATGGTATTTGCCAAAGGGTTTCCATGAGTATCAAAAAACTGTGCAGAAAACGGAGTGCTGGATTTATAATATTTTGAAATGTCGCTTGCCTTGATTGTCGGCAATACATTGAATGTGGAAGTCAGGTTGCAGATGCCATAGTCATCATCCCCACCGAAGGATGCAAAGATGGAATATTTTCCAGGAGCCAAAGCCAAATTGACATTAGCAACACCATCATTATCAGTTACAGCATCATACTTGACATTATTTATGAGAAAATCAATAGTCTTATTTGCCAGAATAGATCCTGAATTTGAATCCTTCAAGGTTACGCTGTAGGAACCCTTATAATAAACATTATCGGACTGTGAAACCATCTCTGTTTGATTTTTATCATTTTCATTTAACGAGTTGATATCAGAGTCTACACTATTAACCTGAGATGAATTTTCAATTTGAAGCGGAATATCATCTGTTGAATTAATGTCTGCTGCATTAATTGCACTAAGAGAAAAAATAAAAATCACAGCGAATAAAACAAATAATATTCTCTTAGCCAAGTTATCAACCTCGTCATTTCCAGAATCTTGGATAGGTATCCGGTTTCATTAGAACCTTATTAACCTTTACCGCAAAACCAGAATCCGCTTCGAGAATCTCATTGGATGTCAATAATGAATTTCCTGCACCGACCAATTCACCCTTAAGGGTTTCAATTGCTACAATATCATTCTTTTGAATGTTATCTGCCAGTTCTGCAATTCCACCATTGGCCAAGTCTGCACCATGACAAACCGCATCAACAGCAGAATCCTTAATTACGATTTTTGGCAGGTAATCAGCGGCCCTTTCCATAGGCATTATCGCATCACGCAGGAATGACTCGTCACCATCTTCCTTCCAGAAGTGATATGCATCTGTAACATCCTGCAGGGTCACCAATTTGTTTTTCTCATTGAATGAACCCACCTGTGTTCTTCTAAGCTCAGCCATGTGAGCTCCAACACCTAATGCCTCTCCAATGTTATGACAGTATGTCCTTACATATGTCCCTGCTTCACAGCCAATTCTAAAGAGAACATCTCTCCCTTCAATCTCATAGATTGTGGAATAGTAAATGTTACGTGTCCTCATTTCACGCTTTACAGCTGATTTGACCGGAGGCAATTGGAATATCTTGCCTGTGAATTCCGCAAAGACTTCACGAATCCTTTCTTCATCAACATCCTGATGGAAAGTCAAAAGACAGACATATTCCTTTGGAGCAGTAAGTAAAAGTTGAATTGCACGGGTTGCATCATTCAATCCAACCGGCAAAATCCCGGTTACTTTAGGATCCAATGTTCCGCCGTGGCCGGATTTTTCCAAGTTCAAAATACGCTTAATCCATGAGTCTATTTCATGAGAGGTCGGACCTGATGGCTTATCTAAATTAATTACACCTTTAGAAATATATTCATTAATCTCTCTGTCTTCAGGTTTGCAGCCGAATTCCTCTGATGTAAAACTTTTAGACTTTGTCACCATGTTAAACTTCATGAAAAAAACCTTAAAAAATAGTAAATAAAAAAAGTTATGAATAATTTTGTCAATTATTCACATTGAATTTATAAGTCAGCTAAAGCTGCTTTAATAGAGTCAATGTCACCAGAAACATCGATAGAATCTTCGGTTGGTTCTAAGTGAGCAATGTTACATCTTCTGTTTTTAACTGCTTCACCAACAACTTCTACAAAGTTTTCATCGATAATTTCAACGATTGCACATTTTTCGCCAGCTTCTCTACCAGCGATTTTAACACATACTCTACCTACTTCGATTGATGCCATTTATATCACCTTTAATGTTTGAATAATGATTTCAGATACTTTTTCAGGATTGAAAGTACCAGTATTTATAACTATATCATAGACATCCATATTAGAAATGTCTATATTATGGATTTCCATGTATCTTAAAGCTTCACTTTTCTCACGAACAATGATTTCGTTTTTAGCCACTTCAACAGATTTATTTTCCCTATCTGATATCCTTTTGGAACGGACATCAAATGGAGTCACTAAACAAATCTTCAAATCAGCATTATCAACAAAAAATGCTGATAGTCTCCCTTCAATTATAAGATTTTCTGCTTCTTTGGCTTTTAAAGCTTGCCTTTTATCAATTTCTTTATCAATATCATCATTACCTTCAGCAAACTCACTAAATTCAAGAACACTCATACCCCTTTCTGCAGCCATTTCTCTAAATACAAAACCTGCAGAAATATATGGAATATCTAACTTTTTACTGAGAAGCTCAGCAGTAGTTGTAGTTCCAGTTCCAGCTAATCCGCCAATAGTAATAATCATTATTTTCTAGCCTCGTTTTTGAAAATTTTACGAGCACAACTTGAGCATAAGTACCCACCATATGGACGGTTAGGTCTTTTAGCTGTTTTTGATAATTTTCCAATTTCATATGGACGTCCGCGAGGAACACCATGTAAGACTTTACCACATTCAGCACAAACATGCTTAGATGGTTTTTTCTTTTTATATCTTAAAACATTATCTCCACCAGGAGTGTTTTTATGAATTCTTTTATATGATCTTGATCTAAACCTATTTTCAGGCATTTAATCACCTAATAATTAATTTAATAAAATTTAATAATTGTGTAATAGCGTATTCAATATAGAATACTACAATATATCTTTTTCATCATTAATAAATGTATGTTTAAAAGGTTGATTTAGAACCCTTGTTTGAATCCTAAGAATTTTCTTATTATTTGACTCATACCAAAAGTACATATCATATACCATAATAACCAACCAATACCGTATGGAATTGTTGCTTTACCACCATATAAAAATTGACCAATAAAATGCCAAACAGGAGTTAAAGTAACCCAGTATACAGTTTTAGGTAAAATAATAACTAAGTCATGAATTGCTGAAGTTCTCATCCAGAAGAAAATCAAAATAATTGGAACAAAAGTTACAATCATAGGTTTGAATTGACTGGACATCATTTTACTTTGCATTTGCATCATGTCAGACTGTTGAGCCTGAAGTTCAGCAACTCTTTTGCCATCTCCCTTCTTTTGAGCTTCTCTAAGTTCACTTTGGAATTCTTTCATTTTTGCTTGCACATCATTCATCTCATCCTGATCGACCAGATATTTATTTGCAATTGTTGTAATTAATGAAACGATAAATGCAATTATCAATACAGTCAAAGCAGGATTAGCCGGATTCGGGTCCATAGCGAGAATTGGATTGAAAACTGAATTCAATGCTTCATAAATCATTCCCCATATAT
>NZ_ONER01000092.1 GCF_900316895.1 uncultured Methanobrevibacter sp. | reverse complement strand
TGAGGGCAAATGCATTGCAGGCGGGCAGTCCTGCGAAAACCCGAAAACAGACTGCGATTACTATATCCAAAAGCACAGGGCACTAAATTCAAACACCGTAATCTCAAACTACCATTACATGTTTCTGGAACTCAATTATGTTGGGGACTTCAAGAAAAGGCAGCTTCTGATTTGCGATGAGGCCCATAACCTTGAAAATGTCATAATGAGCCAGCTGAAGCTTGAGTTTTCACTAAGCGACCTTTCTAATTATCTCAAGCTCGACATAACCGACGGCATGCTTTATGAGCTTGAGAATGGGGATTATGATGTATGGCTCATGTTCATCCATGAGGTAAGGGAGAAATACCTCACTGAACTTGAGAGAATCAAGGATGTCCAGAAGCCCCAATTGACAGAAAAGATAGCATTCATCAAAAGGGAGATAAGCGACTGCAACCGTTTCATCGAAAACATCGCCTATGATCCGTACAGCTGGGTGTTCGACTACAATCCGGACTATGAGATTCTTGAATTCAAGCCCCTGAAGGTTGACAACTATGCCAAAAACACTCTCCTTGAATACGGTGAGGTCTGCATATTCATGAGCGCAACCATACTTGACTGGAAATTCTTTTCCAAATGCCTGGGAATAAGAGAGGATGAAATCTATGCGATAAGGAGAAAATCGCCATTCAATTTAAAGAGAAATCCTGTAATTTCTGTAGGCGGGTATAATCTCTCCCGCAAATTCATAAATGAAAATGCGCCGAAAACCGTTGATGTCATCAAATCCATTTTAGAAAAGCATAAAGATGACAAGGGAATCATACACACCGTCAGCACATCATGCAAGGACTTCCTAATTGATAATTTAAACGATCCGAGGCTTATGGAGCACAACACCCAAAACCGTGCAGACCAGCTTGAAAAGTTCAAAAGCTCAAAAGAACCGTTGGTCCTTGTTTCGCCGTCCATGAACGAGGGCGTTGATTTGCCGGGAGATTTATGCAGATTTCAGATAATCTACAAATTGCCCTATCCGGATTTGGGAGACAGACAGATTATGATGAGGGCAAATGCCGATGAGGAGTGGTATGACTACAAGACCTCCCTTGCTCTGGTCCAGACCTACGGAAGGGGAATGAGGTTTGAGGATGACCGCTGCGTGACATACTTCATAGATTCCAGAATATCCGAATATGTTGCAAATGACAGGTTCCTTCCGGATTCATTTAAATATCTTTTCAGACAAAATAACTTTGATGACTAACCACAAACACCTAAGGACAGTAATTGAAGATATATATTCAAACGGAAATGAGCTTACAAAGGATTTGACATTGAGGCTGATTCATGAGTTTCGATACTCAAACCTTTATATTCCTGCCAAAAGGGATGAATTCACCCTAAATTTCATAATCTATGAGGATGACAACGGATTGAAACTGACTCCGCTTTTCACAGACAAGGATGAGTTCAGGAAGTTCTTCAAGGATGAGGATGACATCGAGCTTATGCAGAATTCCTTTGAGCTCTACCAGAACGTCCTCAAGACAAGCGACATTGAAGGATATGTCCTCAATCCCGCAACCGAAAAGTATGTCTTCACCAAGGAATTCATTCTCGAAATCAGACACATCCCGAAAACCAACTTCTACTCCACAAGGGGCTATACGGTTGACGAGCTAAGGCAGCTTAAGGACACTCCGAATGATGAGCTTGAAAGATTCATTGAAAACCCGAATAACATTGGAGATTACGAGGCATTGTTTGAGCTCATGTCCCAATCAAGGCTTCTGACAATGATGGTGAGCGATGTTGATCTCTCCCCAAGGGCAAAGGACGGCGTCATCTCGATGATGGATTCAGGTCCTCTGGCGCAGATGTATATCGACAATGTCGGAGGAACCTATGCGACAATATTTTCAAGCGAGGAAAAAATAAGGAAAGTTGAAACAGACAAGTTCAGGTATTCCCAGGTTGTAAACCTTGCGATGCTTGTCAATTTCGTTCTTTCGGAAGACATGGAGGGTATAGTTCTAAATCCCAACACTGACAATGTCCTCATTCCAAGGGTAACGCTTCTCAAATATTCCATAGGCTTTGAGAAATTCGCCCACGACGAGAAGCTGTGCGATACAATCTATTATATGTTTCTTTTGTCCTGATTTCAAAATTTACTTTATCTTGTAATATTATATTTCAATTGCAATATTGTACTGGCTTTAAATGGCAAAATATATATTATATGAGGTTCATATTAGAATATGGGATTGTTGAGGCGCAATCCCATACTATTTGGTGATGGTTGTAAGGAACCTCATCGGCAATTTTGTGTGTACTATTTTTATTTCAAGAGTTTGATTATGCTGATGAGGGTCCTTCAAAAAATTTTAATAATCACTTTTTTTAAATAGATTATCATGTCTGAACTAGCTGAGTTAATAAGAATCAACAAGAATATCGAAAACCAGAATAGAGAAATCATTCGCCTTTTGAAGATAATCGCAGGTGAGGCCGACTTTGTGGACAAGTCCGGATATATAATCCCTGAATTCGAGGAACCCGAAGAGGTCTATCCCGATGCCGATTCATTCGAATCACTTCTTGACGTGACATGTGAAGTGGGAGATGTATATTTCATAGACGGGGACATCTACAAATTAACTGTCCAAAATAATGAAAAGGTGATTGATAATCTGATGGGTGGCGATGAAACTACTAATTTTAATATAGCAGAAATCGTATCTGATGAATCCATCAATAGGAATCAAAATATTGATGATGCTACAGTAATACTGACTGACTCAAGTAAGGGAAAGTTGCCCCAAACTTTGGAACTTTGCTACAGTCAGGATGCCAAAAAGGTGTTCATTCCATGGGATCAGGCAATGGAACTTTTGGGAGCGCCGGACACCCTTCAAAGGGTATTGAAGCTTAACTTCTACAAGTCAGAAGATGATTTGATTGAGAAACTGTTTAGTGAAGAGTGATTTCCATGACAAAATACTGTCCTGCATGCGGAGAGCAACTGATAGATGAAGCCAGATTCTGCAAAAACTGTGGGGCTGAGCTTAACGGACCTCAAACTAATGTAAACACTCATCAGCAGAATACTCAGCAGTTCATTGAGTCCAGCGAGAAAAGCCATACTCTGGCAATAATAGCAGGATATGCCATGGCAATTCTGATACCTTTAATCGGTTTGATAATATCTGTATATCTCCTGACAAGGGATTCATCAAATGCAAAAAAGCATGGGAGGTATGTGCTTATAGTTGCAGTGGTGATTTGGGTATTGTCAATACTTGCGGTATTGCGTTAAAAAAAGAAAAAGTTATGATGATTTGTTAAAATCATCAATAGCAGAGTCAACTAATTTTATTACGGATTCGGCCAAATCGGGGTATGAATCATTGATCGGCACAGGTATGTTGTCGCAGTAGACGACCTCAAGGCCATGTGCAATTGCATCCTTTGTTGCAACGTCAACTGCAGCCGCCTTAAGTTCAGTGAGCATTACATCGGCTTGGTCCATATATTTCTGCATGTCTTCACGTAGAAGTGGCCTGTTTGACAGGTGTGATGTGGTTCCGACAACCTCACAGTTGAAGTTTTCCTCAAGATAGGCCACCAGCTTGTCCTTCACCGCTTCGGGAGCTGTTGTTGCAAAGAGAACCTTCTTGCCTGAGATGTCATCAAGTGCCTTCGGCCTGAATACAGTTGAAATCACGGTTGCATCAGGATTTACCTCCGCTACAAACTCCTCGATTTCCTTAATCTTATCGGCAGAGCACATCGGCTCCTCACACATTGTAAGGATTATAAGGTCTCCAAGCCCTATTCTGTAGGGTCCGAAGTATGTGGTGAGGTTTTCAATAGGCTGGTTTGCACCGATTAATGCAATCTTCTTGTTTGTCTTGATCGGCGGTATTGCAGCTCCGCTTCCCTCAAATATTGCGAATTTTGAGTCAACCTCATTGGCAAGCCTTGCTCCCTTTTTCATGTTGGTCATGAAGACTTCGCCTGCCATTCCGCCGCCGCAGCGTCTGCATCCGATGGTTAAAATCCTGCTCATAAGGGCATCTTCCCAGTGGTCACTTGCTGCATGAACTCCCTTTTCTGACTGCTCAAGCAGGAATTCGGCATTGATTTCAAGCTTTTCGCCGTGGACTATTTCAGGCTCTTCAGGTCCGCCCCTTCCCATGGCGATTACGCATGGCTCATATCCGTTCTTGTCGATAAGCCTTGAAACGAAACCTGATACGGCAGTTTTACCTATCCTTTTTCCAGTTCCAAGAATGGTGATTGAAGGCTTTTCCATTATCTCATACTGTGTTGTGGGATTGAACTTGAAGTCAGGTCCTTCATATGTTATTCCCTCTCCAAGGACCCTGCAGGCAATCTTGAACCTTTTTGAATAGTCCAGTATCGGCTCGTCGCTCAAGTCAAAGACGGTATCTATATCGTATTCTCTAATCATTTCCACAATGATGTCATAGGGAATGTCCTTGTCCTTGGCAAACTGGACAGGTATGCCGAGCTTTTCTGAGTATGATTCGGCTGAATCGTCCCTGAGCTTTTCTGTTCCTCCTATGAATACTGCTCCTTTGATATCAATGTGTTCCAAATTGTTAAGTGTGTCTATTGCTTCTTGTGTGACTGGCAGATAGTGTTCACCGTCAACCAAACAGAGCATTTTAGTTAATGATTTCATAATAATAGTATAGTTTTAATAAATAAAAGTTTAATTATAATTATGGAAATAAACATCGGCGAAACCCACATCAGGCTGAGGAGCGATATAACCGACCATGATCTGGCCGGCCATATACATACTCTCAGGTCGGATTTGACATCATACATTGCCAGAAATCCAGATTTTCTTCACAGCTTCACACCTATTAGTGCTGACGATGAAAACTTGCCATTGATTGTGTCAAAAATGTATGAATCCTCAAATCTATGTGATGTCGGGCCAATGGCATGCGTTGCGGGAACCGTTTCCGAGATGGCTCTTGATTATCTGATTGCTTTGGACTCAAAAAATTCTATTGTAGAAAACGGCGGAGACATTGCACTTGTAAATGACAGGACAGTCCTTTGCGGAATATATTCAAACAATGAGATTCTGGGAAATGAGATTGCATTTAAAATCCCCGAAAGAAAATCTCCATTGGGAATATGCACATCATCAGGCAATATTGGCCATTCCATTAGCTTTGGCACATCCGATAGCGTTACCGTAATCTCTCCATCACCATCAGTTGCAGACGGCCTTGCAACAAGGATTGGCAATGACGTTAAGGGAATTGATGGTGAGGATAAGGTTTCAAATGCCGCTGAAACCGCCGAGGAATTCAGGCAACATTTCATGGGGGTTCTGATAATATGCGGCAATAGTGTGGCCACTGTCGGAAGGCTTCCAAAGATTGTCGAAACAGGTAAATTTGAAATTAATAAAATTTAAAGGCTGTTTGAATTTATATATTAAGTAATATATTTTTGAATGCAATATTTAAATATGATAATCATATAATATTATTGTATATAATTAAGGAGTTAATTTTTAACTAACTGAAATTAGTTAAATAAGGGTTAGATATCTATGTATAAGGACGAAATGATACAAATGCACCAATTTTTAGTATATGTTTTAAAATATTTAGCAGAAGATGACCAAATCAAAAACGACTGTAGCTGTAGTGAATATATCACCCTGAAAATAAGCCCTCATCATATTCATAAGACAAAAGCTGAGCACAAGCATGCAATATTTGTGCTGTGCAAGATTATTTCTCAAATCATCGCCGAAAGGGAGGACAACCCTATCCCTGAAAATGTCCGCAATTCACTTTCCGACCTTGTCAGAAGGTCCGAAGCTGAACTTCATGCGGAATAATCCTTTTTCTTTTTTTCTATTTTAGCAAAGTGTAAATATTATATATGACAATATAACTAACAACATTTTAAAGTAATTAAATAACACGTGTGATATTTTGAAATCCTTTGAATTTTTATCCAAAAAAAGAGAAGAAAAGCCAAGAGAATGTGGAATAACAATGGTTCTGGACAAGGGATTGGGCCTTGAAACCGCAGAAAGCCTCATGAACATATCAGGAGAATACGTCGACTACCTTAAGTTCGGCTGGGGAACATCCATCGTCCATGAGCAGGACATAATAAAAGCCAAGGTCCAGATGTATAAGGACCATGACATAACCCCATATACCGGAGGCACACTCTTC
>NZ_ONER01000029.1:2247-18990 GCF_900316895.1 uncultured Methanobrevibacter sp. | reverse complement strand
TGAAGAATAATAACTATTCTTCAACATAGGAATCAATGTCAATGTCTAAGTCATCACAGATTCCTTTTAATTGTTCGTATAATTTTTCATCGATTGCCACGCCATTTGCTTCAGCATCAGCAATCCTTTTGACTTCCAGATCTCCCGGAATTGCTACAGTTTCACCGGTTGCCCTTACCTGTGAGATGAAGTCTTCGGTATTTGCCTTGAATTCATCAAAGTCTCCAAATTTGGAAGGGTCAATTACGACATATAAGTCTCCTTTTGTACAGTCCTTATCCGGTGAAGCGGTACCTGTTACTCCAAGACCGTATCCTGCCTGTACCAATGGTCCGGTTAGGATTTCAATCAGTAATGATAAAGCATATCCTTTGAATCCTCCGAATGGTAAAATTGAACCTTCAAGCGCTGCTTCAGGATCATTTGTTGGGTTTCCATCTTTGTCTAATGCCCAACCGTCAGGTAAGTCAAGTCCTTTTCTTTTTGATTCGATGATTTTTCCACGTGCAGTGACTGAAGTAGCCATGTCCACGGTAATGTATGAATCTGATGGAATTCCTAATGCAAGAGGATTTGTTCCGATTAATTTATCCTTGCCGCCTAATGGTGCGATAGCAGGGTCGGTATTTGCTAAAACCAAACCGATGCAGTTTTCTCTTAATGCTAAATCAGAATAAAATCCTGTAACTCCGAAGTGATTGGTGTTGTGGACACCAACACATCCAATACCTACTTCTTTAGCTTTTTTAATTGCAATCTGCATTGCTTTATATGATACTGCTTGTCCAAATCCGCTATTACCATTGATTAATGCGATAGCAGGGGTTTCTTTTTCAATAGTTATGTTTTCTTCTAAATTGATTGTGCCTGCTTTGATACTAATTAAATATTGTGGGAATCTTCCAAGTCCGTGTGATGTGAATCCTTTTAGGTCAGCATCCAATGTAGCTTCTGCAACTAATTCTTGATCTTCTTCGCTAGCTCCAAGCTTAGCCAATATCTCTTTTACAAGAGCCATTTCCTTATCTTTCATTATCTTCATCTATTCATTCCCCCTTTTTTTTGATAATTAGTATTCAATTTCAGATCCTTCGAAAGTCTTGACGGTGATTTTTTCATCATCTGTTACCTTACCGATTATTTGACATTCGCAGTATTCTTTTAAAGTTTCCATAATTTTATCTGCTTCGCCTTCATCACAGATAACAACAAAACCGACACCCATGTTGAAAACTTTGTACATTTCCTTGATGTCGACGTTCTGTTCATAAATGAGTTTAAATATTTCTGGAACTTCCGGAAGGTTATTGATATCGTATCCCACACCTTTTTTCAAACGTCTGAGGTTGGTAAATCCTCCTCCTGTAATGTGGGCAAGTCCATTGATATTATATTCTTTTTCAAATAGGCTCACGATAGGTTTGACATATAGTTCTGTTGGCCTGATTAGCTCTTCACCTACTGTGGTTTCGCCGTTAGGCATCTTATCGTCAACGGTAAGTCCTGCATCATCAAATAATGCTTTTCTTGCAAGGCTGTATCCGTTGGAATGGATTCCATTACTGTTTATACCAATCAGGACATTTCCCGGCTGGATATTTTCGCCGGTAATGATTTTGTCAACGTCCACAAAACCGATACCAGTTCCTGCAAGGTCAAAGTCTTTAATGATTCCCGGAAGTGAAGCTGTTTCCCCTCCGATGATTGCGATTTTTGACTCGTTTGCACCTGTCACCAATCCTTCAGCAATTTCTGCTGCTCTTTTAGGGTCAGGCTTTTCAACGGCAAGGTAATCGACCAATGCTATTGGTTCAGCTCCGACACATAATATGTCGTTTACAACCATTGCAATACAGTCGATACCTACGGTATCGTATTTGTTCATCATTTCAGCAATTAAAATTTTACTTCCAACGCCGTCAGTACTCATTGCGATAGCCTTGTCACCTAATCTTACCAAAGCCGCATAGTGACCACTGTCGGTAATAATATCTCTACATTCCAATGTTGATTTGAGTTTGTCTGCCAGTGCTGAAACAGTAACTGCTTCCAAATCAATATCTACACCGGATTCTGAATAAGTAACCATAATTACACCTATTTAAAAAATAAATTTAATGTTGTAATTGATTTACAACATTTTTATAATACTATATATTTTGTTTTATATAGTATTTAATTTTTTTTAATGAATTCTTACGCAATCCAAATTGACTGGGGTTTTGGTCTCAATCTTATAGCTTCTATGAATTGATGAGGCCAAGTCCACTGCTTTGTATGGGTCACCATGACATGTGATGACTCTTTCAGGCCTTGGATTGAGCCTTTTGATATATTCCATCAGTTGTTTTCTGTTGGAGTGACCACTGAATCCATTAATGGTTTTAACTTGCATTCTAACGCAGAATTGTTTGGTTCTTCCATCGTCATCTTCAAGAGGAATTTCTTTCCAGCCTTTTTGAACTCTTCTACCCATTGAACCTTCTGACTGGTATCCTACGAATATGATTGTATTTCTTTCATCTTCACATAGCCATTTGAAGTATTCGACGGAGTTTCCTCCGGTCAACATACCTGATGTTGAAAGGATGATTGCAGGCTGTTTTGCTTCGACAATATCTTTTCTTTGGTCATGATTCTGGACTTTCTTGAACATGTCTGAGACAAATGGATTTCTTCCCATGTGGAAGATTTGATCCCTTAAGTCTTTGCTTAGGTACTCAGGTCTTGCGGTGTGGATTGCTGTAGCTTCCCAAATCATTCCGTCAATATAAATTGGTACCTCTTCAATCATTCCATGTCTCATGTACTCTTCAAGCACAACCATCAGTTCCTGTGCCCTTCCCACAGCAAATACCGGAACCAATACTTTTCCTCCACGTTTGAGGGTTTTGTAGATGGTTTTCATCATTTCCTTTTCGGCATTGTTTCTGGAAGGCTGCACATCTTCCTTTCCACCGTATGTACTTTCCATGATTACTGTTTCGGCACGTGGGAATCTGATTGTAGCAGGTTCGAGTAATCTTGAAGGTTCATATTTGAAGTCTCCAGTGTATACCAAATTGTAAGCACCGTCTCCAATGTGCATGTGGGAGATTGCGGAACCTAAAATGTGTCCTGCATTATGCAATGTCAGTCTTATGTCCGGTGAAATGTCAGTTACTTCACCATAATCTAAAGTGATTGTATTTTTAATTTGATGTTTTACATTTTTTGATGTAAAAGGTAGTGGATTGCCTTCTCTGTGGGCAATATCCAAATGATCAAACTGTAAAAGGGTGGTTAAATCCCTGGTTGGAGTTGTACAGTAAACCGGTCCATCATATCCGTAATGGAAAAGGTAAGGCACAAATCCGCAATGATCTAAGTGAGCGTGAGATATAATGACTGCATCCAATTCCTCAATTGAAAATTCAGGTGCATTTAACATTGGGAATGCATTTTTATTGTCTGATGCAGCAACATTAACACCACAATCGAGCAAAACACGACTGTTTGGTGTTTGCAATAACATTGAGGAACGTCCTACTTCTTTATATCCTCCCATTGAAGTAACTCTTGCCCAGTCATTTGGGAATTTACTTCCTTGGTGAATTTGACGTCCGAGCTTTTGCAGCAATTTTTTCCTGTCTTTGCTGCTGTTCTTTTGGATAGTTCTAATTTTTCCAATAATGTCTGAACTAATCGGAGGGGTTCTTAATATTTTAGGTGCCCATCCGGTATTTTTAACGATATTTCTTGATGTCACACCGTATTTTCCAATGACAAGTCCTGGTTTTTTAGCGGTAATCACTACTTCGCAGGTTACGGTGTCAAAGTAAATATCTGTAATTTCAGCTCCGTCTGGAACTATTTCATGAATTTTATTTATGGTTTCTTCTGGTTCAAGTAATGCACTTTTGTCAGATCTAATAATAATTCTTTTTCTAAGTTCTTTTGCAAGTGATCTGATTAGATCTCCATTTTCAGTAATAATTTCTGGATTTTTGGTATAGACTACCACTTCCGGTCCTTCAAATTCCACTTTGGAAACCTGAATTTCATCTGGTAGTTTACTTAAAATCTCTTTTTTGATATCTTCTAAAATGTCTGAAGTCATATAATCCCTTCAAAAAAAGTTTGTGTAGGATAATAGTTTATGAAAGCATTTAAGCTATAATTAGTAAAATTCCATAAACTATCTACACTATGTTATATAAAAAATAGTTAGTTATGAAAAATTAGCTTATTACTTATAGTTTTCCAAGAATCTCATTAATTTTTTCATTATCTAACATTTCAAAGCCGTTTTCATCTACTTTAGCGACTAAATATCCGTTCCCGGAGTAGGTGTCACGTTCAGCAGCAGCCCTTATAGCTCTTATGGCTATTTCAATTCCTTCGTCAGTTGTTAAATCATCTCTGAATCTGTCTTCAAGCACACCGTATGCTACGATGGAACCTGATCCAGTTGAGATATAAGTATCTTCAATCATACCTCCGGCTGGGTCTAATGAGTAGAGAGATGGTTTGTCTCCGTCCATTCCTCCAAGTAATGTTTGGACATACATTGGTCCGGAACGTAGGATGTTTGCTGTTAATGATGCAGCAGCCTTGACGCTAATTGCATCGTTGTTTCTCATTTGGTAGAGTGAAACTTCTGCTTCAATAACTTTCATTAAACTTTGAGCATCTCCAACGGAACCAGCTATGGTGGTTACAATGTGATCGTCAATTTTAAATATTTTTTCTGCTACTTTGTGAGCTACAAGGTTTCCCATACTAGCCCTTCTTTCGCTTGCAAATACAACTCCGTCTTTACAAGTAATTCCAACGGTTGTTGTACCTTCTAGTATTTTATCATCCATTTAAATACACCTCATATAAGTATTTAAAATATCTAATTTCAACTACTCATAGGTTAATTTAACAAAATATAAACTAATCTAGCGATTAATTTTATTTAAAATCAGAATCAATAATTAGTATAAACTAACAATACTAATATTAGTTATTTGTATATATAAAGTTTTCTTTTGAGTGGGTGTAGATGAAATATAAAAAAATTGGAGATGTCCTGATATTGGACAAGAAATATCCCGATGAGGATTTCGAGGAGTTATCAAAAAAGCATCACGTTAAAACAATCATGAAGATTGACCACATTCAGGGAACTAAACGTGAGCCGGTTTATAAGGTTCTTTATGGTGAGGAAACTGAAACAGTCAATAAGGAAAACGGGTGTCTGTTTAAGTTGGATTTGTCAAAGGTGATGTGGTCAAAGGGCAATAACAATGAACGGCTGAGAATTGCCCAATTGGTCGGCGATGGCGAAACCGTAATCGATATGTTTGCGGGAATAGGCTATTTTTCCATTCCAATTGGCGTTCATGCAAATGCCCGTGAGGTTATCTCGATAGAAATCAATCCCAATTCATATCATTTCCTCTGCGAAAACATCAAACTGAACAAGCTGGATAACATCACCCCTGTTTTGGGGGACTGCATGGTGGAAACTCCAAAATATAATGCCGACAGAATCATAATGGGTTATGTCAAGACAACTCATCATTACCTGAAAGTTGCCATCGACAGTTTGAATGAAGGTGGGATCCTGCATTATCATGAAACCGTTCCTGAAAAGCTAATGAATTCAAGGCCGATAGAAAGAATCATTTCTGAAGCTGGCAACCGCCCTGTTGAACTGTTGGAAATAAATAAAATAAAAAAGTATTCTCCAGGAGTCTGGCACGTGGTTATTGATGCTCGGATAGATTAGATATCTTTTTTAAAAGGGTTTCATTTAACCATTCTTTGTTGACGTATTTTTCATATACGCAAAGCCTTTCAATCAGCTCAAAACCATCATCTTCAGTCAGGTTTTTAAGCTCATCAATTCCCGGCCATGGAGAAGTAATGTTTACATAATCCGGACTTACCGGTGAAACTCCACCCCAATCGTCAGCGCCGCATGACAGGAATACCTGGGCTGTGTCCCTGTTCAGATTAGGTGGAACCTGGATACTTACGTCAGTATCTTTAAATAATAATCGAGCTGCGGTAACAGTTCTGATCATATCTAAAAAGCTTGGTTCAGGCCAGTCTTCCATTTCAATTCCAGGTATCGGTGTGAAATTTTGAATGATGACCTCCTGAATATGACCGTACTTGTCATATAAATCTTTAATGGCAAGCAGGGATTCTGCCACTTCTTCATGAGTTTCGCCGATTCCAATTAAAATGCCTGTTGTGTATGGAATTTTAAGTTTTCCGGCATTTTCAATGGTTTGTAGTCTTATTTTAGGATTTTTTCCAGGACTTTTATTGTGTGCAGGTAGTTCCATTAGTCTTGAAGATGAATTTTCAAGCATCAATCCCATTGAAGCGTTTACTTCTTTAAGCCTTTTCAAATCCTCATAGGAGTAATTTCCTCCGTTGGTATGCGGCAGAAGAGAAGTTTCATCCAATGTCATCTGGCATATGTCAACGACATAGTCAATCATTTTTTCATAACCATATTCCGCCAATTTTAAACGGACTGCCTCTTCTTCATCGGCATCCTCACCGAATGTAAATAAAGCTTCCTTGCATCCATATTTTTCAGCTTCTTTCAAATCCTCTAGAATCTCTTCTTTACTTTTTAAAAGAATCACATCAGGATCATCAGGATGCTTTTTAAAATTACAGTATCCACAATCGTTTTTGCAGATTTCAGTTAATGGTATAAAAATATTTTTAGAATAAGTAATAAGATTATTCTCCCTATATTTCATGGTTTCTGACATGTATTTCCTGATTTCACTGTCAGTTGCATTCAATATGCGGAGAATATCCTCTTTAGTTAAATTTGATGTCATATTTAATCTTCACGTTCAGAAACGGTAACTTCCACATAAAGCGGAGGAATTTCATTTTTGTCTTCCCAAATTGCGATAATAACATCAAAACTCGGAAGTTCAAATACTTTATATTCAACAACAAGCCCCATGGATTCCAGTTCTTCCTGCATTCGCATAAATCCCTTGTTGTCCACATCACTTGTAACATTTTCGCTTCTTTTGATGTTTTTATCTCCCACTTCAAGAATTTCTGAAATTTTTTCGGATGTGGCATCCAATTCGGTCCCGCCTAGAATTTCCCCAATTTCTGTGAGTTTTGAGTCAAATTCATTGAGCGGCAGAACTTTTCTGGATCTGCCTCTAACAATCAATATCCTTTCATTATCTATCGCAGGTCTTGATCCTTTAAATGCATCGAAAAATCCCATTACTTGGCCTGCAAGTTCATAAGTTTTTTTCATTAAATCATTTCCTTAGATATTTAATTCAGCTTTTAATTCTCCAAGTGTAGTTACTTTTTCAGCATATGCATTGTGTCTGTGAATACTTTCCTGGTTCTCTTGACGTGCAGTAATCAATGTGTCGTCAGGGAAATCAGAATATTTCTGAACAATTTTTTCCATCATGTTTCTTACACAATCTTCAACGAAAACAGGATTTCTGTGAGCATTCATTACTGTTGCATTTTCATCAGGTCTCTTGAGTAATTCACATACAGGTGAACTCATTGAAGTTTCAATAATATCAATCAAGTCTTCTGCTTTCACATATTTGTCTTCAGGAACTTCAATTAATAATGTTCCTACTCCCCTTTGATTGTGTGAAGCAAAAGTAACTGTATCTAAAACTTTTTGAGTGGTTTCCTCATCTAAGAATTCCAATAGTTTTGTCTTATCAGATTCTCTTACTGACTCTTGTGCACATGGGCACACGGTCATTCCAATAAGTTCTGCACCTATGCTTTTTCTGATATCCACGTTACCCTCTTTATCCCTTAGCCCAATGGCTTTAGCTTTTAGATGTGCCATTTCTTGGGTTTTGTTTTTGGTAACTGGAGATTCCTTCATGAACATAAAATCAGTTGTCATTGATATTTCAACACGTTCTGCGTATTCGTGTTTAGTCATCATTTTGTCAACAATTTTTGCACATAATGATTCAACATCTACGGTAGAGTCTTTAGCTACATCTTCGAGGACTTCGCTAATGGCTTCCGGGTTCCTGGACATGTGTACTCCTTTTTGATCACTTGGTAAATCAACAAATGCGTCAAAAGTAGGTACCAGTATTATAGGTCTTTTATTTGTTCTTTTAAGTTGTAATAATTTCTTAACTCCAGTAACGCCCACTCTTGTTAGTTTTATAGGCACACTTGGAGCGTCGTCCTGAGTATCGGGTAAGCAAACTGCCAATTTTATAACCTCTATTTAAATTTATTTAAATATTATAATATTTGTATGTCTTTTTATATAAATACCTAATAAAATCAACATTGACACGGCAATATTTTTATTGGTGTGAAAAAAATTTTTTACAAAATAAGATAATAAGAAATAAATTAAAAAGTAGTTTGGTTAAACCACTTTTTTTTAAACAAAATTATAAGATATTGGATGATCCCATATCTTCTTTAATAACATCAAGAACAGTTTGGGTATATGTTCTTTCTATAATTGGGTCTTTTAATAATTCTTTAATAAATGCGTTTAATTCATTGGTGTTTCTGAATTTTGCGATTAAAAATGCGTCGTATTCTCCAGTAACATCATAGATTCCAACTACATTCTTGTTAAAGAATGTTTTTTCTTCCCAATTTTTAAGTTTTCCACCTTTTACTCTTACTCCGATAATGGTGGTTAAAACGAAACCTAATTTTTCATGGTCGATAACTGGGGAGAATTTTTTAATTACTCCGGATTTAACCATTTTATCAATACGGTTGTGAACAGTTCCAACAGAAACATCTAAACTGCGTGATATTTGTCTGTAAGATGTTCTTACATCTTCATTGATAATTTTTAGGATGTTAATATCTGTATCATCAAGTTTTACTACATTATCTTTAGTTTTCACCATTAATATCTCCCTTTATAGTTTTTTTTATAATATTTGGTTAATTTGTAAATTAACCATATAATTTATAATAATGTTTTTATAATATATAAAACTTTGTCTAGTTTTTCAATTATTTATTTATTTTTATTAAACAATAATTATTAAGTAATTTTTATATTGCCTTTTTTTTATAAAATATGATTGAATAAATAAGGCTAGGGAATTTTTTCATATTCTTCTATACTATTTTGAAATTTATCTAAATATCATTTAATTTTATCAAAATATTTTTAATATTTTCAATTCCAGCATCAGTTTTAATCCCTATTGGATTATAATGGGTTTTTATGGCTTTGAACCCTTCCTTTTCAAGTTCATTCAAAATAAGTTCAAATTTTGGAGCACTGATTTTTAAGGATTTGCATATGCTGTGAACGTCGTAAAATGTTGCAGGTCCGTCACATTCCACTAGACATTTGTTCAATAGTTTCAAAGCTTCTTTTTCGCTATTTATTTTTTTATTGTCTGCTTCTTCAATCATCTTTTGAATAAATTCGCCATCCTGAATTTTTCCTAACCATAAAGGTCCTGCATGAACTAACTTTTCACCGCAAACAGGACACACTTCATCAATAGGACTGGCCAGACCATTGCTGGTTTGCCTGTGTAAGCAGTGTTTGCAGTGACTGATGTATCCTATGTTTTTCAGGGATTCGTCAGTTCTTTTTGAACCTTTTTTAATTTCAAGATACATTCTCATATAATGTTCAGTGCTGTGTGACATTTTCACTTCAATGAGCTTGGCATATTTTGAAAGAGTGAGTGCGACAAAACCTGCCAATATTCTAATTCCTGTCTCATGGCAGTATTCACTTTTGTAAGGTTTTGAATTATATTTTCTGATGCAGGGTTCTTCGTATGTTCCGCATAATGCTGATGTGTCGGTTGCGGTAACGCACATCAGTGAGTTTCTTCTGGCACAATATCCTGCAGAGTCTAGAAATGGTGAGGGTGTGCCGAATGGATCTATGTCGATGACATCGAATTCGCCACGTTTCATCCTCAAGAACATGCTGGCGTCATGCTGATATACATGAACATCATTTAAGTTGTTCAGTTCGATGTTGTGCCTTTCATAATGATTCGCTGTTTCACTTATGTCATTGATTGAAACCTCTCCGACACCATCAATCTCATTTTTATATCTCACGCCTCTTATTCCGCTTCCTCCAAACAGGTCGCATATGTTTATTTCACGGTCCTGCTCCTTTTGGAATACTTGGATTGCAAGAATAGACAAATCCCTGTTTAATTCCATGTGAGGATTATAAAAAACTGGTGCCGCTGATGAAACCTTTTCATATTCGGGAAATTCGATTTTTGTTAATCCCTCTTCAATACTTACTATTTTATATTCGTCCATTACTTCTCACTCTTAATTTTTTTTAATAACTATATTTTAAATATTATTAGATTTAAATATTAGTATGGTAATTTAATTTAATTTGGTGATGATTGTGTCAAATATTAGAGTTCCTATTGCTAAACCGATAATCGGTGATGAAGAAATTGAAAATGTAGTTGAAGTGTTAAAATCAGGAATGATTGCCCAAGGGCCAAAAGTTGAGGAATTTGAGCAGAAATTTGCTGAATGGGTTGGAGCAGAATATGGTATTGCTGTCAACTCAGGAACTGCAGCTTTGCACACTGCATTGCTTGCATGCGATATCGGTCCGGGAGATGAGGTAATCACAACCCCGTTCACATTCATTGCAAGTGGGAACTCAATTGTTTATACCGGTGCAAAACCTGTATTTGCAGACATTGACTTGAAAACATATACATTAAGTCCTGATGCGATTGAAGATGCAATAACTGAAAACACTAAGGCAATCATGCCTGTTCAATTGTATGGTCAGTCTGCAGAGATGGACAGAATCAATGAGATTGCTGAAAAATACGGATTGATTGTTATAGAGGATGCCGCACAGGCTCATGGAGCAACCTTCAAAGGTCAGAAAGTCGGAAGCATGGGAGACATGTCCTGCTTCAGTTTTTACCCAACAAAAAATATGACTACTTCCGAAGGAGGAATTATCACCACTGATGATGAAGAGTTGGCCGATAGTGCAAGAATGTTCAGGGCACATGGGGCAACAGTCAGATATCACCATAGTGCAATAGGTTATAACTTTAGGATGACTGATATCTCCGCAGCCATCGGTCTTGCGCAATTGAAAAATATTGACGGATTCAACGATAAGAGAATAGCCAATGCAGACTATTTAAATAAAGGTTTGGCTGACGTTGATGGAATTATCACACCTTACTGTGCTGACGGCTCAAAGCATGTATATCATCAGTATACAATTAGGGTTGAAAAAGGAGACCGTGACGATTGGGTTGACATAATCAACGATTGTGGTGTTGGAACAGGTATTCACTATCCGATTCCATTGTATAATCAACCAATTTACATGGCATTGGAGTTCGAAGGATACTGTCCGAATGCTGAACTTGCGGCAGATAATGTAATTTCCCTACCGGTCCATCCCTCATTGACCCAAGAGGATTTGGATCTTGTAATTGAAGCGGTAAAAACCGCTTCCAATGAGTTAGATTAAATTCTAACTTTTTTCACTTTTTTTTTAAAATTATTTTAACATTTCATTTACTGTATCGACTTTAGCGTCTAAAGTCCTGTTTTCAAGGTCTCTTCTGTCATCCACTTTTATGACAGTGTATACCCTACCGATTCCCAGTTCAAAAATCGCTTCTTGAGCTGTGGCAATTGCAGAATATAACTCTTCAAGATTGTCTGCTTCTATTTGTGTTCCCATTCCGGTCAGTTGATAGTTTAATCCGGAATCTTTTATTGATTGCACTGCTGCAGTCACATAATCTTTACATTCTGTAGTTTCTGTTCCGACGGGTAATATTGCAAAATCACAAGTAATCATTTTTTCACCTACTAAAATTATTTATTTATTGTTTAATAAACTAATTGGTAATGGTCAAATTAGATAAAGATGAATTTAATGAAATGATTTTTACAAGAATCAATAACCTGATTCGCGATTATGAACTAATAAAAGAAGGCGAATTGATAGCTGTTGCATTGTCTGGTGGTAAGGACAGTGTATTGACTTTACATGCTCTGAAAAATTATCAGCAATTTCTGGATTTTGATTTGGTGGCAATCAGTGTTGATGAGGGTATTGAAGGTTACAGACAGCATGGAATTGATTCAGCTATCCAAAACGCTCGTGATTTGAATGTTGAACTTGTTCAAAAGTCATTTAAAGATGAAGAGGGTTTCGCTTTGGATGACATATACTCTGATTTTAAAAGTGCTTGCATCCCTTGTGGGGTGTTTAGAAGAAATATTTTGAATAAGACCGCTTATGAACTTGATGCCGCCAAAATTGCCACAGGTCATAATTTGGATGATGAAATACAATCATTTTTGATGAGTTTTGCTAGGGGAGATACAATCAAATTTTCCAAATTCGGGCCTGAACTCGATGTAATCCATCCTAAACTCGTTCCAAGAATCAAACCGCTGTGGAACACTCCAGAAAAGGAGGTTGGAATGTGGGCTGTTATAAACAACATTGATATTCACCTTGATGAGTGCCCATATTCTCATTTGTCCCTAAGGGCTAAAATCAAGGAATTCCTAAATGTCAGTGAAGACAAGTATCCTGGTGTAAAAAATAATGTGATGGAGTCATTTAAACAGATTTTAATGTTTGAAAATGATGTAACTCCAAGCCTTAATGAATGTGAAGTCTGTGGTGAGCCGACTTCATCCAACATCTGCAAGGCCTGTGAGTTAAAAGACTTAATTTCTCAAAATTGCGAAAGCCATGTAGGCAATAAATAATATAACTAAAATAGCTCCCTCTTTTTTGTCATATTTGTCCTGTGTCTTACCGAATACGAAACACAATATGGTAACAAATAACATGAATAGGACATCAATGAGCATACTTGAGTCAAGAGGTATTGCACTTATTGCACTGCTTGCACCAAGCACGAACAATATGTTAAAGATGTTTGAACCTATTACATTACCTATAACCAACTGGTTTTCTCCTTTCTTTAAAGCGGTAAGTGAAGTCACAAGTTCAGGCAAAGAGGTACCGATTGCCACAATGGTTAAACCTACTAAAGTTTCACTCATTCCGAATGCTATCGCTATAGCTGAAGCGCTGTCTACAACCAAATCTCCACCGATTATGATTCCTGCAAGTCCCACAAGTATGAAAACAATGCTGTATGGGAGGCTGTATTTTGGTTTTTCGACTTCGTTTGCGCCTCCGGATTTTTTAGTGTCATAAACAAGATATGCAATATATGCAATCATGATGACAAGTAAAATTATTCCTTCAATGTTTGTTATGTCCCATCCAATTATTATGAAAACCGCCCATAAGACAGTAATGCATACAAGGAAAGGCAAATCTTTTTCAAGAACCTGTTTTTCCATTAATAATTCACTTAAAAGTGCTGCAATACCGATAACCATTAACATGTTAAACAGGTTACTTCCAATAACGTTACTTACAGCCATCGCATTGCTTCCGGTAAGGGATGAAGTAATTGAAACTGCTGCTTCAGGAGCACTTGTTCCCAATGCCACAATTGTCAGACCAACAATAATTGTAGGTATCTTCAAAAGGGAAGCTATGCTGCTTGCCCCATCAACAAAAAAGTCAGATCCTTTAATCAAAAATACAAATCCCACAATTAGTAAAACAACTTGGATTATTATTGATGTGTCCATTTTCTACTCCTCTTCAATTTCCTCTTCAGGCCCCAAATCGGTAACGATGACCTTATCGATTTGATGGCCGTCCATATCGATTATTTCAAAGACAAATCTTCCACATTCATACACGTCCTCTTCATTAGGGATTGTACCGCTTATACTGAGTATAAATCCTGCTAATGTGGTGTAGTTGTCTTCCTCTTCATCAGGTAATGAATCTTTAAAGTCGAATAGTTCCTTAAATTTATCAATAGGGTATCTTCCATCAATCAGCCATGTTCCGTCAGCTCTTTGAATAGCTTCAGGTTCATCTTCCTCATCAATTCCAGGAATGTCTCCCACAATACCCTCAAGCAAATCGTTCAATGTGATTAATCCTTCAACGCTTCCGAATTCATCGACTACAAGTGACATATGAACATATCCCTGATTTTCCTTGAATTCCTTAAGCAATTCCAATGTTTCAAGGTGTTCGGAAACCACTAAAGGCTCTTTCACGATTTTGTGCACGTCAAATTTATCTTCAGTGAACATTGCTGAGAGGATGTCCTTTGCCTGAACGACTCCAATGAAATCATCAAGCTCTCCGGAAGCTATCGGGAAAATTGACCTTTTACTTTCAATGATTTTTACCTTATTGATTTCCCTATCGTCTTCCAAATCAATCCAGATTATCTCATTTCTAGGGGTCATTATGCTTTCAACCTTTTGGTCGTCAAGTTTGAAAACCCTTTTGATAATGTCTTCCTCTTCTTTTTCGATAGTTCCGTCTTCCCTTCCTTCCTTAATCATCAGTTCGATTTCTTCTTCAGTCACGACATCTTCGCTTTTATCTTCAATTCTCATCAGCCATAAGAGAAAACGGCTTGATTTGGCTAAAATGAAACTGACAGGCTTTGAAACCTTTTCAAGAACCACCATGCTTTTTGCAACTTTCAGGGCAATTCTTTCAGGGTCATTCAATGCAATAACCTTTGGCACAATCTCTCCGATAACCAATGTCAGGTAAGTGGTGACAATAACAACTATTGCAACACTTATCGGTCCGCTGTATGGTATAAAAGAAATATATGCAGCTAGTGGATCGGCTAATGTTACTCCACCAAATGCACCTGTCAAAACACCAATCAGTGAAATTCCAATCTGCACTGTTGATAAAAATTCGTTAGGGTCTTCTAATAAATCAAAAACAATTTGAGCGTTTTTATTTCCTTCTTCTAAGTATTTCTGCATTTTCGCCTTTCTAATGGATACAACGGCAAGTTCTGCCATTGACAGATATCCGGTGAAAATTATTAAAATTAATATAATAATTATTTTGAGTGTCGTCCCAATCATTTCTAACAAACCATTAAAACTATTTTAGTTCGCTGGCCTTCATGAAGCCAGTGTTTCCATATATTTTGTCCTGCATTTCCTGAACCGCTTCGGAGGCTTCTTCTCTTGTGGCTACCTTTTGGAAAATACGTCTTGATTTAACTTTCAAGGTCTTTCCGCATACGCATTTGCGTGTAGCAACTCCTTCCTTTGCATATAATGCTCTTCCACAGTCACAACGAAATATTAAATACATGGTCTTTCCATTTATAAAATCAATAGTAATTATATTATTAACAATATATTATTTAAAATTAATTATTACATCCCGAATATTTTCATGAATAATGGTATGAAAACTTTGGAAGGCAAAATTACCAAGGTCGCAATGCTGACTCCAAGGTTAGTTCCAATGACTACCAGCAGTATTCTGAATATGTTATTGTGCCATAGGTCCTTAAAACTTTCTATATGGGCAAGATTCTTGATGTCGCTTTGTCTTACTTTTCTGAACTTGGCTTCACACAATCCTGAAAACCATCCTGCTGCAAGCAATGGGTGTATGATGGTCAGTGGAGCAACCACTCCTCCAACAATTGCGGATTGGATTTTGGATCCTGAAAGGATTGATCCGATAAATCCCATAAGCATGCTGATGACAATGAACTCATAGAGGTTCCCTGTGATGTTTATCCCGCTAAAATATGCCAGAAAAAATATCACAACAAACAAAATAGGAATCAATGCCAAAATTATTTTTGCCCATGGAATTCCATTTTTTTCCTTGATTACTTCCAAATCCCTTAAATTTGGCAATGTTTCAGGGTTGTCCAAGTATCTTTCGATTCCAGGCTTGTGTCCTGCTCCGACAACTGCAATGACATGGTCCTGTGGGATTCTCATTATGCTTCCCGCCAGGTATGCGTCCCTTTCATGAACAAGTACTTCGTGGACGCTAGGGGCTTCATCCTTAAACATTTCCATTAACTCATCCAGGTTGTCAGGATTTTTAAGCTCCTCCACATCGACTTCCTCATCATCACCATATCCGAAAGCAGAAGCTATCAGGCTAACCATGAATTTGGCCTTTTCCATAAAGCCCATCTTATTCAGGGCCCTTTGAAGGGTAATGCTGATGTCTCTGTCGATTAGGGCAATTGGGATTCCCAAATCCTCACTGGCTTCGATGGCACCAATCATTTCTGAACCCGGTGCAACATCCAGATCCGCCCCAACCTTGGATTGGAAGTAGCTTAAAAGTGTGGTTGTGAAAAATAATCCTACTTTGTTTTCTTTGATGATTTTAGTAACTGATATGGTATCATCCTGTTCAATACCCATCATTTCCTGTTTTAATTTGGTGTATCGACCTCTGTCAAGCTCGATAGCAACTACATCAGGTTGGTGTTCGTAGATTGCATCCTTCACTTCTTCAACACTTTCCTGTGATACGTGAGCAGTACCTATAATTTTTAAACATTCTCTTTTCAAAAAAACACTTCTTTGTAAATTTAATTATCTAATAATATTATGAAATTTAAATATATAAAGTTAATTCATTATCTTGATATATGGCAACATTGTCGGTTATGTTTCTCATCACTGACAGCTCAATATCCTCTCTGTAACCGAGTTCAGTCAGTCTTTTGGCAGTTCTTGAATTTAGAAATGCTTCCTTTACCAATTCATAGTCTCTGGTTGCTAAAATTGCAGTTTGTGCATATTCGCTCAACTCGCATTCTTCCAGATTCTCACTTATCCAGTACAAAATCTCGCCTG
>NZ_ONER01000029.1:0-2197 GCF_900316895.1 uncultured Methanobrevibacter sp. | reverse complement strand
ATATCAAAACCTTCAATTTGCTTTCCGTTTCGCTCGCCTGCAAGGATTCCCCCAACATTTTCCTTCAAGTCCAAAGCCTCTTCGGGAGTAAAACATGGGATTATCCTTTTGAAATTGTTCAACGCCATTGTTATTGTTGTACTTGCCCTCAGGGCGTCAACCATGATGGAAACGTCACTGCTTGAACTTTCCTCAAAACTCAATGTCACCTTCATGAAGTAATTTATATTGAAATAATTATATAAATAATATTCATGAAGATAGTCACAACCCCAATGTGTGAAGAAATCGTAAGGCTTGCAGGCATCAAAGATTATGCCGTAAACAAGTTTCCCCAAAAAGGTGATGGAGATTTGGCAATTCTGCTTTCAGAAAGCAGAGTTGAAATGGATGCGATTCAAATCAAAATCAACACCTCAACCCAGATTTTTGAAAGCATCAAAAAGATTTCTGGCCTTGCAGGCAATGAACTGAGCGATGAGGAAATATTGTCCTATTTTGATGATTATGAACTTTGCAGGAAATACCTGAATTCGGATTTCAAAAGGTATGTGAATGTAAAGGTATATTCTGAATTTTTAAAGGACATAGTTTCAGATGTAGGTTTCAATATCGTTGCTGATGACTTTGATTATGTGATATATCCGGATTATTTAAAGGATAAGGTCATAGAAACCGAAAACACTGTTGAAATCCCGTCACATAATTCAGTTTCTAAAAATCCTTTCGACAAGGCTGAATTGAGATATGGCATTTTAGAAAATTTAATATAATATATAAATTATAAATTTATTTATCAAATTGCATTTTTTGAGAGTGTTAGGAATGTATGAAACATTGATATTTACTGGTGGAGTTCACAAAAGTGAAGAGATAAGAGAACTTATTGAAGATTTGGGTGGATTCATTCTTCAGGACAGCGTTCAGCAGATGGAACTGGTATTGAACATGGCAGTTCCTCTAGAAGATGTTGATAAGATTGAAGAAAAATCCAAAGAGTTATTGGCAAAGCTATCTGTTGCTCCTATGGCAGGTTCTGAAATAGCTATTGTCTCACCAACACTTGCAAGGCACCATTTGCCTCATGCGGCATGTGACATTTCAGAGTATTTGCGTGAATTTGGTGCAAAGGATAACATGATTGGTCTTGCAAGGGGAGACGGCAAAGGAACTTCAGGAATCACTGAAGAGGAACGTGACTTGATTGAAGAGCATGACATTGCCATTTTTGCTTTAGGCAGCTTTGAAAACTGCATCAAGGAAAAATCTTTCCTTTATGATAATATTGACATACCAGTAATTGTAACAGGGGCACCCGAAATTGACGTCAGTGAGCTTCCTGGTGCTGATGCCTATGTTGGAGGCCTTGGAAGAATACCAAGAAGGCTCAGAAGAGGTCCGGACATTCGTGCACTTGATAAGCTAGTTGAAACTATCGAACAGATTTTAAGTGACAAGAAACGTGAGATGACTCTTGATCCACCATTAGTGCCATCCATCGTTGTAAAAAATGCAATTGAAAATCAGATTAGAGAAATCAAGGATGTTATTTCTCCGACACCTGTAACTTCACAGCTTAATGGTGTACGTGTAAAATTGAATTATGACACCTATGCCGAAGACATCGGAAACGTTGTCATTGACGGCAAGAAGTTATCAGAAATTGCCGAGATTAAAAAATCAAAAATGTATGATTATATCTTGGTGAAAATTAATAGTGAGAGTTCTCTTGTTGAGGATTCTGACTAACTCTCTTTTTTTTTAAATTCTTCTCATACCAAAGAAGTTAACTGCATCAACCAAATCGTTGAACTGTTCCAGTTCCCTTTCTATGACATTTTCATCAGTCATGTCAATGCTTAGTTCGCCGTCCACTGTCAGGGTGTCCGGGCCACGGCCGATGAGCCTGTCAACACCGTCTGCACTTAGAATTCTTTCGGCATCAAGCTGGTGAACAAAAGATCTTCCAGGTATTATGACGGAATCCTGAATTTCGGATAAATCAAGCTGCTCCAAATCTTCTTTTGTAATCAGACATGCTATTTCCTTTTCAACAGCAACGACATTTACATTGTTTTCGACGTCAATTTTGTCAAAGATCTTGCTGATGTAGGGTTCGGCTATTTTTGAGGTAATGATTGTTGCCTCACCGGTAATTGGTTTTATGAATTGCAGGAACACTTCGTTTTCATCTTTT
>NZ_ONER01000111.1 GCF_900316895.1 uncultured Methanobrevibacter sp. | reverse complement strand
CAGCCTGTGCAGACATTGTTGGGGATATCATTGATGCAATCTCCCCATAAGTCCTTGTTTCGCCATATGGAATTTCAGACAATATTTTCCATACCCTCTGTCTGAATTGGGATCCATGAGGCTTGAGCCTGAAATTGACCTTAGGATTTTTGCCGTTGAAATAATCATCAAACCAATCGAGAACCTTCTTAAAAATAGCTAAATCGTCATTGACGATAAAATCAGTTGACGGGAAATGTTTCTGGCCGTAAAACCATACTCCGCAAATTGCCTCGCCGTCACTTGCAATCAGCATCTTGCCTATTGGGGAATGGTAGTCTGTCGAATAATACATTTCAATCCATATATGACCTGAAGAATTCCTCGAATTCCTCATCATCCATAGGTTCCGGAGTGGATACGTTTTCATTATGCATAATGCTTGAAGCAAGGTCTCGGTATTCTTGTGCTTCGGCACTTTCGAAGTATTTTTCTACAACGGTTTTTGCATCTAATTTAATTCAGCATCCTGAATCAAATTACTTCTATGAATGGTACCAATAACATGTGTTCCAATCTTTTCAGCAAAGTCGTTGACAATCTGCTCCTCATTGTCAACATTTCTGCAGTTGCAGACTATACCGCTCAAGTTACCCTTAAGCTTTTTAACACCACGGACAATATTGTTTGCCGCATAAAGTGACATATATTCACCGGAAGTTACAATCACGACTTCATCAGCATATTTTTCACGCAAAGGCACAGAAAATCCTCCGCAGACAACATCACCCAATACGTCATATACGACAACGTCCAAATCATCATTGAAAATGTCAAGCTGCTCGAGCCTTTTCATGGCCACAATAACCCCCCGTCCGGCACATCCGACACCAGGTTCGGGACCTCCGCTTTCAACGCATTGTATGCCCTTAAAACCTGTGAAAACCAAATCCTCCTTTTCAGGTTTTCTATTATCCTTTAAAGTGTGAACGACAGTTGGGATTCTGGAGCCATATAATGTACGTGTGGTGTCTGCCTTTGGATCGCAACCTATTACAAGACAGTTTAAACCTTCACTGGCCCATACAGCAGACAGATTTGCTACTGTAGTACTTTTTCCTATTCCACCTTTTCCATAAATTGCAATCTTTTTAGTCATCAATATCTCTCTCAACTAGTTTATAAACAAAATCATTTTCCCTTACCTTATCCGGCATTGCTATTGCGACATTGCAGCCTCTTTCAGCCCCATCCACGGATTTTCCTTCAATCTGCATGGAATCAATCGTGTGAGTGATTGACCCTGTGGTCTTGCCCTGAATGATAATCTTATCGCCGACAGCCAAATCATCCCATATCCTTAATTCGGCCGCCTTTACCTTATTGTAATAGTTGACAACCTGTCCGATGTCTTTTTTAATGTATTTTGACTGATTGTCCTCACTTTTCTCAAATGGAGTGTTAAAGTAAAAGTTTGTGTCAAATCCACGGTTGAACACGCTTGTAAGCTCATCCATCCATTCGTCCTTGACCTTATAATTCAATGGATCCTTTTCGTAATCGTCAATTGCCTGCCTGTATATTCCAGTCACCATCGCACCGTAGTCCGGGCTTCTTGCCCTTCCCTCAATCTTGAATGATGCAACGCCGCTTTCCATCAGCTCTGGAATGTATTCAATCATGCACATGTCTTTCGGTGAAAAGAAATTGGTCCTGTAGCTTCCGTCATCACTTCCGGTAATGATGAATCTCTCATCCTCAACATCAGAGAAGTTGATGACATTGTCTTCACCTTCCTCATATGTCAGTGTCCAGTTCTTGCGGCAGGGCTGCAGGCAGTCCCCGCAGTTGGCGCTTCTGCCATACAATCCATAGCTCAAAAAGCATCTTCCTGAAATTGCCATGCAGATTGCACCATGAATAAATATTTCAGTCTCAATCGGTGATTTTCTGGTGATTTCAGTAACTTCGGCAAGGGACAGCTCACGTGAAAGGATTGCCCTTTTGGCACCGAGCTTCTTAAGGGTTTTCAAGGTATATGAGTTTGTAACGTTTTCCTGAACGCTGATATGCGCCTCAAGGCCATGTGATACGGTATCTTCAATAAGACCGATGTCAGATAAAATAAGTCCATCAATTTCCGATGATGAGATTGTCTCCATGTTGGACTCCAACTCGGATGCCAATCGCTCATTTAAAATGATGTTTGTGCCAAGATATGTTTTGGCACCATACTCCTGGGCAATTCCTGAAACCTCACCCAATTCTTCCAAAGAAAAGTTTTTGGCATTGGCTCTCATATTAAAATCGTTAAGACCGAAGTAAACGGCATCGGCGCCATTTTCCAAAACGGCACGTAACGATATGAAATTTCCAGCTGGAGCCAATAGTTCAACCATGAAAATCTAAGGTTTGTAGTAAGTCTCAGCTTCTAGCCCTTCAGGAATTTCAGTAGGATAATCTTCATTTATGCAGCCTAAACATAATTTCTCTTCAGGCATTCCGATTGCTTCAACCAAAGCAGGAATAGTAATGTAGCCTAAGGAATCGATGCCAAGCTGTTCTCGGATTTCTTCAGTATTGTAATTGGCTGCAATCAGCTCTTTTTTGGTAGCCATTGCCACTCCATAATAACATGGAGAGATTACAGGAGGACAGCCTACAAGGAAGTGAATTTCTGCAGGTTCCGCTTCTTTTACAAGGTCCAATAACTGTTTTGAAGTGGTTCCTCTGACAATACTGTCATCTATTAAAATAATCTTTTTGCCCTTAATGGCATCTTTTATAGGGTTTAACTTAAGTCTGACAGCCAATTCCCTTTCTTCCTGGGTAGGCATGATAAATGTCCTTCCGACATACCTGTTTTTAATTAACCCTTCACCGTAAGGAATTCCGGAAGCTCTTGAATAACCGATAGCTGCAGGAATTGATGAATCAGGTACCGGAATTACGACATCAGCATCGATAGGATATAACTTATGCAATTGAGCACCTATGTTCATCCTTGTCTTGTAAACATTAATGCCGTCTATTGTACTGTCAGGTCTTGCAAAGTAAACATATTCAAACATACAATGAGAAAGCTTGCATTTTCCAGCACTTTCCAACATGTGGGAGTTAATTTCATCGTTTTTGAAGTGAACAACTTCTCCCGGCATAATATCTCTAACAAATTCAGCATTAATTACATCAAATGCAACTGTCTCGGAAGCCAAAATGAATTTATCCTGTCTTTTTGCAACTGCAAGAGGTTTTATTCCCATAGGGTCCCTTACACCATACAATTCACCATCAATCAAGATTGTCAATGCATATGAACCTACAAGTTTTTTGCATACTGCTTCAATAGCTTCTAAAACATTTTTCTTATTATCATAATGCTCCTTTTTAAGCATGTAACAGATAACTTCAGAATCGGAATCAGATCTGAAATAGAATCCTTCATCCATAAGTTCTTTTTTCAGCTCATCGGAATTGACAATGTCTCCATTATGAGCCATTGCAATAAAACTATCACCGAAATCAATTACAAAAGGCTGTGAATTTTCAACTTTTGACTGTCCGGTGGTAGAATATCTTACATGACCTATAGCCATGTTTCCTTCAAGATTTTTGATTTCCTCATCACTGAATACGCTGGTTATTAAACCCATTCCGTAGTAGTGTTTAAAACCTTTTTCTTGATTAAAACTAGCAATTCCTGCTGATTCTTGACCTCTGTGCTGTAAAGCATACAAACAATAATAAACTAGTGGTGCAACATCCTTGGAACTATCTTTAGCATGAATTCCAACAATACCGCATTTGTCTTCCATTTCTCCTTGCATATGCAAACTCCCATTAAATAGTATAATTATATTTTTGATTAAACTAGTATAAAATAATTAATGTTTTAGTCCCAGAAGTTTTCGAAATTGTTTGGGATTTCATAATCGTCAATCACTTCAGGAGCTTTGGTTTCATCATCGGAGTTTAATTCCCTTTTTAAATCGTCTTCATTATCATCTACAAAAATAAGTGCGGTCCTTACGATGTTCAACCATTCAACAGCTTTATTTCTGGACTCTGCTGCAATATAACCCTGGCCAACAATGATATTGTCAGGCCTGAACTTATCTGTAGCAATTACAATCCTTTCCTCATCAGTTAAATCCTGTCTGAATGTATCCTGCCACAAATCATTGAGACTGAAGATTTCCAGGATTTCCTTTGAGTAGATGTCCTCATAACGTGACTTGAATGCTGAATAGTCTGATTTGATATCATCTATGTCTTCACGCAATTCACTGTTTTCACGGGTCAGGACTTCCTGCTCTTTGATGAGCTGATTGTAATCATCCAATAGGTTATTATAGTTATGGGTTACCTTCATCAGCTTATTTTCCAGAGTATGAATGTTGATTAAATTCAGGGAATAAGAAAGAGTTGACTTAAGTTGATTAAATTCAGGGAATAAGAAAGAGTTGACTTAATTATTGAATTCAGGATTTCCTTTTCGGCCAGCTTGAAATCAATAGATTCGTCTTCAATAATAATATTGTTATAATCAAACAATCCAATATGGTTAAAATCAGTTTTCAGTTCATTGTAAAGAATATTGTATGTTTCATCATGACCATATCCACCAATCAGCAAAATGTCAGCACCATTGGCTACCTTTTTGACAATGCTGAGTTCAACAGTCGGAATGATAGATGAAACTATTATATTGTAGTCATTTTCAAGCTGGATATTATTAACTGCCTTTGATACAAGCTGTGCAATATCCAAACCGCCTACAATTATACGAACATCAATTTTAGATTCATGATTCTGGGTTTCCATGAACATTACCTAAATTCCATTGATTTTCTGATGCCACATCCAAGCTGAC
>NZ_ONER01000143.1 GCF_900316895.1 uncultured Methanobrevibacter sp. | reverse complement strand
ACCTCCATTATCTCTTTTATTTTATTTTCATCTTTAAATCCATCAGTTTCAAGGCTTGAACTCAAATCAATGGCATAGGGATTGAACTCATTTATGGCCGGTGCCACGTTTTCGCTGTTCAATCCTCCCGCCAGGAAAAATTCCTTTTTTATGTCCTTTCGAATAAGACTCCAATCAAAGGTTTTTCCACTGCCTTTTCCGCTGTCAAGCAATAAATAATCAGAACTAGAATCATTATATTTCAATAAATCGATTTCCTGTGTCATTTCAATTGCATTAATGATTTTCAATTCACCATTAGTTTTCTTTTTTAAATCCAATATATATTGTTCGCTTTCACTTCCGTGAAGCTGAGCGATTTCTATTATTCCATCATCGAACAATTTCAATATCTCATCCTGCGGAGAATCAACAAAAACTCCCACCGGAATTATATCCGAATCAAGATTATTCCTTAATTCTTTAGCCAAATCATGTGAAACCTTTCTTTTTGAATCTGCAAACACAAATCCTATATAATCAGGTTTATATCTGTTTACCATTTCAATATCTTCCAATCTTTTGATTCCACAGATTTCTTTTCATTAAAGTTTCGCCTATTAAAACAGCATCGACATCATTTTCTTTTAATCTGGTGACATCTTCAGGTGTTTTAATGCCACTTTCTGAAATAAATATAACATCTCCACTGACACATCTACGTAGATTGATACTGTTTTCGATGTCTACTGTAAAATCCTCCAGGTTCCTGTTGTTGACGCCAATGATTTCAGCACCGACTGTCATGGCCCTCATGATTTCACTGCTATCATGGGTCTCGACAATAGCTGAAAGGCCGAGGTCATGTGCCAAATCCAGATATTTTTTAAGCTGAACAACATCAAGGATTGAAACGATCAATAAAACGGCGGAAGCTCCCAACATCTTGGCTTCCCAAATCATATACTCATCAATGACAAAATCCTTTCTCAAAACAGGTATGCTGACTTCCTTGGCAATTTCCTCCAGATATTCATCAGAACCCTGGAAGAAATAAGGTTCGGTTAAGACAGAAATTGCACTGGCCCCTGCGGCCTCATATTCCTTTGCAATAGCCAGATAATCAAAATCCTCTGCAATAAGACCCTTTGAAGGTGAAGCCTTTTTGACTTCGGCTATGATTGAAATATCATCCCCGCCCAATGCCTTCTTAAAGGGGAATTCCTCAGAAATTTCCAATAGGGAAACCTGCTTTTTAATGTCTTCCAATGGCAATATGCTTTTAGCCATTTCCACTCTTTCTTTTGTTTTTTCAACGATTTCATCCAACATATTAATCAGCATTTGTAAATTCAATAAAGTTTTCAAGTTGTCTTAATGCCTTTCCGGAATCGATGATTTCGGCTGCAAGTTCAACACCTTCCCTTAAGGATCCGACTTTACCTGCAACGTACAATCCTGCAGCGGAATTCAACAGAACGGCATTTCTTTTCGGTCCTTTTTCACCCTTCAAAATTGACAACGTAATTTGGGCATTTTCCTTGGCATCACCGCCGACCAAATCCTCCTTGGAACATAGCTCCATTCCAAAGTATTCAGGTGAAATTTCATAAGACATTGTTTTACCATCTTTAAGTTCACATACAAAAGTTTTGTCACTGACTGAAATCTCATCCATTCCATCCATTCCGTATACTGAAACTGCAGATTCAACACCCAAATTCTTCAACACCTCCATCAACGGTTCAACAAGTTCCTTTTCATAAACCCCTAAAACCTGCATGGAAGCACCTGCTGGATTTGTCAGCGGACCTAAAATATTAAAGATTGTCCTGATTGAGAGCTCCTTTCTTACGGGAGCCACATATTTCATTGACAGATGATAATTCTGGGCAAACAGGAAACATATATTGTTTTCCTTCAGGCATCTCAAGCTTCTGCTTGGACTTATGTGAATATTGACGCCCAGCTCCTCCAGCACATCGGCAGCACCACATTTGCTTGATGCTGACCTGTTTCCATGCTTTGCAACAGGAATTCCTGCAGCTGAAATGACAATTGAAGAGGTTGTTGAAATATTGAAGGTGTTTGAACCGTCACCGCCTGTACCGACAATCTCCAAAACCTTCTCATCATTCAATAGCCTCAAACAGTGCGCCCTCATAGCTTCAGCTGATGCAGTGATTTCCTCAATTGTCTCGCCTTTCATCGCCATGGCAGTCAAATAAGCGCTCATCTGAACTTCGCTTGCTTCACCAGTCATGATTTCATCCATTGTCTTATAAGCTTCATCATAAGTTAAATCTTCATGCTTGTATACTTTTAAAATAGCTTCCTTAATCATAATATGCCTCTTTCAACTTTCTCTAAAAAATTTTCAATAATCGCTAATCCGTCTGGTGTCAAAATGGATTCCGGATGGAACTGCAGTCCGTAAACATTGAAATCCTTATGCTTTACGGCCATGACTTCCCTATCATCACGGGCTTTTGAAATGATTTCAAGGCAATCCGGAAGTGAATCTTCAACCAGACTCAGGGAGTGATACCTTCCAACAGTTATTTCACCTGGAAGGCCTTTAAAAATAAAATCATAGTCAAGGGAAATTTTTGATGACTTTCCATGCATGAGCCTTTTTGCATGTGAAACCTCACCGCCAAGTGC
>NZ_ONER01000069.1 GCF_900316895.1 uncultured Methanobrevibacter sp. | reverse complement strand
CATCAAAGAGACCACAACGCAGCAATCAACATCTTAAACGAAGGGTTAAAAACACTAAAAACAGAACCTAGGGGACCTAGGGGATAGCTTAGAATATTTTCCATTCATATAGAATGGATTACCTAAGAATCTCCGACCTCTACAGGTCGGAGAGGTTCAAAAGGAGAGAATCGACAGCCAAAATGACTTTTCATATGTCGAATACAATACGGAGGACAACGACCTGACAGATGAGGTGTTTAAAGAAGTTGACGTTATCGTGATGCTTTTTGGACTATACCATAACAATAAGGAGCTTTTTGAGGAGCTCTTTGAAAAATCCGGGGAATTTGATGTTCCGGTGCTTCTTGTGAGATTTTTCGGAATGGAATTCATTTTAAAGGAACTTGAGGAAAGGTCCGATGCTGTGGTCGGATGGAATCCCCACTGCATTGTGGATGCAATCGAAACCCTTGTAAATGGCAAGGACTGGGTGAAGCCATGCGACACAGGCGATAAACCTATATAACCCCCAAAAACAATAGCTGATTTGTGCTAAGCTGACTTTGATGAGAAATTGCCGTCACCAAAACCTCAATGAAAATTTTGCATTCAATTTAATTAATAGAAAAATCAATATTATAACAAGTAAGAATTAACCTATTTTGGAGAGGAAAATTACATGACAGATGAAAACAGTGCAAACCGTATGAGCAAAAATGAGTATTATCTTGCAATCGCCCTTGCCGTTTCAAAAAGAAGCACATGCCTGAAAAGACGCTACGGAGCGGTAATAGTCAACAACGACGAAATAGTCAGTACAGGATACAACGGAAATCCAAGAGGAGAGGAAAACTGCTGTGACAGAGGAAACTGCAAAAGGATGAACCTGCCATCAAATTCAGGAAACTACAATGACTGCTTTTCAGTCCATGCAGAACAGAATGCAATGCTGAGCGCAAGCAGAAACGAGATGATTGGCTCAACCATTTATCTTGCCGGAGAAAAGTACGATGACGGAGAATGGGTGGAAATAGATGATGCAGAACCATGCCCAATATGTTCAAGAATGGTTAAAAACTCCGGAATCGACAGAATCGTCAGCCAAAAAGGAATTACAAATCTGCGCGACTAGTTTGAAGCGAATGTTTTAAAAACATTCCTTCTAAAAATTCAAAAAACAATATAATCCTTGCTCAATTCCATATTTTTTAAGTCAAGGTTATATACCTCATTCCTGCCGTCACCCATATCAAATTTAACGCTAATGTCAATCTCATCAGTGAAAATGAAACCGTAACCGCCATAATCAAGTTTTGCACCATAACCGCCGGAACACCCCATGAACTTGAAACCTGTCTCCCTTTCCGTATCCCTTACCAATTTTTTGAATCTTCCGTCAGAGAGAAGGTCATTATGGTTATGTCTTGTTTCAAACTCCTCAAAAGCAAGTGGCCCCATGTATTCGGGATTATAAGCGCACAGATATGTTGTCGTGAAAAACCTGTGTCCCTTTTCAAAAACAAAATCTATATCCAGACCCCGCCCCCTCTGGAATCTGACCAGCTCGCAGCCGTTGGATTTCATGAGCTTGACTGACTCAACGACGATTTTCTGGCGTCTTTCCTCATCGAAAATGACCGTTTTCAGTTCCCTGCTTAGCTGCTCGCCAATCTCTTCGGGAGTTTTGCCGGTGATGTCCTCCAGCGGCTTTCCGCATTCGGGGCAGATTTCATGATAATACGGATAGACCAAATCGCAACCACGGCACATCCTTGCGGAATATCTGTTTTGCACTATTATGTCTATTGCACTCTGCATCCTCTTGTCGTGCCTGTTGATTGTATTGCAGCAAAGCTCAATTGCCCAGTCCCTGTTGAATGGATTGTATAAAACCTGTGATTTTTGATTGTCGTCCATTTTCATGTATATCCTGAAGGCGGATTCAAGCATCATGAATGCATCCTCCTCATGATGGAGCTTGAAAAAGTCCATGGAATTGCTATAGTCACTTTTGAATTCGTCAACCAGATTTCCGCTGGAATCCCTATCCCTTTGTCTAAGGTAATCCATATATCTTGTGTCGGGAACTCCAATGTCGTTTCCGTCGCCTACGGGATCTCCAACCTGCCATTCTCTCATTTAATCACAACCAACACTAATCTATTTGTCATTATGTTAAATGTATCAAACATATGTATATAAAAATTCCTACATCGCAAACCAAAAAAATATAACATCCATTAAATTTTAAAATTAATTTATCAGCTTAAAAATTATTATATGTTAAAATCAATATTCATATATCTTTAATTTTTCTAATAATAAATCAATATTGCTTTATATCCATATCAAATGATTTATATACCTTTAAATTAATAAATAACTAATATAATCAAACAAAATTTTGGCGGTAAAATATGAAATTTCACGGGGATACAATTTTCAAAAATCAAGGCCAACTATATGGACAGAAACTGATAGAAATCGTGGAAATTCCAGGAAAGATAGTTAAAATTCATAGAACAGAATATTCTACGCTTGATCCGAAAATGTACAAGCCAGATCTGGTCATTGAATTAGAAGACAAAATAATTATTTTCGAATTTCAAAGCACTTATGTTGATGTCAGTGACAAAAGAAGATTCAGATTCTATTCAGCATTATTTGACCATGTTGAAATTAAATCAAAAAAGCCCATAGAGGTTCATGTTTTAAGTTCTGTTGAAACAAACAGGGTTAAATGGTACCATGTAAATCCTGATTCAAAATTTCCAATTTACATCCACTCCCTTAAATGTTATAATGAAAAGGAATTTATATATAGTATAAAAACTAAAATTAGAGATGAAGGAAACTTGAATGAAAAAGAATTGCTCATGTTGAGTTTGCTTTGTTTTATGGAGAGTGAAAAAGACATTCCAGAACCAATCCATGATTCAGCAACAATAATAACAAACATGCCAAATTTAAATAATGATGTTGGTCAATTCGTTAAAGGAATAATCCTGATGTTGTGTGACAAGTTTGTAGACGACGAATTGCTGAACACTAGAATTGTCAATAAAGTTGGTGGAAATATGAAGGTAGTAGAAGATTATGCAGATAGGGTAGCAGAGAGAAAAATCAATGAAAAAAATGAAGCACTTGTTATCAAACTAAGAAAAAAAGGTTTTAAAATCGAAGAGATTGCTGAAACAGCAGATGTCAGCCGGGATTTTGTTGAAAAAATATTAACAAAGGTGGAAGCATGAACATTGTCCAAAGACTCAAAAGAAAAATAATTGAAAGATTGGCAAAAAACATTATGGAAGAAAAGCTTGCAAAAATTGTAATAAATCTAGACAAACAGGGTTACATGCTTGAAGCTATTGCCGAACTTGCAGATGTCAGCCTAGATTTTGTTAAAAAAACATTATATAGATAACTTCCAAAAATCACACTTTTCTGAAATCCCAGTCACAAATTAATTTTTAACTAGTCATAGAATGTGCCCAGGCCGAAAATCCTTCCGCCGCATCTCGGACATGGCAGCTGACCGTCAACATGCTTGTTAATCTCGCTGCCGCATTCCGGACATATTACCTTTTCTGAAATGTCAAATTCATCCATTGGCCGGTCAGTGTTGTCGACGACAAGATAATGGGAGTCCAGATATCTCTGATGCCTCTTTTCATACGATTCAATAAGCCCGCCGATTTGCTCATGGAAATCATTCAGTGCATCCTCAATAACTTCCTCTTTAGACATTTCGGGAAAGAGATAATTTGAATAGTGGAAGCTTTCATACTCCGGGATTCTTACGACATAATGGCCGTCCTCTTCGGAAATTGTGTATTGTGACCTTTTCCTGATGTCCTTGAGCTTTGAAAGCTTTCGGCCATGCTCCCTGATATTGTTTTCAATTCCCTTCATCACTACATCGCAGGCATCGTCAATGCCCTCAATGACTTCAGTGATGGAATAGACCTTGACGTATCTTTCACATTCCCTGCAGTATGTTTCGCTTACGTTTCCTGTGATTTCTGCACCATAAAACTTCTGACAGGCGCTCATCAATATCAGAAAGTCTTCTGTCCGACCAGTTTCCTCATTCCAGACAAATGCCCTTCCGTCATCAACCAGTTCAAGCCCGCAGCTATTGCAGGTATATTCAGTTACATGTGCCATCGTATCACCTCAATTATTTGTTTTATATTTCAAGATCTTTTCGCAGGTCCTGATTGCATCTTCATATTCGGATGCGGCAATCAGTTCATGTGCCTTTATCTTTAGGCATTTGATGTATTCTTTTAATCTCAATCGATGATTGCTTGTGCTTTGAAGTATTTCAAATGCCCTTTCATAGCTTTCAATTGCAGCATCGGAGGTTCGGGAAATCCTGGCCCTGATGAAGTGGAACTCGTAGTTATTGGGATATTTCTCAAGTGCACCGTTGACACATTCCAGTTCCTCATCATACCTTTCAAGGCAGTGCAGTGACACCAGCTTGAATTCAAGAATCCTTTCGCTTTCCTCATGCTCATTACAGATCTTGAGAACTTCCTCAAACTTCCTCTCACCCAAAAGCAATTCCATCTTTTCGAAAATGCCGTCCTTTTGGATTATGCCGCAGTTTTCAAGGGCTTCCTCAAAGGTGTAAAACGGAATGTCCACGCTTTTGTAAAACTCATATGCCTCGTCACGTCTTCCCAGATGAATCAGCGCTTCGATCTTGTTTTTCTGCATCCAGTCGAAGTCCTTGTATTTGAGGCCCTCCTCGCAGCTGTCCAAAGCATTCTGATATTCGCCAAGTGCAATGTATACCAGTGCCCTGTTGTTTAGAACGTACGGGTTGGTTGGGTGTAGCCTCAGGTTGTAGTCAAGAAGCTTGAGGGATTCGTCATACCTTCCGAGGTAGTAAAGCGCAATCGCCCTGTAGTTGAGTGCAGCGGGATTGTCCTCATCTATTTTCAAAAGTTCATCGCATCGTTCAATCAGTCTTTCATAATCGCCTATATTGTATATGTACTCTATTTCATCCAATAGCCTTTCCTTTAACATTTTATCACCTATAAAATCATGGAAAAAATGGCTGAATCCATGATGGTTTTTAATTTCAATGGTCATGGTTTTTGACCTTATTTAATATATTGTTAATAAGTTGTTAATATACTTTGTTATTATTTTGTGTGTAAAATATAGATTTGGAACATTTTGTATCACATTACACATACAATATATACAAAACTTTAAATACCAAGCCAAACATTGTAAGTCTATGACAATCATAAGAGATATTGACCAAGAATGTCCAATTTGTGGAAAACTGTCACCGCAACCAATGCTGTCAAGCACAAACACCCAGGATTATCCTGACCTTGACCTGAGACCTGCAGAGATGCAAAGGTCCACCATGTTCATGTGGGTTCTCGAATGTCCCCACTGCGGATACGTTGCCGGAACTTTCAGAAGGGAAGCGAAAATAACCGAAGAATTCCTTAAAAGCGAATCATACAGGACCTGTGACGGAATCGAATTTATTGATAAACTGTCAAAAAAATTCTACAGGGCTTACCTCATAGCCAAGGAAGAGCAAAACAGCACAGGATGCTTTTTCAATCTGCTTCACTGCGCATGGGATTGCGATGACAAAAACGATGCGAATGCGGTAAAAATGAGAAAGCTTGCACTCGACCAGTTTGATGATTTGAAATATGATGATGAAGAAAAAAAGAACTATCTGCTGATGAAAGCCGACCTTCTGAGAAGAAGCGGACAGTTCGACCAGCTGATTGAAGAGTTTTCAGACATTGTAATCGGTGAGGAAATCTACGACAATGTAATTCAGTTCCAGATTGAAAAGGCACTTGAAAAGGACACCAAGTGCTATACTGTCGGAGACACAAAATAATCCGGAGATTCTCCATTGAAATGGAGAATTGCTCCCTTTCTTTTTTTAAACAATTACTTATTTTTTACAGAAATTTTCAAAATCCTCACAGAGGCCGAATACATCATCGATTTGAGGAATGTCTTCAATCCACTCTGACGGAATGTCATCGAAACCGTAATAGATTCCTGCAAGGCCTCCGCAGATTGCCCCGACAGTATCGGTATCCCTTCCATAATTTACCGCCTTTAGGACTGCATCCTTATAGCAGGAGGTTGTTAAAAGGCAGTTGAGAACGCATTCCAGTGTCTTCATGACATATCCGCTGCTTTCAACTTCATCCAAGTCGTTTTCAAAAATCCTCTTGAAATGAACCAGCTCATCTGAACCATCATAATGCTCCTTGATCTTTTCGCATGCCCTTTCGATGTGCTCGGAGATTTCCAGTTTCTCACTGAGCATTGACCTTGCTATTTCAATGTATAATACGCAGGCTATCTTTGACCTTTCGTGGGCATGTGTCAGCGCTGATACGTTTTCTATGCTTTTATAATCTATTCCATGAATGAATGCCATCGGAAGGATTCTCATTAAAGATCCGTTTCCGTTGTCCCTTTCACCGGCCCCTCCGCATTTGAGGGCATCAATTCCATTGTCGAAGTTGATTATCGCATTTATTGTTGTGTTTCCATAATCGAAGGTGTGGTACTGGCTGTACTTGTCCTCATGCACAAAAAGGCTGAACTCATTCATTATGTCCTCATAGTCGATGCCGTCCTTCTGGACTATGCTCTGCATGGTTGCCAGTGTCATTGAGGAGTCATCAGACCATGTCCCCTTAGGCATGCTGTATGTGCCATTGCCCATCATTCCTGTAACCGGATTTTCATCAAGCACTTCCTTACTTGTAAACTCGACAGGAACGCCGAGGGCGTCCCCCACTACCAAACCTGTTATTCCATCCTTAACTTTCATTTTATCACCTAGTAAAAATTTCCTTCATCGTCCATTCCTATCGGAAAGCTGCATCGATCAAGCCAAATCTCATCGGCCAGCTCTTTAATGATATCTTGTTTCAAATCATTAATAAAGTTTTCACGCTCCCTTTCAACAAATTCCCTTTCGATATCTGTCTCGTTTGTAAAGACCTCTTCAAATCCGTCGGGAAGGTGGAGAAGCAGTATCTGTGTTTTGCCCTCAACGGCGAATACATCCAGAACCTTGAATCTGGAGCCGTGATTGGCTGTGTGCAATCCCCAGTTGGTGTCCTTTTCAAAGACGGATAGGTCTCCCATGAATCCTGACAGTATCAGATATCTGTGTGTTGTCACCATTCCTCCGATTCTGTTTGAGGCATCGACAAATGCCTTTTCGGTAATGATCTGGCCTGCATTATATTTGCCTGCAATCTCCTCTTTGAGGTTGGCGTCACGGACATATCTTGATGAGCCAACCAGTGTTGATTCTATCACCTTGTATTCGGCGGACTGCTTGTCGTTGGGATCCCTTCTGTGGTTCAGGTAGGGATAGGCTTCCTTGAGATACTCGGTGTATCTCCAGTCGATAAGATCCTCATGTTCGCATAATCTGCGGATTTCATCCCTTACCTGCATAAGTGCAAATCCGAAGAGGTTTTCATCCCCTCCCCATTCGTCATCTGAAGAATAGACAAGACACCTGTCCCCTGTGGCCAGCAGCTTTTGCTTCAGCTCAGCATCCTGCATGAACTTGTAGTATGTGGCGTTCAGACAAACCGTATACTTGAAGACTTCCCATTCGGCCAGCTGCTCGTCGGTTACTGTGAAATCGTTTTTGAGCTCTTCGAATGTGACATTATACGGGTCAATGTTACGGTTATATGATAT
>NZ_ONER01000046.1 GCF_900316895.1 uncultured Methanobrevibacter sp. | reverse complement strand
GCTGTCACGGTAATGTCGGTTGCAGCGCTTGGGCCGTTGTTGCTGACTGTGATTGTATATGTGACTGTGTCTGCGTAATGTGGAGTTGAGTTGTCAACGTTTGCGTTAATGATTAAGTCAATTGAAGGAATTGCAATGACAGAGTCGCATTGGGCTTCATTGTTTGATTCGTTAGGATCCACCATGTCGCTTTCGGCTTTTAAGGTGTTTTCAATAGTGCCGTTGCTGATGACTTTAAAGGTCAGGACGATGATGCATGAACTGCCGTTTGCAATGGAATCTATGGTGTAGCCTTCGTCATAATTGATGATTGTTCCATCAAGGGTGGCTCCGATCAGGTTCAATAAGCTGGAATCAAACTCATCGGTGATTGTAACGTTCAGGGCATCGCATGGGCCTCTGTTGGCCACAGTGATAGTGCATGTCAATTCGTCACCAACCTTAAGGGTGTTTCCGTCAAAGGCAATGTTTCCGCTAACATGAATGTCTGAAATTTCAACAGGATTGATTGAAATGTCCATGCTGTTGTCTTCACCATTGCTTTCATCTTCCCTGGATGTAACGCTTACTGTAGCAGTCAATGTCTCTTTGCTGTTTGCTGTAGCATATAATGTCACTGTATTTTCACTGCCGGAAGCAATTCTTGAAATGTTCCAGACTCCGTTTCCCATATAACTTGCATCCGGAGAGCTCACGTTCATGCCGTTAGGAACTGTGAATGAAATGATTGCATCTGTAGCTGCACTTGGACCGTTGTTGCTGACTGTAATAGTGTAGGCAACGGTATCTCCATAATATGGGGTCTGATTGTTGACGGACACGCCAATGCCCAAATCAACTAAAGGTTTGACGATGAGTGTTGCCCCATCGGAGTTTGAGTTATAATTTGTGTTTTCGGCTGTTGCCACGTTCACGGTATAGTTGCCTTCCGCAAGTCCGCTGATGATGATTTTACCTCCGGAAATTGTGACAGTATAGTTTGTGCCTTCCACCAAGGTCTGGCTGCCCCTTTTGATAACGACTGAGCCAACCACTATTCCATCGGTTATGGCGTAATTTAATACTGCATCCTGGCCGTAATAACTTTCTGTTCCTGCAATGTCTATTTCCGGAACTCCCTGATATACATTAAATGATGTTTGGGTGCTGGCAGCCAGATATTGGTTATTCATTTCATAGCTGACAGTAGCAACATAATCGTTGCTTGCATCCAAAATGCCCAGGTTCACCATTTTGCTTGCTTGTCCTCCGCCGTTGTTGATTTCGTCTTGTGAAAATGAAACGCTGTATGTGTTTCCATCAATGACTATGGTGTATGTTCCAGGAGAGCTTGCGGTGACGTTTGCCATAGGGGTTTCTGGATAGTTTGCATTGCTAACTGTAATGCTTAAATTGGTTGGTGTGCGATGAATTTCAAAGCTTCCTTCAGATAATCCCGGCAGGACGTCGTCACCCAAATTGTAAACCCTGTAGCGATATTCTCCATTCGGAAGGCTTGCGTAACTATATGTGGCAGATCCCCAGCTGTCAGCTTGGACGCTAGCATTACTGATCAGTTTATCATTGGTATTGTTGTAGATTTCCACTTTGAGATACGGTTGGGAACTTATGGGAATGGAGAAGCTAGGAGGATAACCCCAGGAATCATATCTGCCATCGGCATAACAGTATACAGTTCCAATACAACTGATATCAGCTATCCATATGGAATTGTCACGATAATTATAATATGCTTTAATTGTAAATTTCAATGAGAGGTCGCTGTTGGAACTGACAGATATTTCAGTGGTATAATCATCATTAAATCTGCAATTGTCGATTAAACAAGTGTAATTTTGTGGGTATCCCATGACATTTGCAATGAAGATGTGACCCTTAGTGGCATGATTGTTGCTGAAATATGAATTTACTATTGTTATATTGAGGTATATGTCTGATTCCATATTATCACGACCCCACAATATGGCACCGCCGTAACTTGTTTGGGCTGTGGCAGTGTTTTTTACAAAATTACAGTTGTCAATAATACCATCGATATTCATTGCAAAGATGGCACCACCATATTGAATGGCTTGATTGTTTGTAAAGTTGGAATCTCTAACTATGGTGTTGTTGCCGGCCAATTGGACAGCTCCTGCGGCATATGCACTATTATTGACAAAAGAGGAATTTTCAATTGCACCGTTTCTAGAGTAATGATATACTGCACCACAAGAACCGCTGGCGCTGTTGTTGATAAAAGTGGAATCAAGCAGTTTACCATCATTTCCACTCAAACGAAGAGCCCCTGCATACCTGGCATGATTGTTTTCAAAATTTGAATTTATCACGGTGAGATTTGTGCCGTCCATGTAAACAGCCCCTCCGCCGTGTACCTCAACTCTGTTATTGGTAAATGAGGAATCTGATAATCTGTTGTTATCTCCCAACAATATAATGGCTCCACCAAATTCACTGGCGCGATTAGCTGTAAAGTCACAATCGGATATGTCGATATTGTTTTTGTTTGCATAAATGGCTCCACCATTTTTACTGGCACGATTGCCGGTAAAGTCACAACCGGATATTTTGATATTGTTTCTGCTTGCCTGAATTGCTGCCGCGTATTTAGCGGAATTACTATTGAAATGGCATCCTTCAATACTTGCTCCCTCTGAAAACAATACAACTGCTCCGCCGCTGCTTTCGGCGATGTTATTCTCAAAAGTAGTGGATAAAATTTTTCCATTTGATGCCTCAATAACAACGGCACCACCAAGTTCACCTGTATTATTTGCAAAATATGAATTTTCAATAATGGAATTATCTCCGCCCAGATAGGCAGCTCCTATCGATCCATCAGTTGCTGAATTGCCGGTGAAATTGCAATTTTTTATTTTAAAATTGTAATTAGCTGCAATGACGGCACCGATTTCCTTGGCGGTGTTGTAGTAGAAATTACAGTTATTAATCTCACAATCATGGTGTTTGCATGCAATTGCGCCACCATATTTGCCGGCGTGATTGTTTATAAAATTACAGTTTTTTATATTTCCATTAGAACCTCCCCAAACAATGGCTCCGCCGTACTCTTCACTGCCTGGAGCATTACCGTTGATGAAAGTAATTCCATCCACTGTTACATGACCATATCCGTCTGTAACTATTAGTATCTGGGACAGGCTCTGTGCATCAAGAGTTGGATTGCCCTCTCCCTTCAGGGTAATGTGGTTACTGATTACGATGGGGGTGCCGTTTCCTACATATGTGCCGGCAGGTATGACAACTTTATCATATTTACTTGCCCTATTGATGGTATTTTGAATGTCCTCGAATGTGTTGCCGCTTACTGTGTATGTATTTGGCGGATCCCCTATATAGACCTCAACTTGTATTTCCCCCGGGTCATTTATAGTAACATATATCTCCGGGGTATCTGGTTCACTTGTAGGAACATAGACACTTATGTCGCCGTCTCCTAGTTTGTCTGAGTCTGATGAACTTTCTAAACTTTCATCTGAATTATTATATTGATGTGAATATCCTAAGGTTGCAGAGGGACTGTCTGCCATTTTTCCCAGTTCATCTTGGTCATCACAAACCCCTGAAATAGCAGGGTCTGAAATGTCTGATGAAGACTCTTGGATGTCCGCATCCGATGAATCCTGGGCTGCAACTGCAGATAAAGAAATTAAGACACATAATATAATCAGAATACTTAACAAAAATTTCTTTTTATCTTGCATCGTCTCACCTTTAAGTTGAATTGAAATGTATAATATAATATATATGATTATAAATATATAAAATAATTTTCAATATTTCAGAGTGAAACCACTAAATAGTTTAGTCAAATTGTCCTTCCATGACTAAAATTGGATGAATTTGAAAAATATGTAAATAAGGTTTAGATTGAAATTTGGAGTTTGATGTTAATGGATTTTTCATGTGTCTTGTTTTTTCGGAATTTTTTGATTATACCCATATAATGGCTTAAAAAGTATTAATTATATTAAATAGGAGTAACATAATTATATCATGTTTAAAATAGATAAGGGGATTAGATAAATGTCAAAGATTTTTATTTCATGCGCACTTCCTTATGCAAACGGACCATGTCATTTGGGCCATATCCGCTCAACATACCTTCCTGCGGATATCTATGCAAGATACAACAGGATGATCGGCAATGATGTGCTGATGGTCTGTGCAACCGATGAACATGGAACTCCAATTGCAGTTAAGGCAGACAAGGAAAAGAAAAAACCGATTGAAATTTCAAAAAGATACCATGATATGATTGTAAAGGACGTCGAGTCAATGAACATATCCCTTGACAACTTTACAAGAACCACAGATGAAGCCCACTACGAACTGGCTCAAAACTTCTTCAAATCATTATATGACAACGGATACATCTACAGGGAAGACATCCAGCAGCTGTACTGTCCGAACTGTAACAAGTTCCTTCCGGACAGATACGTTGAAGGATTATGTCCTGTCTGTGGTTCCGAAGCAAGAGGTGACCACTGTGAGAAATGCGGAAAGGCACTTAATCCGACCGAGCTGGACGAGCCTCACTGCATTACCTGCGGAACCACACCTATAATAAAGGACACCTTCCAGTATGCATTCAAGCTGTCAGAGCTTGAGGATGCTCTTAAGGAATATATCTCAACAAATGACAACCTGCCTGCAAACGTCAAAAACTATGCTACCAACTGGCTTAATGAAGGCCTTACCGACTGGATTCTGACCCGTGACATGGACTGGGGAATACCTGTTCCTCTCGATGAGGCAAAAGGCAAGGTTTTATATGTATGGATTGAGGCATTCCTCGGATACATCTCATCTGCAAGCCAATGGTCAAAGGTATCCGGAAAGAAATGGGAAGAGTACTGGAACGATTATGTTGTCCACTTCATAGGAAAGGACATCATCTACCACCATTCAATATTCTGGCCGGGACTTTTGAAGGCATACGGATGCAAGCTGCCTGACATGATATATGCAGGAGAATTCCTTTCACTTGAAGGAGAAAAGATGTCAACCAGCAAAAACTGGGTAATATGGATAGCTGATTTCGTAAAGGACTATGAGCCTGACTTGCTCAGATACTACCTGACAATAAACGCTCCCCTCAACAGGGATTCAGACTTCTCATGGGATGACTTCCAGAGAAGAAACAACGATGAGCTTGCCGACGTCATCGGAAACTTCCTTCACAGGACATTCGTATTCACCAAAAAGCAGTTCGACAGCAAAATTCCTGAATACGCAGATCCGACAGCTGAAGATGAGGAATTCAGAAATGCAATCGAAGAGCTGCCTGACAGGGCTGGCGCATACATAGCAGACTATGAGTTCAGGGAAGCCCTTCTTGAAATATTCAAGGTGGCCAAAAAGGGTAACAAATACTTCAATGATGCAGAACCATGGAAGGCAATAAAGGAAGATCCTCAAAAGGCGGCAAACTGTTTATACTTATCTAATCAATTGGCTAAAACTTTAGCTTACACCCTAAAACCCTTCCTTCCATCAAAAGCCGATAGGATTGCTGAAATAATGAATTTAGGTTCACTTGACAAATGGGAGGATGCAAAGCTTTCCCTTCCTGCAGGCCATGAAATCAGAAAGGCAAAACCTCTTTTCAAAAAGATTGAAGACAAGGAAATTGAAGCCCAAAAGGCAAAACTTAAAGAAAACTTAAAAGACAGTGAAGATGATAATATGAGTGATTTAGTGACAATAGATCAATTTGATGAATTTGTAATAAAGATAGGCGAAGTAAAAGAAGCGGAAAAGATTGAAAAGTCAGACAAGCTGCTTAAGCTGCAGGTCGACTTGGGTGAGGAAAAGCCTAGACAGATTGTTGCGGGCCTGGCCAAATTCTATGATGCTGAAGATTTGATTGGAAGAAAGGTCTGTGTGGTTGCAAATCTCCAGCCTGCAAAGCTTTTTGGAACCCTATCCGAAGGTATGATTCTGGCCACAGGCGCATCAGGAGCATTGCTCAGTCCGGATGAAAATGCTGAAGTCGGTGAAAGAATTCAATAGATAGATTAAAATGCAAGAGTCTGCTCTAGTAAACAAGGCCGAGACCTTCCTGGAGGAAATTTCAAATGATCCTATTAGCCTTGAGAATATTGAGGATTTTGAAGTTTTCAAGGATCTTTACTTCAAGCTAGACAGCAGACTAGACCATTTGCAGAAACTTAAGGATGACATGGATGTACAGGGGTACACCACCCCTTTTGTATCCGTCAATAGATATGGGACAAAAACCGTATCGGAGGTGGCTGCAGATGAGATAAGGGAAACCAGTCGCCATAACCAGATATTCATAACATCGGCAAATGCCAAAAAGAACATTTTAGACCGTGTAAAGTCAGCAATAGACTCACATAAGATTGCCCTTGGAAACCTTGAGCAGTTCGGATATGTGAAGTGCAATTCATGCTATAAGAAATATGCCATGAATGAGTTTAAGGATATGGACGGTCAGTGCACCTGCAAAAGCACATCCTTTTCATTCAAGGTAAGCAGGGAACTGACACATCGCCTTGAGATAATACCATATCTGCCTCTGTCCGGAAATTATATGGTCCTGATGAATGAACTCTCACAATATTCAAGGGAATCATTCAAGCAGGTTTTAAATATCCTGAAACAGGAAAGGAGGGGTGTCGTCAAGACAATATCTCCTACAATCAAATTCAAGGATGAAAACAACCGTCTGATTCGCAAAACTATCACTTTGGACTCCGAATATATTGACAACTATGAAGAGGAAGTCAGAAAACGCTATGGCGCCAATGTGCGCATAGAGCGCCTGAGGTTTAACAAGACAAAACCTGCAATCATAGATGACCAGAATGCTAGAAAAGCACTGGCACTGGCTTATGTTGGCTATGCCGATGAGATAATCTCTGAAATTAAGGATGACATATTGAAGCGCAATCTGACCGATTTTAAAAGGATTAACAAGTATGATGAAATCCTTGACGAATTTGAAAATCAAAAACCTGATTTCATCGACAAATATGACCAGGATGCGATTGAGGCATGGAGAAAGGCTCAAATCGAAAAGAGATTCAGAAGCCTTAACTATATCGACAGGTACTGCAACATGACAAGGTCTCTTAAAAGGGATATCAAGGTCAGGGAAAACATCTACAGGAATATATTCAAGAACATCGCATACACATTAATCATTTGGGACATATTCAGATATTACTTTACAACCTCAAACAATGCGCGTAAAATCAACTTGGGACCGTTTCCATACATACGCGTTGAGCTGGACCGTGAACAGAGAAGGGTATTCCAGACAACCTACGAAGAGGTCATTGAAATCCTCAAGGAATTTACGGACATCAGAATCATCAATATTCCTAAAATGGATCTGCTTTTATATGAGAAATTCAAGTTTGAAAAGGAAATGCACAATTCAAAATTCAAATTCAACCATGTTGCATTGGGTGCAGCATTAATCAATCAGAATTCAGACATTGACCTTGAAACCATCAGCTATGCATTCAACATCAATGAATCAAGAATCAAAAAGGAAATCAAGCATATCGACCAGATTAAAAATCCGAAAACCGACAAATCCAAAAAGTTCCTGGAATTAATCAAGAAGTGATAATATGGATAAGAAAGTCACATCTATTCATATTACAAAGGCGCTGTCCTCTTCCATGATTGTGGATTTGATTGACGAGTATCCGGACCTTGAAGAGATAACCTGCGCTCCCAGCGTCTATGATAGAACATCACAAACCTATATTGATGCCCTAAAGGAAGTGGGCATTAATGTTAAAAAAAAGTACGAATGGGGTGCTAAGTCTAAAAGCAATGGAATCGAGTTTTATGTGGTGAAGCTTTCAAATGAAGGAATGACTGCAAGGCAGATTTCACAAAAGCTTGACATTTCTCTCAACCGTGTCTATTATCTGCTTAAGAAGGGCAAAGCTAATTTTGATAACAGGAAAAGAAAACATGACCATTCAGAGATAAAACGATTGAAAAGCGAGGGATGGTCTGCAAAGGAAATTGCGGATAAACTGGATATGCCCATAAGAAGTGTCTATTATATCCTAAATAAAAAGTAATCCGTATGATTAATTATTTTAATTAGTAATAAGATATATGCCGAGGATTATTGCCAAACTTGAAGCTGCTGACATTGTCGGAAAAGACATACACAAGTCCTGGAGACCCGTTGTTGCTGAAATGGGAGGATTTGGAATTCTCTTTGGATTTATCATTGGAATGTTTTCCGGAATATATATGCATGACATATTGACATTCCCATTGGTAATTGTTCTTGTTGTAATTCTTCTTGTTGGAATCATAGGAATTGCAGATGATTTGCTTGCCCTATCCTCAAAGGAAAAATTCTTCCTTCTCTTTTTGGCAGGCCTTCCATTGATCTGGGCTGCACCGCCTAATGTAGGTCTGTTGTATCTGATTACCATTCCTATTGCATTGTCCATCGGTGCCAATTTGACAAACATGCTGGCAGGCTTGAACGGTATCGAATCAGGTTTGGGAGTCATTTCAATGGCTTCACTTACAATAGCATGTATAATACTGGGCAAATATGACGTAACAATCATTTCAATGAGTATGCTTGGTGCATTGATTGCATTTCTGTACTTCAACAGATATCCTGCCAAGATCTTTCCGGGAGATACCGGTACACTTATTATTGGGGCAGCCATTGTCTGTATCGCATTCATCGGTCGTGTAAAGCTGATTGCATTCATCATCATGATGCCGAATATCATTGACGCAGCCTTGAAATTCTACTCTGCAGGCGTAATGAACAGACAGCAGCAAAAGCCGACACAGCTAAATGATGAGGGAAAACTTGTACGTCCTGAACAGGGCTTCAAGTCACTTATAAGACTGGTTTTAAGAAGACCGATTGCTGAAAAGGATGCTGTGAAAATAATTTGGGGTATAGGTCTTGTATTTGGAGTTATTGGAATTATCGTTGCCCTGACAATGCCTGGAATGCTTGAAAATAAGACATTGATGAACTTTTTGCATATAAAAGAGATGTTCTATCATATATAGGTGAAATCATGAGGCCTTATGTTATACTGAATGCAGCAATGACATTGGACGGTAAAATCGCAACTGCTACAGGAAGCTCAAACATTTCCGGCAAGAAGGACCTTGAAAGGGTGCATGAAATCAGAAAGGAATGTGACGGCATAATGGTCGGTATAGGAACGGTTCTTGCCGATGACCCTAGGCTTACTGTACATAAGATTGATGCAAAGCCCGAAGACAATCCCGTAAGGGTTGTTGTAGACAGCAAATGCAGAACCCCTGCCGATGCAAGAATTACAAACAATGATGCAAAGACCATTATTGCAGGAGCCAATGAATATAAGGAAGAGTTCATGAAAAGCGAAACCTACAATGAACTGAAAAAGCGCGGAGTGAAGTTCTTCTTTTCAGGCGACAAGCGCGTGGACTTGAAGGCTCTGATGAACTATCTGCATGAGGAAGGCATCGGGAAACTTATGCTTGAGGGTGGAGCCACACTTAATTTTTCCATGATAAAGGCCGGACTGATTGATGAAATCAGCATTTGTGTTGCGCCAATGGTAGTTGGCGGTGCTGATGCAAAGACATTTTTCGATGGCGATGGATTTAATACAATGGATGAATCAGTAAAGTTGGAGTTGATTGATTACTATCCATTAGATAAGGACTTCATTTTAAATTACAGGGTATTGAATGACTGACCGGATATGATCCTGTACCATATGAAATCATCACCGGCATAGATGCTGATAAGTATTGATGTCAGGCTGGTAAGGAAAAATATCAGAAATACGCTTGACGGTGTCAGTACAAAGAACAATATCAGTAAAAGGATTTCTCCAATGATGAATATTTTTAGAGGATAATCTGTTTTTATATAGCTCAACAAGCCCAACAATATCGGTGTTAGTATAATTGCCAATATGTATAGTATTGAATCATAAAGACTTACCAGATTCATGACAGGCAAGCCAAGAAGGTTCATGAATAGATACATCTCAAGCACTGTTAAAAAGAATCCCTGAACGCCTCCGCTGATGGCCTGGGACAACGTATGCTTTTCAAGAAGCACCCTTGACCAGATCAGAACTGGATATATCAAGCCGAAAAGGGCTCCGAAAGGACCCAGCAACAGTATCAATGCTGCGACAGGACCTGACAATCCGGTCGTATGCACGCTTATTTTCCATTTTGTTGTAAATAGCAAAACGACTCCGGTGTTTATAGAATAGCACAGAAGCAGACATGTCAGGAAGTTGTCCAATTTAAAGATATAGCAGATTAGAAATCCGATGAAATATGATACGATTCCCACAATCAAAGGCATGTACCTGTCTGAGCGGTTGGAAATGTCGCTGTCGGTATTCAGCTTCTTTGCCCAAAAAAGAATGATTGCCATAGGCAAAATGGATGCGAACACAAATGAAATGACTTCTAAAACAATGAACTTGCCAAAATCAAATCCGCTCGGTGTAAATGATAATGCTGCACAGATTATCAGAAATAGTGGAATGCAGATGATCGGCGGATTAGTGAATGTTGAAATTGTTTTGGCTACTTTTAGTTTTTCCATATTTATATTATATGATTTTATAATATATAATCATGAAAGTAAATGTTAAAAATCATACCATGATGTATCCGGCTCCGGCGGTTGTTGCAAGCGCATATGATGAGGATGGAAATGCAGATGCATGCACTCTTGCCTTTGCGACAATGTGTTCCCATCACCCTCCGGCGGTCATGATTGCAATCAACTCTACACTTAAAAGGAAAACACTCAAGAGCATCCTGCATTCAGGGGAGTTCTGTCTTGCTTTTGGAAGCGTTGAACAGGTTTGTGAAGTGGATTATCTGGGCATCGAGTCAGGTTATAGGCAAGACAAGCTGTCAAAAATAGGCTTCACCCACGAGAAGGCCAAAAAGGTCAATGCTCCATTGATCAATGAGTTCAAGCTTTCCCTGGAATGCAGGGTAATGCACATTGCAGAGGTGGGCTCCCACACACAGATTACCGGTGAGATTGTCAATGTCCAGGCTGAAGAGGACATTGTGGATGAAAAGGGCAGAATCATTTTCGAAAAGGTCAATCCAATTGCATATGATGACATGACACATTCCTACTTCAGGCTTGGTGAAAAAATCGGCGATGCATTTAAGATGGGTTTGAAATTTAGAAAATAATTTAAATGTAAAAATTAATATATATTAACAATTATATTTGGGGAATTTATTATGAAAATGGAAATCGAATTAACAGACGAACAGGCTCAAAAAGTTGAGATTTTAAAGGAAAATGGCATAGAAGTGGGTGAAGCCATTGAAATGTTCTTTGATATGAGGGATGTCGTATCTGAGTCAGGTGTTCTAATTGTGGAAAAGAAAATTGAGGAAGCCAATAAGGAAAAGGCCGAGCTTGAACAAAAGATTGAAAAAGTCGACAAGGACTTATCATATCTCAATAAGATTAAAGACACTTCTCTTGACATTACTCAGAAAAAGAAAATTGTGGAAAAGGAATATGGAATTAACAAAACCAAAACCTACGATGAAGAGGTTATGGATACCAGGCATAAGGTTAAATGGTCAAACTTTTTCAAACACTAATTTCCATTTCTTTTTTTTATTCATTTTTTAATTGTTGCAATGTCAATAGTTGTCAATGCAACAGTTTATATAGTAGAAGATATTAATAATATGTTATGAAATCATTAGTCGTATATTATTCAAGAACAAATACAACAAAAAAGCTTGCAGAATCTATCGCAAGTAACGTTAACGCAGATATTGAAGAAATCATTCCAAAAGTGAACTATCAGGGAAAAATGGGATATGCACGCGGAGGAAAACATGCGATATCCGAAAAGATCATCGACCTTGAAGAGCAGAAATTCAATCCTGCAGACTATGATATGGTATATATCGGAGCGCCGGTCTGGGCAGGAAAGGTGGCAACACCTACCCTTTCATATTTAAAGCATAATGAGGGAAAACTCAATAACGTAAAGTTCTTCATGACCGCAGCAACCAGTGATTTCGACAAGTCATTCAAGCAGGTCGAAAAGTACTCAGTAAAGCCAATCAAGACATTAGGACTGACCACAAAGCAGGTCAAAAAGGACGACTTTAACTTGGATTCATTTTTAGAGTAGATCATATGTCTCTAAAAGAATTTCAAAACATTGACTGTTCATCAATTCCAATCAGCAATCTGATTGCAATAATCGCAAGGGGTCACTCAATCTATATGAATCACAGATTGGGCGATTTGGGAATCAATGAAACCCAATTGCATCTTCTCTTTGAAATATCCCATCATGAAAACCTCAACCAGGAAAAGATTGCATCTAGATGCAATATAAACAAGGGAGCCGTTGCAAGGTCCATCAAAAAATTGGAGGACAACGGTTTTGTCATAAGAACCATTGATGAAAACAATCGAAGACAGAATAAGGTTTCACTATCACCAAAAGGTAGAACAACCTTATCAGAGGCAATCAAAGTCCTTAAGGATTGGGAAGATGAAGTCATAAAGGAAAAAGGTTATGTTGACAAGGAATTATTGCAATTGGTTTTAAAGGAAATTGCTATTAAGACAATGGAGTTAAACGAAAAAGAGGATTAAAATGGCAAAAGAAAAAAGCAAAAATATTGAAATGATTACAGGAGACCCTAAAAAGGCTATTATTAAATTGGCTCTGCCTATGATGCTTTCCATGCTGCTTATCATGCTTTATAATATTGCAGACAGTATTTGGGTAGCAGGACTCGGTGCAGATGCATTGGCGGCAATCGGTTTCATCACACCGCTGTTTATGGTATTGGTAGGACTGGGAAACGGTATAGGTGCAGGTGCAAACTCCTTGATTGCAAGGTATATCGGAGCTAAAAACTACAAGCAGGCAAACAATGCAGCATTGCATGCTATCGTATTGTCAGTGATAGTGTCCGTGATATTTACCGTGCTCATTGAAGTGTTCATGGTGCCCATCCTTCAGTTCATGGGTGCAGGAAACACAATCCAATATGCATTGGACTACAGCTACATCATCTTCGGATTCCTCTTCATATTCGTATATTCAGGTGTGGCTTCAGCAATCTTCAGGTCAGAAGGAGACATGAGAAGGGCTACAATAGCTATTGCGGTAACAGCAATATTGAACATCATTCTGGATCCTGTCTTTATTTATATCCTTAACTTCGGCATAGCAGGTGCTGCATGGGCAACAGTCATATCAGCATCAATGTCATGTGTAGTGATGAGCTATTGGATTTGGGGTAAAAGGGACCTCTACCTTGACTTGTCATTCAAAAACTTCGATTATCAGTCATATATAATGTTGGATACACTTCAGGTTGCAATTCCTTCAACTTTGGAAAACATCGTATTTTCAGCTTTGGCAATTATCATCAACTCAATGCTTGTAATGGCTGACGGAACAACAGCCGTAGCTGTATATACCGCATCAATGAGAATTGTACAATTGTCCATGATTCCTTTGATAGGTATCGGAACAGCGGTACTTACTGTAGCGGGCGTAGCATATGGTGCACACAATTACAAAAACCTGCAGACCGCTCATTCATATTCCATTAAAATCGGTTTTGTAGTATCAATCGCTTTGGGCATTCTAATATACATATTCTCACCTCAAATCGCAGCGATGTTTGCATACACCTCAGCAAGCTCAAGCCTTGCCCCTCAAATTGCAAGGGCAATATCAGTATTGACACTGTTCGTTGTTGCAATACCTCATGGTATAATGTCATCCATGATGTTTCAGGGTGTCGGTAAAGGAATCTACTCCCTTTTGATTACTCTTCTGAGATCACTGATTCTTGAGAGTGTATTTGCATATATATTCTGCTTTATCTTCGGATGGGGCGTGGTTGGAATATATGCAGGTGTAATTACAGGCTGTTTTGTCGGAGGAACAGTGGGATACCTATGGGCAAAGCTGTTCATCAGGGAATTCAAGAAAATTGCAATCAGAAAATATACACCACAGGAAGACTAGTTATCCAATAACTAGTTTTTTATACTTTTTTTTACTAATATCTAAACATGGAATTCATAGTCAACAACAGGAAATATTCTATCCTTAACCATGAGCTGTATATCAATTATCTGATGGTGAACGAATATTTCAGGGAGCATTCCAAATATGACTATGACATTCATTTTGATTTTTTAAATCCTCTTTTAAGCAAGGATAAAATTGATTTTGACGATATCCTGGAAGGCACAAAAGATTTGGAGGAACTTATAGAAAAAGAGGAGATTAACTTCATCCCTCCGGGACTTAGAATTGATGAGCACTTGAATGAGAACTTCAAAATCAGCTATCAGGATTTGGAATTTGTGAATGTGAATGTCGGTGAGGCAATTCCGTTATTGATAGCCCTCACAACACTCCTTAATCACAAGCCTATAGTTTCGCTTTATCAGATAGAAGAGGAACTGAATCACTTTCTGGACAAGTTCAGGACATACCGCAATGACTAGGGCCTGATTTTGCATGGCCTGATATGGCATGTGCTTGTCTTTTTCCAGTAGCAGTTGTTGCATGTCTTGCAGAAGCTTTCGCCATTTCCTTCAATCTGCCAGTCCACAAGAAAACTTGGATCCTGGACAAACGGCCTCTGCATGGATATGTAATCAATGTCTGTAGCGTTTAGTATATCATTTATCTGGTTTTGGCTGGTTGCCCCTCCCCCAAGGATGACCGGAATGTCAACCCTTTTGATTATTTCCTGAGTTGCATCAATCAATGGGTTTTTATCCCTGTTTTCACGTGTGAAAAACTGTGGGGAACGTGGACGGGTAATCTGAAGGCTGTCTGCACCATGCTTTTCAAGCAATTGACATACATTGATGGTTTCATCCAGGGTCATTCCGTTGGTGGTGCCGTCAAATGCATTCAGACGGCAGTTTACATGAAGCTTTGTTGTTTTCTTTATGACCTTGATAATTTCCAGAACTATTCTCAGGCGGTTTAGGGTGCTTCCGCCGTACTTGTCTTCACGGCTGTTGAAAGTGGGGTTGATGAATCTTGCTAAAAAATAGTAGTTTCCAAGACCCAGTTGGATTCCGTCATATCCGCCGTAATCGAACTTTTGAGCAGCCATAATCATGTCAGCCTGAATCTTTCGCATATCATCAATGCTTACATCCTCAATCTTGATGTTCTGTTCTGTTTTCTTGTTGAACTGCACCATACCAAGCTGAGCAAAAATCGGAACATCATAAAGATGAACAAGGTCAGTCAGGTCACGGGCTTCACGCACAAAACGGGAGTAATTCACGGTATTTGAATACTTTGAAAATACATCCCTTGGATAAAGTGAGAATAACTCACTGATAATCAAGCCAACACCGCTTGCAGCTATATTTTCATATCTGTTATATATTTCAGGAGTCATGTTTCCTGATTTTTCCCGTTGGGATTCCCAAAGTCCTGTTCTGACGATTCTACTGTTGAGTGTCAAATCCCCGAATTTGCATACATCAAATAAGTCTTTCATGTTTATTGTTTTAATTTAAATTATATAAATAATTAACAAAATCCGATTTATAAAAATTATAATTGGGTCTAATATTGTTTTTGAAACATTTTGATTTTAGTCTTAGATTTTAAAGGATTGTCCATTTGCAATACATGATTTTTATGAAAGTCATATGACTGAATTAAATAAGATGCTTTCAAACCTATTGTCTGAGTTCATAATATTGCCTTGACTATATAAAATTGTAAGGATTTAAAACTGCTTATTTTAAATATGGAGTATGCACAATAATTTAATTGGGAAATAACTTAACTGATATTTCCTGCAACCGATCGTGCGAAAGAGTAGGTGGGATTTTATCCCACCTATTCTCCTCCATTAAGAAATAATTATATATAAAATAATCTACAAATCATTAGTCAATGTCTTTCAATCTGATTTCTACATTTCTAGTTGCTGTTGCCCTTGCAATGGATGCATTCAGCGTATCTATGACCAAGGGATTTACGCAAAAGCAATTGACAAATTCACAGATTGTATATTATGGACTGTTTTTTGGCGGATTTCAGGCATTGATGCCTATTTTAGGATTTTTCTGCGGCAACGTGATTGCAAGCATTGTGGAATCACTTGCACCTATAATAGGATTCATACTTCTTCTTGCCATCGGATTGAACATGATTCGTGAAAGCCTCACAGGAGATGATGAGGAAATAACAGATCATTTCTCATTCAGGGAAGTCACTCTTCTTGCAATAGCGACAAGCATTGATGCATTTGCAGTTGGAATAACAATTGCACTTTTAAAAGATCCTATATTGATATCCTCTGCAATCATTGGTATTGTGGCATTCGCCTTCAGCATTGCAGGCATATTCATAGGAAAGAAACTTGGAAACTATGTTGGGGACAAATTCCAAATCATTGGTGGTGTCATTCTCATTCTGATTGGAATAAAGATACTGTTGGGATTTTGAGCTTATTTTTCATCATTAATTGAAATTAACTTCAGCATTCTCATTTCACATCTGACTTTTTTTAAAACAAAAAACCCCTAAAACATTATTTATTTTTTAATCTTAGCAGGTGCCAAATTTCTAGAATCTTTCTGGGAACCTTACACAGCAATAAAAAAGTGGAAAATGATTTGAAAGATATTGTAAAAGCATGATTTCTGTCAGGCATGCTGTTCGAAATTAACTTTTTTAATGAAATTACCAAATATCAACTGAGACATATAGATGGCGCTATAATTATTTGCATGTTTTGAAAAATGAAGATCTTTGTACCAAAGCTGAATTTTAAAAAAATTAATAAATTTTATAAAATTTAATAAATTTCATTATCAAAAAGGGATTAGAGAATCTTATATATTCAAATTTATTATAATACTTTGTAATTTTATATGTTTGATTTAATTATTCTTTTGATTATTTTATAAATCAATAATTGTGTTCTATTTTTAAAATAAAGTGATATTTTGGATTATTTTTACTAAAATTCTTGTTAGTGTAATATTACCATAGTCGGAATAGTATTTCCGTATATTATCCTTAAATATATACTAATAGTGGAATATATAAAAATAGTTATAGTAGGTATTTATCTATATTATCTATAAATAGTAGTAATATATAATTACCTATTATACGGAAAGTAGTATTATAGGTATTTTCCATATTTCATTATTTCCATATATACAGAAAATATATAAATATATATTATCCATATTTACAGAAAGTAGTAGTTATACTTATTTTACCACTACTACTCAAGTAATATTGAGAAAATGACATAAATCAATAGCTCCATATATATCAAGTTATTGAAATATGATATTTTCTTCAAATTTTGTTATTTTTTAATAAATTTCATGAAATTTAATAAATTTCAGCGCCGAATATTGCGTTTAACAGATCTCACTAATTTCAATACTATGAAGAATAATATTCCGACGAAAACAACAAATCCTACAATGAGCAACAATATTAATAAATTCTCAAAATTGGAGTTTTGATGTTCATAGGTAACAGATCCAATCTGCTCATAATTAGGACCTAAAGGAAGCTTAGAACCTTCATATTTTGTATTATTGAATAAAACATCGTCATAGCTGTCTTTAGTATCAGAATCTGCACGTGATCCGTCATCATTTGAAAGGAAGATATCAGTAGTATTTCCGTTTTCATTAATATGGAAATCATAAACAAAGACATCACGTCTGTTAAGACCATATAAATCAGATTGAGCCAATTCAACCATTGTTCTGATTTTATCACTTGAATTTAAAGTAACATTGCCTTTTCTGGAAAACTCATACTTGTTTGGCATGGAAATATACTCTCCAGGATTGAGCTTTCCTGTTTTTATCTTCTCGTCAGTGGCAAAACCATAATTTCCATTAGGTGCCTTGATAATGATATGTCCTTTCTTGTATGGCTTTTTGATATCCTGAATTTGCTGCAAAGCGTATTGTGATATGCTATTGTCGTCTGAAATCATTTCAGAGGCAATTTTTTCACATCTTTCATTATCTTCACCGTCATCTATGCCGCCTAATCCTACTATCCAACCATCGTTAGTTACAATAACATGGTTAAAATAGCCGTTCTCGGTTTTATACTGTTTGATAGCAGGATGACCATGCCAGTCAACCTGTTCAATGTAAATATCTGCAGTCAGATTCGCATCACGCCTGTAAGACATGATTGTGTCATTTCCATCAAGTTGTAAAACAACTGAACAACAGCCTGATTCATCAGTTTCATTTAAAATAAGGGGCAATGCATCGGTATTTTGTGGATTATTCATAGAATAAATTCCACATATTGAAATAAAAATAATGAAAATACTCAATACAAAAATTTTTTTCTTTAAATTCATAGATATCATTAATCAAATTGTTTCAATAATATATTAGATTAATGTAGTATTTAAATTCGATTAATTCAGTATTGAGTGTAAAAAATTTTTTATAGGAATCTATTGGAATTTACCTTTAGTTTATGTTTCATTTGTTCACGGTCAATGTGAATATATTTGTCTGTTGTTTGGGAGTTGGAATGGCCTGCAATTGACTGTACCTCTGCAACGGTAAGTATTTCGGCATAATGGGACAACGCTGTGTGTCTTAGAATGTGAACACTGACATTTTTGGTGTAGTTTATCGGACAGTCAAATCCTTGGGTGCTGATTCTCTCATCACATTCACGGGCATACTTTTTGATGATGTCCTGAACTGCACGTTTTCCTATACGTTTCCCTTTGATATTAGTAAAGAGTTCTTCACGTACCCTTTCTTCATCAGCCTTTTTTCGCTGAATAATAGGCCTATATACTCCATTTGTATTTTTCCTAAGTTTTGTGGTACGTTCCCTCATCATTTCATTCAAACTTTCAAGAGTATCATAGGTTATGAATGTAGTACGGTCCTTCAGCTCACCTTTGGTTGTTTCTGCACGCAAATAAACATCAATGAATTCGCTGGTGTCTTCAGGCATTATGTAAAATCCGTCATCGTTTAAGGGAACCTGAATATCAGTTTTGTTTAAGAGGACCAGTTCCTTTAGCCTCATTCCGGAATCAATAAATGTCCTGCAAATCGCGTAATCTCTAATGTTACCGCTTTGTTTGATAGTATCTAAAAAGAAATTGGATTGCTGCCATGTTAGAGAGATTTTTTCAATTCTTTTTTTAGCTGTTTCAGGATCTTCTGCCTTTACTTCAATGATATCCTTCATTTTGATGGTTTCATGCTGGATTTCTTCCTGAACATCCTCTGAGTTGATGAATTCCAGAATGTTCATCATATAGGTTTTTACAGTGGTCCTTTTGTTTCCTCTCTGCTTCAGGCAGTGTCTACGGTAATGTCTTAATTGTTTTTTGACATTTTTATCATTTAATTCGTCTATTCCGTTTGATTCCAAATATTCTATGAATTTGGATATGTTGAATGTTTGTTTTTCGATTGTTTCCTTAGTTAAGTTTTTTACCTCTTGCTTTTCTTCCAAGTATTCATCTAGGTAGTCGTTTAGCTCATTGACTTCGATCATAAGCTTTTTGCCTCCTAAATTTCTTTACTCAAACCCTTGTTATACTATTTATTTTTTTAGTATATAAAGACTTCGTATCTTTTCATTATTTACGTATATTATTACATAAAATATACGTTTTCTTTATATATAAAATTCGGACAATTTGGGAGTTTCAGGAGAAATGTTGAAAGTGAGGTAATACATATACATCGAGTGGTTGAAAAATGGTGATTTCTTCAAATTTTGATTTTGTAATAAAAAAGTATATGAAAAGTATTAATCTAATTTTTTGAAAATTCAAAAACGAAAATTTCAAAAAATATGTGAAACTAAAAAACAAAACGAAAAACAATAATACATTTATAAATTTTATCTAAATGATGCAAGAATACCATGACCTCTTCAAGGTCATGGATGAATTGCACTATTGGGTGTACTATCTTTTTTAATTAATTTTTTGCGTTTATTTTTTATTTGTGTTTTTTGGTGGATTTTTTAGGTCATGAATTTTTATTCAGTATACTTTTTTTTATGGATTTTTAATAATTGCTTTGATTATGAAAAATTGTTTTGGGTTTGAAAAATTGCTCTGAGTTCGTTATTCGATTACTTTTCAAATGCTCTCTCTCATTTTTTATATAGGGGTAATTATAAATGATATATTATTCAATTAAATGTGATTTTAATTGTTGTTTTAAAAAAGAGTAGATGTTTTCCATTTTTTTTAGATAATGAAATAAAAATATTATATATATTGGACTGGAGGAATGAGATTTATGGGCGAATATATTCGAGGTGTGGTTGTTAAGCTTCATTTAACCCCCGAACAAGAAGTCATGTTTAAACAAAACTATGGTTGCACTCGTAAAACCCATAATGAACTTTTAAATAAATATAAAGCCAAATATGGTGATTCTAATAATGAACTTTTAAATAAATATAAAGCCAAATATGGTGATTCTAATAAAATTCCAACTAAAAATGAGTTAAATCAATTTTTAAACGAATCTAAAAAAGAATTGCCTTACTTGGAGGAAACAGAGTCCACCAGTCTTCAACAGGCACGTGATGATTTGCATAAAGCTTTTAAAAACAATTTTAAAAGCAAAAGGCATAATACTCCAAAATTTCACTCTAAAAAGAAAACACGACCTAGCTTCAGACAAACCATCCGAAAAGACAAAAGGCCGGTAGAAAACAACACACTAACTTTAAGAAAACACGGAAAAGTAACCTTCAGCACAAGCATAGAATACCTGGATTTATTAAACAGTCCCAACACAAAATTCAACAACATTACAGTATATTATGATGGTTTAAACCACTATGCAGCATTCAACATTGAAACTGATGTACCAGAACAACTGCCATTAACAGAAGAATACATTGGATGTGATATCAATTCCAACAAAAATGGATGGCTAGTCACAAGTGAAAGACAAAAAGAATTCTTTGATGTTGATCATGACAACCAAATGATCAAACACGTCAATAAATTAATGTCTAAATGCAGGAAAGGAAGCAGGCGATGGAAAAAACTAGAAAAAAGACTACAAAAATGGTACAACAAAAGAACAAACCAATTAAATGACTACATTGAAAAACTAACCTACAAC
>NZ_ONER01000080.1 GCF_900316895.1 uncultured Methanobrevibacter sp. | reverse complement strand
GAAATTTTTCTAATAAGTTATAAGTTAAAAGTTACACTTGAAATGCATGTCTACATCCTGTGTATTAGAACTTATAAGTTAAAAGTTACACTTGAAATGCATGTCTACATCCTGTGTATTAGAACTTATAAGTTAAAAGTTACACTTGAAATGCACCTCTCGAAAAATCAGTTATAACTAAAAAGTTACACATGAAATGTATGTCTTATAAGTGACAAAAGTATTACTCAACTTCAAAACTAAAATTATTTAACAACAAAAAACAAAAAGTATAATCAATAATAGGATGTGAAGACTATGTCAAAAAATATTAAAACAACTGTTGAAGAATTACGTAAACTGGCCAATGTCGACAATGTAATCGGCAGCCCTATAGAAACCGAAGATAAAATCCTAATTCCAGTCGTAAGAATGGGAGTGGGATTCGGAGCTGGAGAAAACCTTATCGGTAGCGAAGGCGGCAAGCAGTCGGTGCAGGTGCAGGAGTTGAACCGATTTCCATGGTAGTGATACCTAAAAAGGGAAATGATGCCGAAGGAATCCGCGTGCTCAATCTAACCAAAGGATCAGAAGCAAACAAAGCAATATCCGACATTGCATTGGTCATAAGTGACCTTATTAAAAATTATATGGATTCACAACAACCTGATGAATACTACGACGAATCCGAATACATAGAACCTGAATTCAGTACAAGTGAAGAAACAGAAGAAGAATAGGACTTTACATGTTAAACATCCTTTTGATGATTATCCTGATAATCATCCTATTTATTATTTTTTTACTCCTTATTGGGATTAAAATATCTTTTGAATACACCAAGAAAGGTAGCGAGATTAAAGGATGTTTGAAAATACTTATTTTTAAAAAAATCAAAATTTACACCCGCCATTTTCCATCAGAAGATGATGACAAAGAAGATGACGAAGACGAAGAGAAAAAGGAAAGGGACATTAAAAAGCTCTTTAACCTGGCAAAACCCTGTTTTGATGACTTCAAGATTTATCTGAAATCTGTTTTAAATATCATCAAAGTCAAAGAGATACGAAACCACCTGATTTTTGGAATGAACAGTTATGCAGATACCGGAAAATACATCGGCATAATCTGGGCGATTTTAGCCACCGTCAATCCAATGCATGAAAAGCTGAAACTGAGTGCCGAACCTTCATTTGAGGGGTCAGTCATTGACGGATACGGAATCAATGAAGTTGAAATCTACCCGTTAAGACTCATAGTTCCTACAATCAGGCTGATTTTAAAAAAAGATGTTCGAATATTCATAAGAGGTGTTCTGGATGAGCGATAATATACTTGAGGATATTGAAGAGTATCTTGAACTCAAAAACTACGTCGACTATGAATTTAAAAAGGAATATGGTTTAACATTTGCCTTCAGAAGGCAGATTGTGATGATTAAAGACAGGGTAACTTCTGCTGAAATTGCACCTGTCGGAATTATTTACGAAGAAAATGGCCAATATTATTTAGCACCCCTAGATAAGGCCATCAACATAAGTGAAGTTGTCAAGGAATATGTGGAAAATTGCATCTAACTTGGAAGGGGAATGTCTTCGCTTTCCACGATTACCTCAATTACAAGAGGTCCTGTCAAATCCTTATCCAGAATCATCTCCAAATCGTCAAGATTGTCCACCCTTACGGCATCGATTCCATAGCTTGAGGCCAGCTTTACAAAATCGGGATTTTCCAACTTGACCTGGTAAGGCTCCATATCGTAGAATGATTCCTCCCACTGGCGAATGATTCCGAACTCTGAATTGTTTATGATGAACACGATTACATCCAGATCCTGCTGCTTAAGTGTTGCAAGCTCCTGGAGGTTCATCTGAAAGTCTCCGTCTCCGTTGATGACTATGACCTTTTCTCCTGTCGCTATTCCTGCACCTATCGCTGCCGGAAGGCCGTAACCCATCGGAGCCATCGCCCCTGAAAACAGAAGCTGTCTTGGCCTTTGGGATTTCTTTAAAAGGGTTACCCATGTTGTGTGTGATCCTGCATCTGAAGCGACAATATTATCCGGGAATCTCTCAAGAATCCTTTTTATTGCGGCCTGCGGCTTTAAGTCATCGTCAAGGCCTTCAATATGATATGAATCGTCAATCTGAGATATCTCATCAATCCAATCAACAGGCTTGAATTTTATTTCTGCCAGAAAATCAGCAACCTTACCATGAATCGGATAATTGCCCACCAGAACATCTTTATTTATGTTTACATGGATGAAATTTTCAGGCATTTCAGGCAGTGTCCTTTCGCTTGCCTTGATTCCAAGACCGATTATGCAGTCAGCATTTTCAAATGCGTATTTTCCCCTTTCTGTTGCACGTGTTCTGCACAGTCCAAGGTTTAAGGGATTCCTTTCTGGAATCACACCCATTCCATGAAATGTGGTGGCAACAGGAATCTGATATTCATTCACAATATTCTCAATGGCCTGTGCCTGGCTTATTGCACCTGCACCCAGAATTAATAATGGCCTTTCGGCATTGTCAATGACTTCCTGTGCCCTTGAAAGATTGGACATGTCATCTTCACACAGATAGCACAAGTCAAAGTCATCAAAGTCCTCCTGCAAAAGGACATCCTTAGACAGGTTAATGTGAATCGGACCTTTCGGGAAGTTTTTAAGCTCATAAATGGACGCCCTGAGCATATACATCGCTTCCGTTCCGTTCAGTGGATTGTAGGATGCTCGTGTGATGTGTTTAAACATTTCTACCTGAGGGGTTGACTGGAAATGGTCGCTTCCCCTATATTTCAGTTCATTGTCACCGGTCAGTACCAGTACTGGCAGATTGTCCTTGAATGCTGTTGCAAGAGGCATTGTTACATTAAGTGCCCCTGGTGAAGCTGTTGTGATGCAGACTCCTATTTTACCTGTTGATCTTGCATATCCGTCTGCTGCGGTGGCCGCCCCCTGCTCGTGTCTTGTAAGCACATGGTTGATTTCGCTTTTTGATAGCGCCTCATAAAGGGGCATAATCTGCTCGCCCGGAATTCCAAAGACATCAAAGATATCCTCTTCTTCCAATATTTCAACTATCTTACCTGCAACGTTCACTCTTCCGCCTCCTGATATGACCCGTCATACTCTCCGGAACCTTCCACCGGAAATACAACTGCCTGAGCAATCCTGTCGCCTGATTTGATTTTATATTCGTATTCTCCGTGATTGTAAATCATAAACATCAGTGTTCCGTAAAATCCAGGGTCTCCCACTGCGGTCTGTACGGAAACAAATGACCTTAAAAGTGTTGAGCGTGGCAGATAAAGCATTGTATATCCCTTAGGGATTTTTATTTTCCTTTTGATGCTTGCCAGATATGCTGTGTGGGGCTTCAATGTGTAAATATCGCCTTCAAGCTCTTCAATTTCAGGCAAATTCTTTTCATTGTCAATCAATGATCCTGCGCTTTTCTCCACGTATATCTTATCCAATTCCAAATCGATTCCGGACGGCTGCACCAAATCTGCGAAATCCGGAAATATCTTTACAAGTTCATCTTCACCGAGCATGTTATCAACCTTCAATAAGATATTTATCTTAAATCGTTAATATATTAGATTGGTGATACTATGCCAGTAATTCAAATTGCCGGAAACAACGGAATAAGCATTGAGAAAAAAAGAGAAATGGTAAAAAAAGTGTCTGAAGTTGTGGCTGAAGCATACGGCCTTCCAATTGAAACAATAACAGTATTGGTAACCGGATTCGAACCTGATGATATCGGTGCCGGCGGCCAGCTTTTAAGCGACAGATAATGAATTTAAAAAGGGGAGTCGGAAATCTCCCCCATTAAAGTTCAAACCAAAAAAGAACTTTTGTATTTGACTTGCAAATACATGCTTATTTTGGTTTTTGTTTAATATAATGATTTTGATTTTTGCAGATGAGTCCCTTTTCGGTCAGCTCATCAAGGTTTTTTTGGATTTTTTTGGTGAAATTGCCTGAGCGAAATCTTATGAGAGCCTTTTCAATGTCCTCGACTGTTGAGTCGTCAACCGCATCATATACGCTTTGTTGAAATGGGGTTAAATTGAAGATGATATCATTTAGGGGATCCTGAGTGTTTTTAAAGTCCCATGTTCCGTCCTGGGCTTTTGTGTTGAATCTCTCTTCCAATTCTGGAATCCTGTCTGTCAGCTCATCCAGATATGGGTGCTCGGCAAGTCCCAGCTTGTGCTTGGTAATCCTGTTTAGAAATTCGGCACGGATTTGGTCCAGATTAATGTCGTTTTTGCTTTCAAATGAACCCAATACATACACCTTATCGTCGATTACCTCAGTAACCCTGTAATTATTGTTGTCCTCATCATACTGGATTTGCGAGAAGGAGTTGACGTCCCACATGTTGTCAAGAAGATGGTTTCTTGCAAACTCCGCATCCTCAAGTGTGTCGTAATACCCAAAGATATAGTCATCGCCTGCAATCTGCTTTTTTATTATGAATGTGTCGAATATCCTTGTGATGTTGAGCCCGTAACGTGAGTTGTTGGGATTTCTCATTTTCCTTTTAGTCATCTGGCTGATTTGGCTTTGGGACGGTCTTGCTTTGGATTTTGCCAGAACATGAATCCTATCGTCAATCACCGCCAAAACAATGTACTGGCCATCATATTCATAGGTTTCATTGATTGAATCCAAATTCCAGTCGTTTTCAACCAGCAAATCCCTTAAAAATAGTGCATCATCCAAATCCTGCAATTTGGCATAGGTTCTGTTGGCCTTGACGATTGCAAATGAGTTCTTGTTTTGGCGAATGTATTTTCTCTTCATCAATATGAGTTTGGATTTCAATATATTTATACATAAACCGTATTCTTTTGATAAGTGGCGCTGATTCTTGCAATCCTTTTAGGCTTTTTGATGGTCAGTTTCGCTATGCCCTTGGCGTTTGTCCTGACGGTGAACCTTTTGGAATTGACCTTGATTTTGACAATCCTGTTTTTGATTTTCTTGTTGATTGCTGCCTTGACGGTCAGTTTCCTTTTGGTTTTACTCACTTTTAAACTGACCGGCTTTGTTTTAAGTTTTTTGGTGAGCTTTGCACCCATATAATAGATTTTCAAAGAATAGCTTTTCTTCTTGAGCTTCATTGATTTCTTGAATGTCAGAATTCCCTTCTTGTTGGTTTTGACCCTATATGTCTTGCCGTTGAACTTAAGGGTCACCTTTTTGGATACGAGAGGCTTGCCGTTTCTTGTAAGGAGCTTTACCTTAACGCTGACTCCCTTGAATGTAGCCTCGCATGAAATGGTGCTGATCTTTGCTTTTGAGACTGTCACGACCCTCCAGTTTGAGAGGTCCTCGAATCCGTCATCCCCGTAATAGTCGATGAATATGTCATGTTCTCCCGCATTCAGGTTTTTTAAAGAGAGTCTTGCGATTCCGTTTTTGATGTAGACCTTATATTCCCTATCGTCAATGCCGAAAATCACATAGCCCCCAGTGGTTTTGGGAACCTCAACGGTGACGTACTTGTCCTCACCGGCGGTGAATCTGTAATCCAGGCTGATTTTAGGCAATATGTAAAATGATGTGTTGACATCGCTCATATTATAGTCATTGCCGTCGTATCTGACGGTTATATCATGTTCGCCCGGAGCAAATGAATCTATTGCAATCTCTCCATGGCCCCTGGCAAGTTTCACTGAACTGAACAATTTGCCGTCAACGTAAACAATCAGATTGCCATTCGCATCGCCCGGAAGATTTAGCTGGACCTTTGAGGAGTCCAGGTATTCGACCTCATATGGAATGTGGAACTGATAGCTGACGGTGAGATTGTAGCTTCTGGTCAATGGGTAGTACTTTTCATCCCCTGCAAATGATACGACCAGCACATATTCACCTGAATCGAGGCTGGAGACGTCCACCTCAATTTCATTGTTGGCCATTTGCGGAGAATGCCTGAAAGAGTATTTTGTGCCGTTTATTGTGACCGTGAGGAGATTATTGTTCAAAGAATCCGGCAGCATGATATCAAAGGTGTTCTTATCGCCGTATGTGAATGTCAGAGGCCACACGTCAAAATCATAGGTCATGTTGAGGGCCTGTGTCTTGGTTCTTGAGAGGTTCTTTCCTTCAAACACCACCTTGATTTCACGGTCTGTGTATCTGATATATTTTTCAAGGGACATTATGAACTCTCCGTCATATATCCTTGAGTTTGCAATCATCCTGTCATCAAGGAACACCTTGACGGTTGCAGAGGATGTGGTTGATGCCTCAACGGCAATGCAGTCGTCATGGCTGATGTTGATTACCTTCGGAATGCTTATCTTCACATTTGTCACGGTGAAATTGAAGGATTTGTTGAATGGACGGTAGTAGTCATCGCCAAGATAGCTTATCCTGGCCGTGTGGTTTCCCAGTTCCCGATTTGAGAATGGGTCATTTTCCCATGCAAAGAGCGGCCTTGCACTGGTCCTTTCAATCAGCTCATCATCAACATAGAACTCAACGATGCCGTTGGCGGACCTTGGAAAAATCAGCACTACCTGATGGTCCCTATACTGAAGGATCTCTTCTGGGAAACGGATGTTTTCATATTCCGGAGGATTGTCCATCACCTTAAGGGTCCTGTTTATGTTGAGGTCGATGCCGTTGTAGAATGCGGATACCCTGTAGACTTTAAAGTCCATCGGAGGATATATGTTGATTATGAAGGTATATTTTGGTTTCGGAAGCTTGATTGGAACCTTGAACGAATGGTCTGTGATTGTCTCGTTGTAGATTTCCTCGTCATTTATCTTTATGCAGAACTCACCTGACGCCTCGTCGGGAAGCTCGACGCTAATGTCTGAGAGGTTTTCCTCCCACATCTTCTCGTCAAATGTCACGTTGATATCACCGGTTATGTCCTGCGATTGGGCAATTACGTCACTTTGTGTGGAATTGCCGTCGGTGACGTTGTCAGAAGCGCATACAGACGCCATTGAAACGAATAATAAAACCAGACCTATTGCCAATATCCCCTTCATGTTCATGAGGTTAAATTTATTCGAAGTGATTAAAGTAATTTTTCAGTGAGTGACCGGTTGAAACTAACATTTTAATATAATATATATTATATAATTATATTTAAGAAAATCATATTGAGGTGACACTATGGCATTAGAAGGTGCAGAAAGAATAGA
>NZ_ONER01000031.1 GCF_900316895.1 uncultured Methanobrevibacter sp. | reverse complement strand
TCCTACAATAATTTTTTTGTCGGGAAATTCCTTTTGAAGCTTTTGAATCCTGAAAGTCATCTTGTCTTCGGTAGGCAACTTTACATAGCAAGTGTTTACGATGACTACATCAGCCTCATCAATACTGTCCACAATTTCAATGTCATTGGCCTGCAGATTACCTGCAATGATCTGTCCATCGGCCTGGTTGAATGTGCAACCGTAAGATTCAATAAAAACTTTCATTCAGTCACTCTTTTTGGTTTTTTTAAATATGTTCTTGGTCAGGTCATAATCATAATTGTTAAATCTGACCGGTTTGGAATAAACCCTTTTTATAATTCCCGCTTTTGCAAATCCGGAAGTCAGCTTTCTCTCTTGGGTTTTAATGACATGTACCTTAACGATATGATTTTCTATTTTGACAATGTCTCCAGGAGCTATTTCAAAATCCCTTTCCAGGTCAAGCTTATATGAATCCACTTCACCATGCAAGTCAACTGAAAATCCTATACGTGCAGGAATTTCAACAGAAGACGCCCAAATGGTGCTTACATCTTCAAGTTGGGATTTTTCTACTCTTTTATCCCCAACTTCAATACTGGTAACTTCAACTTGACCAAATTCGGTCAGAAGAGTATCCCCAGTTCTAAGCTCATCGCTTGGAGACAAATCAATAGTTGTTTTGTGAGATTTGTCCTGCTCGGAAATAATCAACCTATAAGGTCTAGGCTTTTTTAGAGAAATTATATTTTTATAAACATGCCCACATTCTTCACACTTGAGCAAGTATTCTTCAGTAAATTTTTTCTTTGTTGTTTTTTGTTTTGAATTCAAAATTTCAATATCATCAGAACCACAAATTGGACAATCCATTTTTATGCCTCCTTAATCAGAATTATTCAGATAATGGTTAACTAACCCACCATCTTCCAAAATAGATAACATGAACTCTTTAAATGGTTCAAAAGTCTTTGACTCACCTGTAGTTTCATTAACCAATGTTCCTTTTGACAAATCGATGTTAATAATATCCCCATCCTTGGCCTCAATATCTGAAACTATTACAGGCAAACCAATATTAATTGCATTTCTATAAAAAATTCTCGCAAAAGATTTGGCGACAATTGCACTTACTCCAGCTGTTTTAATAGCTACAGGAGCCTGTTCTCTTGAAGAACCACAGCCAAAGTTTTCATCGGCAACTATAATATCTCCTGATTTAACATTTTTTGTAAAATCCGGCCTTTCTCCTTCCAGCACGTGGTCTGCCAAATCCTGCGGATTAAATGTTCTCAAATATCTTCCGGGAATAATCACGTCTGTGTCAATATTTTCTCCGAAAGTCCATGTTTTTCCTTTGATAATATCCATAAATATCACTAATAATGTCGATAATAAAAAAATGAAGTATTCAGGAATTTACCTGAATACGAAAAGTAGGTGATTTTTTTGTAAGTTTAATTTTTCTCTGCTTTAAAAGGTCTTGAAAACTCTTGCTCCACACCTTCACGATACATTGAATTAAATGTACAGAATGGAATAATTCTGCCGTCAGGGGTTGCATAATGAATAACACATTTTTTAACCCTATTTTCATCAAAGTTAAATGGATCCATGAAGTGCATACATGAAATAAGCATGGAATCTTTAGAAAAGTCTCCTAAAGCATCATAATCCCCTTTAACGAAAACATTCAATAATATTCTTTTTATATCCAAATCATTAGGAGCTCTGCTGGTGTGAATAATTTTAGCAAGGTTTCCAGTCAAACCTGCCAATACCCTCTTACGGGAACCGAATTTACCGGTTTTAAGTTTTTCATTGTATTCTTTTAATTTGTTAGCCAAATCATCAACATCAATGAAATCAGTGATTGGAATCAATTTGTCTTTTCCACTACCTTCAGTTTTTTGTCTGAAAACATAAGTAGCGATTCCACAGTGTTCATGACAGTTCAAAGTCACTTTAGCTGAATCTTCACCATCAAGCAAGGATATGAATTCTGCAATTGGCTCAACGAAAGATGGTGGATAAAATGCAGAAGTCGGAACTTGACCGTCGGTTTCCTTTTCAATAATATTGACAAAGTCAGGTATTGTAATCCTTTGTTCTTCCACATGTTCTGAAGGGGTTCTTCCTGAAAATGAAACCGGCTGGAAGTTTACTCCATAAATGATGTCATTATTATCAAAAGCGAATTTGATAATTTCACCGACTTGATTGTCGTTGACACCTTTAACCAATGTAGGAACCAAAACTACACCCAAACCTGCTTTTCTACAGTTTTCAATAGCCTGAAGCTTATCAGGAAGTAAATTTCTTCCTTTATTTGCAATGTAAGGTTCTGGAGTTACACCTTCAAAAGAAAGGTAAACTGTGTTTAATCCTGCTTCTTTTAATTCCTTAGCTAAATTATCCCTTTTGGCTATTCTAATACCATTGGTAGCTATCTGAACGTGAGTGAAACCTTCTTCCTTTGCCATTTCAATTAGTTCAACTATATCCTTTCTGACAGTTGGTTCCCCACCTGCATATTGGATAGCCGGACATGGATGAGGCTTTAAACTCCTTAAGTTCTTAAGCATTTGCCTGATTTCTTCTTTTGTAGGCTCATACAGATATCCTGCAGCAGCTGCATTAGCAAAACAAACAGGACATCTTAAATTACATCTGTTTGTTACGTCAATCAATCCTAAAACTGTGGATGTCTCGTGTTTTGAACATAACCCACAATTTTCCGGACAGCGAGCAGTATCCTCTACGCAAGGGTTATCAACACCACTGATTGTAGGGACATACTTACTTGCCCGATCATATAAATCTTTATCGCTCCAATAAGTGTTTATAAACTCCCCATGTTCATCACAAGTCTTTTTGATAAAGACTTTGCCATCTTCATCATAAACTTCTGCCTCAAGAGTTTTTCCGCACTCTGGACATAAACTTCTTGTACTTTTTAATTTCAAAAAATCACCTTTTTATTAATACTAATCAATATTAGTACAAACTTACATAATATAATATATTTAAAACAATTTAATATTTAAATATTATTAATTATATAGTTTATATAAATCCAATATGACAGGGAGTAAAATTTAAATGATAATTGATTTTCAACTTATAATGCTTACATTGTTAACAACATTATATTTTATTCTTCCAGCATATTTCTCCAATGGAGGTGCGCTCCTGTTTGGCGGAGGGACACCCCTTGATTTTGGAAAAAGTGACACAAATGGTGTTCGCTGGATTGGAGATGGAGTCACATGGAGAGGATTGATAGCTGGAACAATAATCGGTATGATTACAGGAGCCGTTCAAGGATATTTAGCACCAATGATTCTCCCATATATTGGAAATTCTTTAATAGTACCTACCGTAACCAGCATCCCTAACGGAATACTGATCGGATTTTTACTTGGTTTCGGAGCACTTATAGGTGATGCTTTAGGCAGTTTTTTAAAAAGAAGACTTGGAATTGGCAGAGGAGAACCTGCACCAATTCTCGATCAGTTAGATTTCATAATAGTAGCACTGATTTTTGTTTCACCAGTGATTAAGCTTAACATAATATTTGTCGTTTTGGCTTTGCTGTTAACACTATTCATACATCTATTAACAAATACCTGCGCTTATTTGCTTGGTTTAAAAGACGTATGGTATTAATTCAAGTATTTTTCCATCATCACAGCAGTTCCGACAGCAGGTGCAACAGTACACTCATCATCGGTTAAAATATCACCCATAGATTTAACTTCCAAACCTAGAAGTTCAGCCGCTTTTTTATCGAGGATGTCCTTTCCAAGGCCGGTTGTTACAATCAAATCCAGATTTTGAGTTTCATGAACCTGCTTTAGACCATCGGCAATCTGTTCCACTTGCTTTTTATGAATGAATTCGCACATTTCAATGATGTCATCCATTGAAAGCATTTCCAAATCCGCACAGACCACCCTTGCGATTCTCTTTGCACAATCCAATTTGGATTTGCCCTCACCGTCAAATGTATCGCAGATATAATCATCTTCAGTGATTAAATCCAAAACGGTGTATACGTCGGCAGTTTGTGCAAACAGTTCACTGGCTACCCTATATTCTTTCCCATTCAATTCAACCTTATCAAGGAAACTTGCAAGATTGGTTCTTAAGGTACCGGTGTAAACCAATTCACCAGTTGCAGACCTGTCAAAATCGGATTTGCCGATAGCACACTCCTTACCATCCTTAACCGGTATGATGTCTGTTGTTGTGCTTCCTGTATCGATGAATATGCAGTTGTCGGAAATCAATGTTGCAATCTGAGCGGTTGCAATCCAATTGGCTGCAGCCGCCTTAAGGGGAGTCATTTCAATTTCTTCTTTGGACAGCATTCCGTCAACGCCAACATAGGCTATCGGACAGGAAAATGTTTTTTCGCATTTTTTGACAACATCCAAAACCCCATCCTTTTTGGTATCATATGCGTCCACAAGCTCAGCGGTCATGGAAATGCCTACCGCATCAATTTCAGACACAGGACATATATTTTCAATCAATTCCACTAAAACCCGTGACAAGTCATCATTATTGCTCCACATTGGAAGATATGCAAAATCAACTTCCATGTTTTCAATTTCACCATTATTAAAGTCAATAACCGCAAGATCGGTGTTAGCACCGCCAATGTCAAATCCGGCAATTTTCATAAATTACAGTCTCCTAATCTCCAATGAATCGTCAGATTTGATGAATTCAACTTCACCATCCAATGAAGTATCCAAATCATCAATGCTGATTTTTCCATCAATCAAATCAATAATGCCTTTACCAATGTTAAAATTACAAATTTTTCTCAAGCCCACATAAGGTGTTGTAAATCTTGAGTTGATTTCCAAAAGATAAACTGAATAGATATCCTTTTCATCTGAATTTATCAATAAATCAACACCTACAAAGCCCTTAATTCCCTCAATGGATTCGACGGCTTTGGTTGCTATTTCAAATGCTTCATCCTTATATTCGCTTTCATAAGGTATCTTTCCACCCAAATACTCGCCTTTATCATTTTCAATAGTGACATATTGTTCATTTAGACTAATCGGAATGGCTTTTTTACCATCTGAAATCAAACTAACGCTTATATCAGTTCCCACAACATATTCCTGAACAATTATCCTTGAGCCAGGTGGAAAAATCTCTTCCAAATCATAAGATAATTCATCAATATCATTGATTATCACAATGTCTTCACAGTCAACACCAATCAACGGCTTGATAATTAATTTGAGCGGAGTCAATGGGTCTTCAGACTGCCATTTTTCATGCAGATTTTCAATTGCCCTTTTCCAATATCCCTTTGGATCAATCTTAAACTTAAATGACCTAGGCTGAGGAATTTCCATTGGAAGGGCATTATAGGTTTCAAATTTGTTGGAGGTTTTAAAACAGGCCTCTGCTGAGGAAGTGTATGTTTTAACGTTATTTTCCTCTAAAATATTAGTGATATTGTAGAGGGCATTATCAACTTCTGCAGCAATGAAAATTGCATTTTCAAAGTCTGCCGCATTAGCATCAAGCCAATCAACAATATTTTCATCGATTAAAATCGGATTGACATTACTGAAATCCTTCACTTTATCTTCATATGACCTGTTAATCACCAAGTCAACATTAAAGTCAGACAGATCGTCCAATAATGCAAAAATCAATTCTTCCGCTTCGGAAATTATGCTCTCTTCCTTTTCACCGGAAGCCGTAAAATACTCAAATACCAATATTGAATCATTCTTGTTTATCATAAGTAATCATCATACCCTTTAATTTTAAATCATCTGCTGGAAAACGCATTCTATCCCCATCAAATACCATATGGATTAATGAGTTATTTTTATCTTCAAATTCACCTACAGTAATGTCCTCATCCACGATGGCCATTTTTCTTGTAAATGAACCCATTATATCTTCAGGAGCCCTAATGTCAAGGAGCCCATTTTCATAATACTCTTCAATTGCATCAACTGTCACTTTAGCTGAATCCCCCATACCATAGGGGTTTGGAGCGTTTTTCATTTTTTCTGCGAAATCACTGTCATTCAAAATTCTATTTGCATTTTCCAAAATTACATCCTTATCGGAACCGACAAGAAGATTTCCTCCTGCAGTTACGGTTTCAGGACGTTCCGTATTATACCTTAATGTCAAGGCAGGCACGTCAAGCGTTATCGCCTCTTCCTGAAGACCTCCAGAATCAGTTAAAATCAAAGTTGATTTTGAAGTTAAAAGTAAAAAATCAAGATATCCCAATGGCTTTATTATATGAACATGATCCAAATCGTTTAGCTCATCAAACAAACCGAATTTCTCCAAGGTATTTTTGGTTCTTGGGTGAATTGGGAAAATGATGTTCATGTCGCTCAATTCCTTTAAAGCACCGATAATGCTTGTGACTCTTTCCTTAACGTCAACGTTTTCAGCGCGGTGCATTGTTAAAGTCAGGATATTGTCCATATTCTCAATATCCAAATTAGCCAAGGATTCCTCTTCAAATCCTCTTTTTTTAGCTATTTCCAAGTGTCTGAAACATGCATCAACCACTGTATTTCCTGTGATAATCAGGTTTTCATGTGAAAATCCTTCCGCAAGCAGATTGATGGCTGATTCTTCTGTCGGAATGAAATACATTGCTGAGACAATATCTGCAACCCTACGATTTATCTCTTCAGGCATTGTCATGTCAAATGATCTGAGTCCTGCTTCAACATGACCTACAGCAATGTGCAATTTGCCGGCTACAAGCGCTCCTGCAAGTACTGCATTTGTATCTCCTTGAACAAGTACAATATCAGGTTTTTCTTCAAGGAGCACTTCCTCAATGCCTTTCATCATCAGGCCGGTCTGCTTTCCATGAGAACCTGAACCGACTTGAATATTATAATCCGGAGTTGGAATTTCCAAATCCCTGAAGAAATTGTCTGACATCTCTTTATCATAATGCTGACCGGTATGCAAAACTATTTGGTCAATGCCCCTTTTGGAAATTTCATCGATGATTGGAGCCATCTTAATAATTTCCGGCCTTGTTCCTAAAATTGTCGCTATTTTCATCGTATCCCTTCATAAAATAAATTTCAGTACTGAAATTGCCAATAAGTATCCTCATATTAATATTCGTGTAAATCATTTAAACTTTTTATCATTGATTCACGAATTGCGTATTTTTTCTGTAAATTGCTAAGAGAATCAACCAAATCACGCCTGAATCTCTCACAGGCATAATCATCATATGTGAATTTGATTCCGTCATATTGAATATCCATCAGAATCAAATAATCAGGTTCAGTGACCTTAATATAAGCCCTTGGTTCATCAGGTTTAGGATTTAACAATTTTTCAACCTCATCCAAAGTCATTTTGCCGATTGCAACATCTATAAAAACCCTCATCATCTTCCTAACCATGTTCCATAAAAATGATTCGCCGTAAATATCAACGAATATCGGAGATAATGTATCATGAAGATTAGGAAATTCCCTTTTGTGATAATCATCCAAATCTACTTTTGTGATTTTAATATCATCAATTGTTCTTGTTGTCGTTTTTTGAAAGCGTTTTGTGAAATTAGTGAAGTTATGGGTGCCCTTAAAGACTTCAGCGCACTCATTGAGCTTGTCAATATCCAAATCCTGGAAAAGCATATATCGATACTGTCTCATTTGAGCATATCTTGGCTTAAAGGCATAACGAACAGGTGCACTGGCCAATATCTGAATATCATCAGGTAGGGAATTGTTGATTTCATTTACTCGGACTTCCTTTTCAGACTGAAAACTGATTACATTGCCCAAACTGTGAACGCCCGCATCTGTTCTTCCGGCAATTCTGAATCTGGACTTTTTTAAATCATCAATGTAGTCAAGCTTGCGCAAATGATAGATCAATTCCTCTTCGACTGTTCTGAGATTAGGCTGTCGTTGAAAGCCGTGAAAATTAGTTCCGATATATCCAATTTTAAGTGCTGTTCGTTTCATCAATATTAATATTTAGTTTAATATAAAATAAGTTTTTAGAAAAAATGAGGAGGAAAGCAAATAGCTTGATGAAAAGCTATTTGCTGAATATATGGCATACTAGTAAATAACTTATTATAGTTTTATTGCATGACAAAAATCACTTGGTTGGGAAGTAATTTCTAATTTTTGTATTTTTTTATCCATATGAACTGTTTCAAGTTTATCATTAGCATCTAAGACAACAACAAAGCCCATTTTAGACCAGAATTCCAAAGCACCCTCTAAATTTTTATGAGTATGTAAATAAATTTTATCATAACCTTCTTTATTTACAAAATTTTCAGCAATGGAAAACATTTTTGAAGCCAAACCACAGCGCCTGCATCGATTATCCACAAATAATCTCCAAATGCTTGATGTTGTATCTTTTGAGTATAATTGCCTAAATTCTGGAAAATCCTTATCATAAGCCCTTACTCCTATTGTTGCAATAATATCACCATTTTCATAATATGCAACAAATAAGTTATTTCTTTTTGGATAAATATAATATTCATCTAATTTTACAATGTCCTGATGCCATTCAGGAATATAATCAAATCCAAATTCTTTTTTAATCATTTTAAACAAAAATTCACGAACGCTTTTAATTTCTTTTGAATTGTTGCTTAAGGGCTTAATAGTAACATTCATACAAACACAACCATGCAAGTATTACATTTTTTATAAAACTTATGTATTAAGTAATACTTTTTTATAAATTTTGATTAATTACAATATTAATAAAGTATAAATTAGTATTTAAATGTTGCCATTAGAATTTAACGAAGAAAAAAATAATATTTCAGTTTCATTTATTTCCTGAATTAATATTTTTAATCAGAGCTTTATCACGATTAAACCTTACTTTTGATTAACTTTTTTATCTGCCAGTCGGCCCAGACCATTGTAATGTTATTTGAAACGATTTCGCCTAAGACAATACCCATCCATGCTCCCCAAACACCATAACCTAAAACAACACCCAATAAAACCGCAAAAAATATTGTAAATCCGGTTTCCCTCATGATTGTCTGAAACATTGCGGTCAATCCTTTTCCTATACCCTGGAAAACATAGGTTGATGCAACACCAACAGCCATTGTAGGATAATAGATTACAATCCAAGAGAGAAATGCTGTCAGTTCCGGAGCTATTCTGACACTGCTTCCTGTTGAAGCAAACACCGAAGCAATATCTCCTGCAAAAACATTGGTTAAAATCATTACGACAACAGCAATGATTATTGATACCTTCATGGCATATCTGTGAGCAACTTGAATGTTCTTATAGTTTTTTGCACCATAATTTGCAGCAATAACACTAATTAAGGCAGTTCCAATAGCCAAAAGTGGAGTTGTTCCGATTGTGACTATCCTCCAGCCTGTCGAGTAAACCGCAACGGAATCGGTTGAACCCACATAAGCCAAAAGTGCTGAAAAGACTGCTGCAAAGAATGCATTGTTTAAAAGCTGAATGCTTGCCGGAATTCCAACTTTGATTATATCAATTGAAATGTCCCTTTTAAAATCAAAATTGGCAAAATTTGGCCTTAAAAAGGTATCCTTTTTTACATAAAACCAGTACAGTAAAATTAAAATCACAAATATTGATGAGATTATCGTTGCAATAGCTGCTCCTTTTACACCCAAATTCAAATTATAAATAAAAATAGGGTCTAAAATCATGTTTAAAATAGCTGATGCAATCATGGCATACATTGGACGGGTGGTATCACCCTCCCCTCTGAAAATTCCATATAATGCGTTTGAAAAGATTATGAAAACAGATCCTAAAAGAATTATCACTCCATAATCGGTTGCATAGCCTATAGTTTGACCTGCACCCATAGCATTCAATATCGGATTTAACAGAATCAATAATATTGCCGTTAGAACCAATGAAACGACAATATCCAAAATTATAGAATGAACTGAAGCATTGTCAGCCTTGAACTTGTTATCCTCACCGAGATATTTTGATATTGCAAAGGCTGCACCTGAGCCCAAACCATTACCAAAGCCCACCAAAATCATGAAAACCGGTGTGAAAAATCCTACACCTGCAAGAGCATCGGCGCCAAGACCTGAAACCCATGCAGCATCAATAAGATTATAAAAACTAGTGATAAGCAATGAAATAATCAAAGGAATTGACATTTTGATTAATGCCTTTTTAGGATCATAAAGCATTAAATCAACACTGTTTGATGAATCATTACTTAACATAAGTTAATATTAAAATTTATTCAATATATACTTTTAATTTTTTAACAAATTTTTAACCAGTCAAATTCTTCAAACAACACAAAGTCAAAAAAAATAAGTTGTTGCAAAATTTGCAACAACACAAAAAAGGAATTAAGAAGATGATTCTGAAAAATGAAATAAATAATGGCTCAAATAAGAGCAAATCTAAAGATTATTTATCTCATCAAAAAACAAAATGTCATCACATATCACTTCAAGCAATTCAGGGTCATGGCTGACCGCCAATATTCCAATGTTATTGGCTTTAGCATGATTAATGAGCTTTTCCCATATCTGCACCTGTGTAACCGCATCAAGCATTGTGGAAATCTCATCTGCAATGATGAATTTTGTTTCGGGATTTATTGCCCTCAATATGCTGAAACGCTGCAATTCCCCACCGGAAAGTTCGTTAGGCCAACGAGTCAACCATTGATCCTTAAGGCCAAATGTATCTCTTAACTCTTTAGGAGGAGTCCATGACTCATTCAATACCTTTTCCATTTTCCATTTTGGATTCATGGTTTTTTCAGGATGTTGAAAAATTAATTGAACAGGATAAAAACCCCTATCTGGAATTTTATTCCCATCCAAGGTCACCTCTCCAGAATAATGAGTAAGATAACCTGCCAATATTTTACACAATGTAGATTTGCCGCTACCGCTATCTCCCATCAAGCCAATAATCCGATTGCTATCGACAGACAGTGAAAAATCCTTCAGAATTTGCCTTCTCTTATTATATGAAAAAGAAATGTTATTTGCCTTAAGCTCCATCATTATCCCCCTTGAAATTGAAACATCTAATCATTATTCCATCATGATTGACAAGTTCAGGCTTATTATCCTTACATTTATCCAAACGAATTGGACAATTTTCCCAATAAGGACATCCTGGAAGGTCTTCCAATGGCTGGACTCCTTCAGTTAAGTTAAACCCATTTCTTGGTAAAGAATTAATTAAAGCTTTGGTATAAGGATGCAAAACATTATCCGCATTTTTAAAGTTGTCTACATTGTTTATTTCAATGACATAACCTGAATAGAATATTGCAATCCTGTCAGCAGTTTTCAGGGCAACATCAATCTCGTGAGTAATCAGCAAAACACCTTTACCCTGCTCTTTCAGGTTTCTTATATCATCAATAGTTTCCTTGACACTCTTTGCATCAAGACCCGGGGTCGGTTCATCAGCAATCAATAAGTCAGGATTGCCCACTAAAGCAGTGGACAACAATACTTTCCTTGCCATTCCTCCAGACAATTCAAAAGGATATAAATCATCCACACTTTCATCCAAACCATATTTGCTGAAGATTTCCCTCTGCCTTACCTTTTTCTCATCACGCTCTTTTTCATCTTTACATTCGCCAATGGCCTGCTCGGACACTTTCATAAGAGGGTCCAGGAAATTTACAGATTGGGGAATAAGGCAAATTTCCTTGCCCCTTATTTTTTCCTTCAATTCCTGGTCCAAGATATTTCCCTTATATTTTATTTCTCCAGTCACATGAGAGTTATAAGGCAGAATACCTAAAATTGAATGTGCCAGAAGACTTTTACCTGAACCGCTGGAACCCAATACCGCAACAATTTCGCCTTCGCCAACATCTATTGTCAAATCAGATATTACCTTTGTATCATGCCTATTTAATCCCTGAACATACTGTGTAAAAGATATTGATAAATTATTTACTTCCAATAATTTTCCCATAATATCACCATCTAGTTATTTGCCTGCGAAGGATCAAATAATCGTTTTAAATTATCTCCTATAATATCAAACAACAGAACAACAATCAGTAATGCCAAACCTGGGAAGAATGCCAGCCACCAGGCTCCCATTGCAAGGTAAGTCATTGACTCGGATAAAATTATACCGATTGCAGGTTCATGCGGTGACAAACCGAAACCCAGGAAGGTTACGCTTGATTCATGCATGATTGCATGAGGGAAAACAAGCAAGGTTCCTACAAATATTTGAGACAATACCAAAGGCAAAATGTGTTCTTTTGCTATCCATAATTTACTTTTTCCAAATCTTTTAGACAATGCAACATATTCAGAAGTGTTAATTTGCAGTACTTCGGCCCTCAATACTCTTGTGAGGTTAACCCAATGGGAGAAAGCCACAGCCATTATAACACCAAATGCACCTTTACCCAAAGCGATGGATATCATCATAATCAATAGGATATGAGGTATTGATGCGAATAAATCAATTAACCATGATACAAATGAATCGCAAAACTTGTTAATGCTTGCAACAAATGCCAGGATTGTTGCAATGATACTAGAGATTATGGATGCTCCTATACCAATCATGATACTTAAACTAAGTCCCTTGATTGTTCTTATGAACATGTCTCTGCCCATCCAATCAGTGCCGAAAATATGTTCAAAAGATGGAGGTTGCATTTTAATGCTGAAATCAGTTGGCAAATTCGCATTAATCATCATTCCACTAATGAAAATGACCAGTAAAAGCAATCCGGTAAGTGCAATAGTTAAAAGTGTCTTTTGCCTTAAATTCAGTGAACTAAATAAACCTCTATTATACCACGGTAAATCACTCATCATCCTCACCTTTTAACCTTGGGTCAACATATTCATAAACCATGTCCGCAATAAGATTTCCTACAAATACAAAAATGGTACTGACGATAACAATACCCAATAACAACGGAACATCAGACCTCAATCCTGCAGCCACTGTTGCCTGACCTATGCCTGGATATGCGAATACCTGTTCAACAAGAATTGTTCCTCCAAACAGTTCATTGAATGACATGAACTGAATTGTAATAGCCGGAAGCAAAATATTCCTTATTCCGTGATTTTTAATAGTTCCCCAGAAACTTTCACCTCTGGCCTGTGCAAATAAGAAATAATCGCTTCTTTTAACATTGATTAGCTTATCTCTAGTATACATAGTTAAGGATGCAATTCCAACAATACTTAATGTAATGGCCGGTAAAATTAATCTGTATAGCCACTGCCAAAATGTTACGGTATCAGACAACTGCCCAATAGGAACTGAAAGTCCAATAGGGAACCAGCCTAAATAAACTGAAAAAACCATTAAAAGAACTAACCCTATCCAAAAAGTAGGAGTTGATTGTAATATATAACAATAAGTTTTAATTGCCTTATCTACCCAGGTTCCTTCCTTTGCACCTGCAAGAACTCCTAATCCAAAACCAACGACTGCGGATATTACCCAGGAAACAGCCATGAGAGTAAATGAAGCTGTGAACTTTTGTACAATCACTTCAGTTACAGGCACCCTATAAATCAGTGAAAAGCCCATGCTTCCAGAGGCCAATGTTGAAAGCCAGCCAAATACTCGTTCACCTAATGACAAATTTGTTCCCCAATACTCGCCCATAATTGCCAACTGTTCTTGACTGACAATTCTTTGCCCAAGATAAGCTTTTACAGGATCAATTGGAGACAATTGTACCATTATAAAACTGATTGCTGCAATAACAATTAATAAAATTAGTAATCTAATAGCTTTATATCCTAAAAATTTAGCTAATTTTTTATTGTTAATTTTAACCATCTCATATAAATTTGTTTTTAAAAAAAAGAATAAAAAAAATGATTTATAAAAATAAACCATTTTAATAATTAATTATGCTTGAGTTTCGTTGACACGTTTCCAATCGTAGATGTTACCCCAGATGTCTCCACCGTGTGGATAAATGATGTGAGTGCTGTTGGAAATATCCAAATCATCACTTACAAAGTAAGTGTAGTCTACAGTTCCAACCCATAAGTATGGATAATTGGATGTAGCCTTTTGAGCTGCTTGTGACCATGTGCTGTATGAAGCGTTTAAGTCTTGAGTCATAGCTTGGTCGATTAATGCATCAACAGCAGAATCATTGAGGCCTTCAGAGTTGTCATAACCTACACAAGCAACTCTTGAATCATACTGATGCTCGATTTCGAATGGATCAGCTGAACCGAATCCCCATACCACTCCTTGAGAGTATTTGTTAGGGTCGATGTCATCCCAGCTTCCACCTACTGGTGTGATGTCAATACCGATTTGTTTAGCTTGTTCTGAAACTGCCACTGCAATAGCTTGTCTTTCAGTAGCTTTTGAGTTATAGTATACTGAAAATGCTGCAGGAGTTCCATTTTTCTCTACAATTCCATCGCCGTCGGTATCGTTCCATCCGGCAGTTGCGAGAACTTGTTTTGCTTGGTCAACATTACTGTCATTGAAAGTGGATTCGAATGCCCAAGGCAATTGACTTGCTACACCATTGTATGACACATTACCGTATCCGTTGAATGCACCATCTAATAAAGCTTGTCTGTTAATACCAATGTTCAATGCTTCTCTGATAGCAGGATCACCGGTTACATTGTTACCGATAGTCACATTATCTTCACTTGCTTTTCCAGTGTCCATTTGAGTAGGTAATGAAATTCCACGTACATCAATAGAATCGAAGTATTCTAAGTGATATCCTTTTACAGTTTCATTTGCATATGCAAGTTGAACTTCAGCAATGTCAACATCACCGTTTTTGACTGCTGCAAATGCTGCATCAGGGTCGAGGAATAAGTTAGTTATCTTTTCGAAGTATGGTTCCTGACCATAGTAATCAGGGTTTTTCTCCAAGATAAATTGTTGTCCTTTGTCCCATTGAGCTAATTTATAAGGTCCGGATCCAATTGGATTTTGACCGTATGTCTCATTATTGTAACCTGCTTCAGGAACAATTCCAACATCTGTCAATTTGTTTATGAATGTTGAATCCTGTTTATCAAGAGTGAATACTACTTTATTACCATCTGCTTTGGCTTCTTTCATGGAACTTAAATCTGCTCCTTCACCCATTTCCTTTGCAGTGTTGTATGAGAATGCCACATCTTTTGCGGTTAATTTTGAACCGTCAGTGAAATTAACATCATCACGAATGGTGACTGTGTATGTTTTAAAGTCATCTGATATTTTATAATCTGTCGCCAAATCATTTACGAAATTATTGTCCTTATCCCTTTTAAGAATTGTACTTTGTATAAGAGGTTCGGTTCCAGAATCGTGGTATCCCCAACCGTGCATTGGGTCGAAACCAAATTCAGGTTCCTCTCCGTGTGCAGCAACACAGGCAACCAATTCATTAGGAGCATGCTGTGTGCTTCCACCGCCTAAAACAACTGCACCAATACCGACTATTGCGATAATGGCCACAACTGCACCGATAATATATTTTGTTTCCATTTTATTTTCCTCGTTAAAAATTAAATCTAAAGTAATATCCACATAGTATTACTTTTTTATAAATTATTAATTAATTAGTAATACTTATTATAAAAAAGATATTACAATTAATACTTTCAAAATAGAACTATATAAAAATTTCTATAAAATCAATGCAAACTTAAAAATAGTATTACTTATTTGATAATTTAAGCAAAAAAGTATTACATTTGGAAATATTGCTAAAAAAAGAAAGAACAATTCCTAAAAAAAGAATATATTAAAAAAAAGTGGGATTAGAATAGTGGATCTTTCACCATTCCAATTCTAAATGAGTTTAGGATAACAAACAATGTCAAACCTAAATCCCCAAATCCAACAGACATCATCAATGTGATAATACCTAAAACAGCTAAGATTACACATAATAATTTGACTGCTATAGCCAGAGAGATGTTCTGTTTGATAATGCCCATTGTCTTATGGCTTAGGCTGAATAAATACGGAAGTTTTGAAATATCATCCTGCATGAGAGCAACATCCGCTGTTTCAATAGCCACATCAGAACCTGCCGCACCCATTGCAATACCGATATTCGCACGTGCCAGAGCCGGTGCATCATTTATACCGTCACCAACCATGGCAACATCACCAAACTTGTTTCTGATTGTATCCAGAATATTCAACTTGTCTTCAGGAAGAAGATTTGAGAAAACATGCTGAATACCAATTTCCTCCGCAACCTTATGGGCGGCCATCTTATTATCACCGGTAAGCATTATGGTTTCGATACCATTATCTTTTAAATCAGAAATGACTTCACTGGCATTTTGCCTGATTTTATCAGATACTGTTATTAAACCAATCACATTTTTATCATTACCGACGAAAACGATTGTTTTGCCTTCAGATGAATATCTGTTTATTTCATCCCTTGAGATATCAAAGGAACTTCCTTCAATTAGAGATTCGTTAGCGGCATAG
>NZ_ONER01000023.1 GCF_900316895.1 uncultured Methanobrevibacter sp. | reverse complement strand
AAACACATCAACAGATTAATGTCCAAATGCAGAAACATGAGCAGGCGATGGAAAAAACTAGAAAAAAGACTACAAAAATGGTATAACAAAAGAACAAACCAACTTAACGACTACATTGAAAAATTAACCTACAATCTAGTTAAAAAGTATGATACAATAGTCTTTGAAGAAAACTACTCTACTATCAAGATTTTAATTGGAGGGGAGGAAAACATGATGTTTCCTCTATCGCGATTCATAAAAAGATTAAAAGACAAATTTCAACTCTACAAACCCGAAGCAGACGGTGTACAATTCGTAAAAGCACATAACACAAGCAGAAGATGCCACCACTGCGGATACATAAACAAAGAGTTAAAAGTCAAAACACGCAACTGGAAATGTCGAAAATGCGGAAAAATACTTGATAGGGACACAAACGCAGCAATTAATATTCTAAACCGCTGGTTCAACGGAGATAGCCTGAAATAATACTTAAATTAACCATTATTAAGTGAAAAAAATTCAGGAATCCCCATCATCTATAGGATGGGGTGGTTCAACTTAATGGCCATAATGTTGCTTGCAGTGGCTCCTGTAGCGTATAGTGCGGATTTTGAAAACAGCACAATTCCAGGCCTAAACCTAACAACTGACATTGATTTGGCAATGAATGCTGCACAGAGTGAAAACAAGTCTGTAGCAATATTTTTTGATCAGGCCAGTTGCGCTTACTGCGACATGCTGAAAAGTAATGTTTTAAGCAATTCTGATGTTCAAAAGCAGTTGAATGAAAATTATGTAGTCCTTTTCGTTGACATCAATGAAAATCCTAAATTCGCCGATAAGTACCGGGTTTATGGAACTCCTATCATCAAGTTCATCGAGCCTAGCGGCAAGGTTACTCATGAAATCCATGGATATGTTGAGGCTGATGAATTTTTAAAGGAGCTTAAGGAGATATAAATGGAAATATTTCCTTTGATTTCCTTTTTTACAGGAGTAATCTCGATATTGTCTCCTTGCATACTGCCGGTAATACCCATATTCGTAGCTTTCAGCCTGAAAACAAAGTCAAAAAGGGAAATAGTATCATTTACCGTGGGATTGTTGAGCGTTTTTCTGGTTATAATACTTCTGACAGGATTTTTCACATACATTGTTTACTCATACATTTTCTATATAAGGATTTTGTCGGCGGTGCTTCTTCTTTTAATCGGAATTCTGATGCTTGTTGACTATTCATTTAGTTTCAGCGTTAAATTGCCGAAAGCGAGTGATGGGATTGTCGGTTCATTTGTTTTGGGATTCATAACATCAATATCATGGGCTCCGTGCTACAGCGCATATCTGATTTCTCTCATAACTCTTTTAGTGTCTTCCAGCAATGGGATGTATGCGGTTTTCAATATACTGTTATACTGTTTAGGCTTTGGATTGACATTATTCGTTTTAAGCCTTCTGATTTCAAAGGTAAATCTTGAAAAGCTGATTGGAAAAACAAAGCATATTCCAAAAATATTTGCTGTTTTAATAATTATCGGAGCAATCTATCTGTTTTGGGAGTCATTCAAGGTGATGATTTAGGGGATTGTCGGTTAATATTTTGTAAAAAAATTAATAATGATGAATTATAAATAGTTATCTTGGTGTAATTATGGCTAATTATGATACAGTAGAAAGCGCAAGGGAATTCTTTTATAAAGACAAATTTGCAGTAAATGCAGGCATAACATTGGATGAGTTGACAGAAGACAAGGCAATTTGCAGCTTAAAGATAACTGACGACCATAAGAATGCTTATGGCGGGGTAATGGGTGGTGTAATATTCACATTGGCCGATTTTGCATTTGCAGTCCTGTCAAATCAGATACACCAGCTGACCGTTGCTCAGCAGGTAAGCATCAATTATCTGTCTGCTCCAAAAGGCGAAAAACTGATTGCAGAGGCAACATGCCGTAAAAGCGGACGCACATCTTCAATCGTAATAGTCAATGTGTCCGATGACCTCGGACGTGATGTTGCCCAGTTTGTTGGAACTGGTTTTAAACTTTAAGTGAGTTTCCCCGAAACTCATATTATTCTTTTTCTTCAAATCCAAGAAACGTATTGATTTTTTTCATGCGGTCAAGGAGCTTGAAAAACTCCTTGTGTTTTACAATTCCTCCACTGGCAGGATTTATCTCAAACGCTTTTTTAAATGATTCTATAGCATCGCCTATATATCCTGTCCTGATAAACAGTTCGCCCTGGGCAAACCAGATTTCATCATATTCGGGGTTCATGTCCAGTGCCTTTTTAAAATAATCCCTTGAAGCTTTGAAGTTTTCCATTTCAAAGCTTTCGACAGCCTTCAGCATCATGTCATGGGATGTGAGTGTCACCTTGTATTTCTTTTTAATCAATTGTGATTTCAGATTAATTGCCGCCTTGTTTTTAGGGTCGATTTCAAAAACCAGATTGTAGCATTTCTCGGCTTCTTCAAATTCATTCAATTCAACCAGGTTTCTGCCTTTTGAAAGAAGCGATCCGATATGGTAGGGATGCTTTTTCAGTATCTCTTCAATGCAGTCCAGCGCTTCCCGGTGCCGTTTGTTTTTTTCAAGATAATAGGATTTTTGAAAAAGTGCGTTCACGTCTTTTGAATCGATTTTCAGTATTTCTTCGAGGACTTCCATCACTTCATCTGTCTTTTCTAGGAAGACCAATGCAGGTATCTTCAATATAAGAATTTCCTTTACTGTTTCACGTTTTAGAAGCTCATCGCATTCCTTTAGAAGTATCTCGTTGTATCCTTTTGATGTCGCATCGTCTCCAAGGACATGGTATATAAATGCAAGGTTATTCAGGACGCCAATGTTTTTGGGATCTTGTGCAAGGGCTTTCAGATACATGTTTCGTGCTTTATACAAATCTCCCTTTTTGAAGTATTTTTCAGCCTTTTCAATAGTCTTGTCCAGGGAATTGCCTCTAAACATATTGTGCCTCCTTTAGGTATTTTAGGATGTTGACTAATGCTATGAGGTTATTTGGATTTAGATTTAATAGTTCATTTGTTGTTTCAAGTGATTTATAGGGCTTGTTTAGTTGGTTAAGGGAGTGTATTTTGTATTGAAGCATCCTTTCATTTTTCGGATGTCTGTCACAGAGTTTTATGATGTTTCTGTGATAATTTTCAGCCTTTTTGTTTTGTTTTGTCATTTCATAAACCTGTGCGATTTCATTCATGCGTACTATATTTTCGAAATCAATATTGCTTTTATCTTGCATATTTTTCACCAATACTTTTTGTAATTACTTGTTATTTTCTTATTTGCTTTTAAATCTATGTATTGTCTTATTGCAATATTGTAATATGCTTATAATGGTTTTAAATTAAAATTATTATTATTTTTGGTATGGTTTTTTGATTTCAAAAACCATTTGTTTTATTAATGATGAAATCAATAACTATAAAGTGACTGATTAACAAGTCGTGAAAAATAGCAAATTCGGAGTTGCACTGCCGTAACTTCGAATTTTTTTATGAAAGTCTGATTGTTGTTAGTCGCAACATTAATGACATGATTTTCGAAAAATTTTTTCTGCCATTTTAATTTAAATTTCAATCAATTAAACTAAAGGTATTGCATGCACACTATATTTTAATTCAGTTAACATTCAATTTTTGCACTGTTCTCCTATTTTTTCAAAAATATTATTTCTGGTATCTACATCATAACATATAATTATCTAGTTTTCTAAAAACATTACTATGGAACTTATAGATGTAATGCTTAAGAGAAGAAGTACACGGAAATTCAATGACGAACCGGTAACAAGGGATGAACTGGACAAGATTCTCCATGCAGCTCTTCTTGCACCGACCAGCATGAACCGAAAGCCATGCAATTTCATGGTGGTTGAGAGGAAGGAGACCTTGATTGATTTGGCAAATTCTAAAGATCATGGTGCAGATTTAATCAAAGGCGCCGATAAGGCAATTGTCGTGGTTGCAGATACCATGATTGCCGATACCTGGATTGAAGACTCATCCATTGCCCTTACATATATGCACCTGATGGCTACAGAGCTTGGCCTTGGAAGCTGCTGGGTTCAGATTCATTTGAGGTCCAGGGATGGAAAAGATTCAGAGGAACTTGTCAGGGACATTCTGAAAATCGATGACCACTATAGGATAGTGGGCATCATGGCATTGGGACATTCCGATGACATTCCCCCTGCACATGAGCTTGCAGACATCGATAAAAACAAGGTTCATTTCCTGGTTTAGCTACTTTACACCCTTGACAAGTTACAAAATCTTTATTAATGTTTCAAATTAACATTTAATTAGAGGGATTAAAAATGCATGTTAAAGATTTATTGGATTATTTAGATATCAGAGTCAAATTGCCTCAGCATTGGTACTCAACAGACATCAGCAATGATTTTGAAGATGCAACTCTTTTGGAAAATGATGAAATAATCAAAATTGAGGCTGTTGGTGAGAAAAACACCAAACTGATAGTCATTGATGTGAATGATGGCATGAGCGTTGTCACAAAATTTCCAGACGGCAAGGTCATTGGCGTCAAGTACCTGGATAACAAGGATGATTTTGAATATATTGGAAAACCTTCCGAACTCTATTACTGATGAAAATATTTATATATTCTTTTAAATATAATCACAATTATACTATAGGAGGAATCAAATATGGTTGATAAAAAAGCTCCTGCAGATGGTTGGCCAGTAATTAGTGGCGACTATATTGTAGGAGATCCGGAAAGTCCAGTTGCAGTAACTACTCTTGCTTCCCACATTGAAGCTGAATTGTCAGGAGCAGCTATTGCAGGTCCATGTAAAACAGAAAATTTAGGTATTGAAAAGGTTGTAGCAAATATTATCTCAAATCCGAATATCAGATTCCTGATTTTGGCTGGTGCTGAAGTGCAAGGCCACATTACCGGTCAAAGTATTATGGCATTATATGAGAGCGGTGCAGACCCTGACAAAAAGAAAATTATTGGTGCTACAGGAGCTATTCCTTTCGTTGAAAATGTTCCTCTTGAAGGTATTGAAAGGTTCCAGCAACAGTTGGAAATTGTTGATTTGATTGATACTGAAGACATTGGAACAATCCAATCTAAAATCAATGAATGTGTTGAAAAGGACCCTGGTGCACTTGAAGCTGATCCTATTGTCATGGAAGTTGACGAAGAAGAAGAAAAAATGGTCATCGTTGACAAAAAAGGCAAAAAGGAAAAATCTGAGGCATAACTGTCTCAGAATATCTATTTTTTTTATTTTAATATATATTTAAGCTTTTTTTTCATTAATAGACTATTGTCTATTTTTTTCACTATTTTTATAATGTTCTTTTTTGAATTTTTTTTGCGAATGCACATATGCGATTTTGCACTTTTTTGCATTTTTTTAAAAAATACAAAAAACTTTATATATGTCCTAAAATAAATAATATTTTACAGCTTAACAACTGTAATTTTTTGAAAAACATAATTAAAATAGTTAAGTTTATATACTATAAAAATCAATGTATTATTGAAAAGTGCATAACTTTTCAAAAAATGCATTGACTGTTACTAAAAAATCACACCATTGTATTTTAAGGTGCATTATAAAAGAATAAGCGAGGTAATAATATGAACCCAAATATTAATTGGAGCGAAAAAGTTAAAGATTTAGACGAAACAATTAGAAAAGAGATTGGTATTGAAGAAGAAAACGAAGCTAAGCATATCTTAATCAAAGTTCAAACAAAGTCTGCTGAAGCAATTGAACCTGCATTCATTGTTGGGGAAGATGAAACATTCCTTGATTTGTTTGTCTTGTCCCCTCAAGGCCATGGTCTTACTTCAACAGCTGTGTTAAAGAATAACATTCAAAGTGTAGGAGTTATCGGAGGAGTCTCTGCTGAAAAAGTCGACCCTTCTGAAATTCCTGATGAAACACCGCTACTCGATGACGTAGCCGGTCTTTACCAATAAATTAGTTTTGGCTCACCACCAAAACTAATGCTCATTCAACCACCATCTTCAAATAACTTTCTTTGAAAGGGATTAACATGCAAAAGATTATACTTAATGACATGGCCGAAATATTTTCCGGCCTGTCATATAGACGTTACTTAGATGAAGACGGAGATGACTTCAAGGTCATTGTTCAAAGATCCATTAAAAGGGATGGGGAGCTATCTGATTTTGAAGAGATGTCTCTAAAAAGCAATATTAAGGAAAGGTATTTTACACAAAAAAACGACGTTTTGATGAAAATGACTTATCCGTATGATGTCGTCTGTGTAAAAGAGGAAAAACTTGTGATAAGTGATAGGATAGCAATAATAAGGCTTAAAGAAGGTTATGATCCTGAATTCATTGCGCATCTCCTGACCAATGCGCACATTAAAAAGCAACTCCATGAACTTGGAGGCAGCGGCAAGATGCCTCACACATCACTAAAAGAGATAAAACAACTTCAGATTATTGTTCCTGATTTCAAAACACAAAAGAGATATGGGGAACTTTTAAACACCATAAACGATAAGATCTTTGAGGATTTGCGTCAAGTGGAATATGACAGGCACCTTAAGGAAGCCATACTTAATGATTTATGGGGTGATGGCACATGAGGAATAGTAAATCCATAAATTATAAGATTCTGAGAATGCTGATGTCTCAATCAAGAGGATGTAAACTTCCTCCTGAAACAGACTACATTGTAATGTATGCATTTCTGTATAAATACTGCTCAGACACCATAAGAGATTTTTTACTGTTTGAATTAAGAGATAAGGAACTCACCATTGATGAAGCTTACAGGGATAAGGGATATCAGGAACATCTGCTTTTTGATTCACTCAAATTAAACGGTTTTTATATTAAAAGTTCAGAAGCTTTCATTGAGGAAGTCGTTAACAACAACTACTCAAAACCTGGTTTTTTACCGGATTTCTTAAAGATATTTCCTGAAAACATTGTATTCAGTTCCGAATATCATAATTCTGATTATTTTGATTATCTGTTCGCAACAATCGACAATGAAATAGACACATTCAAGTTCACAAGTGAAGAAGCTCACAATATCGGTGAGATAATTAACCTGATTTCACAGTTTGACGTATTCGATTCCGATTTTGAGTTCAGTGACGTATTTAATATAATTTCGGATTCCAACTTGATGCAAATCAGTTCAAATCCTGAATACATTAATCAAATCCTATCAAGGATAGTCCTGTCTGAGAAAAAAACCATTAACAGTGCCTATGATCCATTCATAAAGGATGGGGAATCTATAATGAAGTTATATGAAAGCATTGGGTATGGCCTGAAGTATTGCTACGGTAAGGATTCCCATAAGCGTAATTATTTTTACACTCTTGTAAAATTCTTCATAAACAATTTGCCGTTCAATGATGTGTTCTTAAAGAATGAGGATGCATTGGATTCAATAGACATTAATGGAGCCTCCTTTGATGTCATATTATCAAAAATTCCAATTGCAATAAAGAACTACTATTCATCAAATATCAATCAAAGCAGGGAAATTGCAAAAAGGAATAAGCGCAGCGAACTTGAAAGCCTGATTTTGGATAACTTTGGAATGGATGGGGATTCATTTAAGCAGGACAATGAATTGAATATCGCTTTGGAAAATCTTGTTGAAAAGATAAATCTTGAAAATGAGTTAGGTACTGATTTTGTAGGCGAATACGAATCACTTAAGGAAAGCGAATTCCTGTTTTTGCTAAATCTTGTTGACTCTCTAAAAGAGGATGGCATAATGGCAATAAGCATTTCCGAAAATTTCCTGTTTAAAAACTCCTTAGAAACTCTTAGAAAATATTTGACCTGCAAAAAAAACTATATTGACACTATAATCCGCATTCCAAATGAAATTGTCCGTTCAAGGCCGGAAGTGGTCATTGTATTTAAGAAAAACAGGACAAACAAAGATATTCTCTTCATTGACATGGCTGCAGATTATGAAACTCAAAGAAGCGGCAGGGCATATCCAGGACTGTTTAGAAAAAATATTGTTTTGGATAATAAGACAATGGCCAAAATGGAAAATGTGTATCTGAACAAACTGACAATTCCAAAATTTTCCAATCTGGTTTCCCTTGATGAAATAAAATGCAATGCTTTCAATTTGTCTGTTTCCCGTTATGTGGATACCTTTGAAGGCGAATTCATTTCACTTGATGAAGTGGCAGTTGAAAAACAGGAAATCGAATCAAATATAAAAAGTTTGAATGTTAAAATAGAAAAAATGATGGATGAATTAGATATCAGATTTTAAACTGATATCGTCATTAATCTCATCCTCAAACTTAATTTTTAACTTTGTAAAGTAAGATAAATGGACAATTTTATCTTTATATGAGTATAACGTTCCAAGACCATCATCATTTTCAAATTCAAAGGCTTCCTCAAGGCCGATGTTGTCTCTTTTTTCAAATGCTGAATTCAGTGCGTTTTGGATAACTCCTTTTGCGGCATCAACATTTATTGTAAATGTTTCATTTTCAACTTTTGAGTCAATCAGATAGCTTTTCAATATCTTTTCATGAAATTCCTTGTAAATTTCAGGGTTTAAGAATAATTCAAAGCCTTTGATTTCTCCATTTACAATGATGAGAACACCATTCTGCCCAGGTTCAACATGGAACTCTTTTATTATCTTGTTGTGATCTATTTTCAGGTGTTCATAGCTCTCTTCCATTGCGCAGGTAGGGGAGGCAAAATCGTTTTCAACCTCCAGGCTATTGATGGATGACCAGATGACATTCTGAAATGAGCCTGAGTTTCTTGAGGCATATTCCTTTGCCCGTCTTGTGTTATAGTTTGCAATATACTTTGATTGCTTGAATTCACTTTTATATGCCCATCTTCCCTTTTCAGTGCAGCTTACAGGTATTTTCATATGGCTTTTCGCATTGACCAGGATGGTGGAATTGACGAGACGGTTCTGGTCTCCTCCAACAATCTCTTCACCATCAATCAGGATTAGGGGAACAACTGAATTGTTTTTAACAATTACCGTATTCACTGTGGATGTTTCACATTCCTTGACTTCGACAAGTCCCAATTCAAGGCCTTTTTTAAGGGTCAACAGGTCAATGTATGATTTTTCAGTTTTTAATGGAATTACTGCAAGGTTTTCATGTACCTGCGGATTTAAGAGTTCAATATCATTTTCAATTGCCATCATTTTCATCATCTTCAGTAGTGTTTTTTAATGTATTCGATATCCAATTCTGCAGGGTTTTCGCTTAAATAATGAACGTCACTTTCAGGATTTTCAATTTCTTCTATGAATTCGTCAGATGTCAATACTTTTGCTATTGCGTTGTGGTCAGTTATGAATTTGATTCGGGCGAAATATTCGTCTTCAATTTTGTCATAAACCCTTCCTGAACTCATGCATCCTTTTATAACTGAATTGACGCTGTTTGCAAGATATCCTATTTTCCCAAAATATCTCATTTCGCAGGCTATTGCCTCTGCATCATATTTGTTGTCCGGTTCCTTAACTAGTTTGACTATTCCATCCAATCTCAGGGGTTTTGAGCCATGAAATTTGTTAAATGCAATGATTGTTATATACACATTTTCACCTCTTGTATTTAAATTGTGTCAATCTCTTTGATAAGGTTTTTGTCAATGGTCTTTGGTGGTCAAAAAAATAAGAAAAATGGTAGTAGATTATAATCTACTAACTTTGATTAATGATTCAACAGGTATGCCTTCAATTTCTGAAAGCCCTGCCTTATCGATTAGTACGGTAACACAAGTAGGTTCTCCTCCAAGGTCTTTAACGGTATGGATTACCTCTTTTGCGGTTGTTCCACTTGTGATTACATCGTCAACTATAACAACTTTCTTGCCTTCGACACTTGCGAAGTTGGTACTCATTGTACCTTCGTCATCACTTTCATCGGCATCCTTTCTGTGTTTGTGAGGGTGGAAAATTGCCAATGAAGTATCTTCACCGGTCATGTCTTCAATCAGGTCTGCCATTACGGTCGCAAATGGAATTCCGCTGACTGCAATACCGACAACTGTGTCAACATCTCCATGTGATAATGCCATATCACTTAAAGCGCCTGAAACGTAACTTAAACGGGTGGAATTTCCACCAATGCTTTTCCAATTGATAGCAAAGTCAACTGGTGCTTCAGCTTTTACCTCTTCTGTTTTTTGGAGAGTTAACCATCTGGCGGTATCCATACTAACATTAAGTTCATCAGCTATCTCACCGGTTGTAAATCCGTGTTGCCTTAGTTCTTGAGCTTTTTGAATTAATTTTTCTTTCACATTATCACCTATTCGAGTTGTTCAAAACTAATTGGTTTATGTTCTTTGGAGGATCTGTTCGCAGCAATAACCATTTTAAGAGCTTTGAGTCCATCTTCACCAGTGATTTCTGGCTCTTCATTGTTCATCACTGCTTTTAAGAATGAATTTAATTCGCTTTTGAGAGGTTCTTCATGCTTGATTTGAATGTCTTGCGCAAATTTACCATATACTTCAATACTTTGTTTGATGTAGTCTACAGATATGATTCCTGCGGTACCTGTAAGCTCTAACTCTCTACGCTTATATGGTGTAAGCCAGTTCACTTCAATGATTCCAGTTGATTCGTTGTCAAAGTTAACCATTATCTCTGCATGGTCTTCAAATTCGCTGTCGTCAAAACTGCAGTTCATTGAACCGTAAACCTGGGTAACTTCCTCTTCAAATAAATAATTCATAATGTCTAAATCGTGAATAGCTAAATCTATTGAAACACCAACGTCCTTGATTCTTGGTGGAAGTGGTCCTACTCTTTTTGCAAATGCAGATACGACATCACCAATGACTCCATCGTCAATAAGTTCCTTAGCTTTTTGAACAGCAGGGTTGAATCTTTCAACATGTCCTGTTGCAAGCAGTACTCCAGCTTCCTTAGCTGCTGCAATCATTTCTTCGGCCTCTTCAACTGTAAATGCAATAGGTTTTTCTACAAGAACATGTTTTCCATTCTTGATAGCTTCCATTACCACTGCATGGTGGAATGTGGTTGGCACACATACGCTTACAGCTTCAATCTCAGGATTTTCTAATAGTTCACTATAGTCTGTAAAACCTTTGGCACCATATTTCTTTTCAATTTTTTTAAGTGCTCTTTCGCTCACATCGCTTACAGCGAGTAAATTTGCTTCTTCCATTTTGTGGTAGACACGAACATGGTTTTCACCCATCGCTCCTACTCCGACAACTCCTACGTTAATAGTTTTCAATTTAATTCCTCCGTTTAAACATAATCTGTGAAAATTTTTCCGATGCGTCTGCCAAGTTCAACTGCATCCTTGATGGATCCTTTTTCACTTTGCTCTTTAAGGATTTCTCCTTCTTTAGTCAATAATATTGAGTAAATATTAAATTTATCGTTATTCATTTGTGCTATTGAACCGATTGGCCATTGGCAGCCGACGCCAAGTTCTTCCAGCACTTTCTTTTCTGCAAATACTTCTTGCATTGAAATGTAATCATTCAATTTGGATATTTTCTCTTTTATTTCACTATCCTTACGGGTAATTATTGCCAATGCGCCCTGACCTGCAGGTGGAGTAATATAATCTAGTGGAAATACATTTTTGATGTATTGGGTTAGATTTAACCTCTTTAAACCTGCCTGTGCCATTATGGTGGCATCCAGGTCGCTTTCCAGAGCTTTTTGAATTCTGGTTTCAATATTTCCCCTGATAGGTTTGAGTTCAAATTCTTTATTATAATGATTACAAAAGGCTTCTCTTCTAAGACTGCTTGTTCCAAGTTTTGAACCGGGACCCAAGTCATTCCAGTCTTTTTTAGAGATCAGCACTTCATTTGGAGATTCACGTTTTGGAACCGCTACGATTTCCAAATCCTCATCTAGTTCGGTTGGTAAATCTTTGAAGCTGTGCACGGTAAAATCGACTTCTTCCTCCAGAAGGGCAATATCTAATTCCTTGGTAAAGAGTCCCTTTGAATCCATGTTGTATAATTGGGAGGTAGTAATTTTATCTCCTTTTGTTTTAATAATTTCAACATCAATAGATTCTCCGGTTATTTTAGATAAATCGGCACATACTTGATTTGTTTGTGCTAAAGCCAATTGACTACCGCGTGTTCCTACAATCATTAATTATCTCCATTTGAATGTTTTCTTTTATAAGTACAACCTTATAAGATTTTGTTACATTATTAATTTTTAGAATTAATCTATATTAAATGTTTCAATTTTTTGAAAAATTTATCTTTGTGAAAGTTTGCGGTAATCTGACCTATAAATGAAAAGAAGGTTTTTATTATTTTTTATAGCTAAATCATAAACGTCGCAATAGTCTTTGAAGTATTGAGTTTTTTTAGTTAATTTTGGCTCAATTGACAATCCCAATTCACCGGTCAGAATTATATCGGTGTTTAGTGTGTTTAAAAAATCAGACAGTTTTTCTTCATCAATCTCTTCACAGGTAATTCCGTAGTCTCCTCCAATTGAGATATAATAATCCTTCAGGTCCTGAATCATGTTGACGGATTCCTTTATGGCCTCAGTATTCAATCCAGGATTGATCTCTTCAATAATGGTGGAATTTACGATTGTTCTTTTTGTGGTTCTGCCCGGTATGCCCTTGTAATTTTTAAGGCCTTCCATTATTTTTTCCGAATCGATTTCTAGGCTGAGGCAGGTCAATACCACTCCCAAAACATTGCTTACGTGGTGTGGTCCCGGAGCAAATGTTTTCACTTGCATTTCACCGGAAATGACATTGTCATTTATTGTTTTTACCTCATTATATGTGATTTCCAGGACAGTCTGGTCAAGGCCGTATTCGACATCGCTAACGAACAGGTTTGCCTTATCGTCAGTCAGGGAAAATGAATTGGTCTTTTCATGTTTGACCTCGTGATAGTATTTGTCCAGAGCCTCCTTTTGAATGCATACGCATCTGCATCGGAATACCTGCTTTTTGGCCTCACTGGCAGTGCTTCTGCCCTTTGCAATAGGATAATTTTCAACGATGTTCAATAAAAGCCCGACATCTCCAATTCCGCTCACTCCCAAAGATGATTCAAAGATTGCGGAGTTGTATTTTCTCAGGTTTTCACTCACAACTGTGCCCTCGGCTATTTTGCAGATGGGATTGGCTATTTTATATGCCAAATCAATTGTTTCTTTGATGTTTGCAGGGGCAATTGAAATATCTTTTTTTAGGATAATCTCCTTTTTATTTTCATATAGCAGCGCTCCAAGGCTGGACAATATCAATGGGTTTTCGTCAATAAGGATTTCCTTAAGCATAAAAGCGGAAGTTGTTTTTCCCTTAACTCCGGTTATTTCAACTTTTGGGATATCCTCTCCCCAGTCCTTAAGGATTTCACAAATGATTTCATGATGGCTTTGGAAAGTGTAGTTAAGGTTCGGATTGAATGATTCTATTTCATCAAAGCTTAAAGGCATGTGTATGGGATAGATTATATTCATATCTCCTTTAAAATCACTCAATTCTTCCAGCTGGATTAATTCAACGCCATATACCTCAAGCATTTTGGCATCGATGCCTTTCAGCGTATTGTACAAATCATAAGCAAGAACATTTTTATCCTTTTTGGCTAAACTGATGGCTATTTTTACTCCGCCATGTGTCAAATCAATTACCAGATTGTTCATTGTCGCACCTAGGAGGATTTTTTGATTCCGCCTTCGTTTAATTTATCTTTAACTTTTTCATAGAAGTATTTGGTTGAAGTTCTAATGAAAAGAGCATCTTTAGGGGATTTCTTAAATTTGATTTCTTCCTCATATTTTGCCTCTTCATTGATTTGGCCGTCCATAACGAATACTGCATTTTTACCTTTTTTAAGTAATTTGACAGTGATTTCACTGTTGTCGGACACGACAAACGGTCTGGCTCCCAGTTTGTATGGGCAAATAGGATTTATGATGAATCCTGCAACTTTCGGATCCACAATAGGTCCTCCGGCAGACATTGAATATGCTGTTGAACCGCTTGGTGTTGAAATGATTAGTCCGTCGGCTCTCACCTCTTCAATGATTTCTCCATCGACCAATATCTGGAAATGGAGCATTTTTGCAGGCTTGTCTGTCATCACCACAACTTCGTTCATGGCCTTGAAGTTGTGATTTTCGTGGGATACAATAAGTCGTGTTCTTTTTTCTTTATAGTATTCTCCCTTCATGATTTCTTCCAATGCTTCAAAGGTATGTTTGACTTCGATTTCTGTTAAGAATCCAACTGTACCCATGTTGATTCCAAATAATGGAATGTTATTTTGCATTTTATTGTGTGCCCTTAGAAGTGTTCCGTCACCTCCCAAAATCAGGGCCATGTCACAGTCAAAATCATATAGGTTCATTGATATCTTTTCGTAGTCAATGTTGAAGTTGATGTCATCCAGCATCGGTGCGATTTCAGGATATTTCTCTTTGCTTTCCAGAATTATTTTATTCAAGTCAGGATTTTCCTTTAATTTAACCAGTTCATGCACCAGTTGATTTTCTATAATTACTTCACGACCATTTGTAAGCAGGTAATCAATTATTTTTGCGGCAAATACGATTGGTGGGGTCTGATCGATTCTTGATATGATTCCGATTTTGCCGATTATGTCCGCTTGATTATCATTCAGTATGTCAATCATTTGCTTGTGCATTATTTCATTGTTTGCAGCAACAACGATTGCCTTTTCATAAATGCTCAATACGTTATTGAGTTTTTGACCGTATTTGTCGGTTATGATTCCTCCGGCTTCCTCAACTATCAGTTTTCCGGCTGCAATATCAATAATCCTACTTCCTCTCAAATCAAGAAATGCATCATATTTTCCGCTTGCAACATAGGAAAGCTCTAAAGCTACGCTTCCTAAAACCCTCATACGACGTGCACTGTCAACAAGCTTTGAAGCTTCTGAAGTTCCAGATTTTGTGAAACCTCCAAGTGTCATCTGATTGATTTTTATGACTTTGCTCGGTTCGACTTTTTCATTGTTCAGCCTACATCCTTTGCCTTTTTCGGCTTCAAAAAAGTTACCGTTTGCCAAATTGTATAAAAATCCTAGTTCGACGTCATTAATTGTTGCAGCGCGTCCCTGATTCACTTCAGCAACTGCAATGGAAATGGCATATGCAGGGATTTCTTTTGTTGCATTGGTTGTTCCGTCAACTGGATCAATTAAAAAAATGAATTTTGGAGTTTCCTCTTCATCCAAATCAGTACGTTTTAGCTCTTGGATTAAGTTAACTTTTCTATTCTTTCCTTTTCCTAATTTGACTTCTCCAATTTCTTCACTGACTAGGTATGAGTAGACATCTGCATTTTTCAAGATGGTAACAATTTTTTCTTCTGCTATCTGGTCTATGAAAGATGTGGGGGTTCCGTCAGCACCAGTCTTCACTTCTGCACCTGCAAGTTCTGTTCCGGCGTATTCCCTTACTGCAGGTCCGACTTCCTTAATCATTTTGTTTGCTAATCTTCTGGCGATTTTCCTGGTTTTGTCATCCATGTTTTCATTCCTCCACGATGTCGTCATTCAAATAAACTACTGAGGATATGCATGATGCAATGTTTTCAACTTTTGTAGTTGAATATTCGATTATCAAGTCTTTTATTTCAACTTCACGCTTATCCATCATGTATTTTACCATTTCTTTAGCTTCATCAATTATTTCCTCGCTGTTCTTGTTGATTCCGGTTGTCTCAACTACACAGCCCAATTCCTCTCCGATAGCTACCGCAATAACAGCAATAATTTCATCTCCCGGATTGTCTGAAGTGACTTCTGATAAGACACAGTTCACCATTGCTCCCGCTTTTAGTTTAGGCAACTTTTGGATTTCAGCATTGCCTGCAAGCATGCTGGATACCTTTATCAGGTTTACATCTCCAATTCCCGCATTGCTTAGTGCATTATCAAAGGCATTTAATTTTGTTGGCCCTTCATCTTTTCCAGAAACTATTGCTATTTTCATTTTATCACAAGTTTTAATATGTTGTTTAATGTATTTAAATAATTTAAAATTTTTAATTTATTTGATATTTTTGAAATATATTTTTTTTTGATATCTTTAAACGAATACTTTATATAAAATGGAAAAGATAATTTATATTAATCTAATAATATTCCTTATTATAAGATTAAAAACCGGTTTTTAAAAAAATGGAGGAAAATTAATGTCAACAAAAGTTGTAGAAATTAAAACATTAAAAGTTGGAAAATACATTGTTTTAGGAGGAGAAGCTTGTAAAATCATTAGTTACACCACTTCATCTCCTGGTAAACACGGAGCTGCAAAAGCAAGAATTGAAGCAGTAGGTGTTTTCGATAATCAAAAAAGAAGTCTTGTAAAACCTGTAGATAACAAAGTTGATATTCCTATTATCGACAAAAGATTAGGACAAGTAATCTCTATCCAAGGCGACAACGTACAAATCATGGATATGGAAAACTATGATACCATTGACTTACCAATGCCTGAAGACTTAAAAGATGCAATCGTTGAAGGTATTGAAGTAGAATACATTGTTGCTATGGGAAATATGAAAATTATGAGAACTAGAGGATCATAAGTTCTCTTTTTTTATTTTTCCTTTTTTTTAGATTAATTATGCTTTTAAATACCTATGAACCATGGAAATTTGCATTTTCTTGTGAAAATGATGAAATAACTGAAAATTCATTTGGAATTATCGGAGTTCCATTTGACAGCACTACTTCTTATCACTCCGGTTCACGTTTAGGACCAATTGTTGTTCGTGAAGCTTCATTTGGTTTTGAAAAATATAATACTGTTTTTAATAAAGATTTAACAACTCGTTTTCATGATTTCGGGGATGTAAACGTTGTTCCCGGCAACTGTGAGGAAACTTGCAGGATAGTTGAGGACACAGTCAATGAAATTTTGGACTTGAACATCAGGCCGATAATTATAGGCGGTGAGCATTCCGCATCCATCGGAGCCATCAAAGCACTGATTAAAAGATTTGGAAAACTGACAGTGGTACACCTGGATGCCCACAGGGATTTGGCCTTTGAGTTTATCGGTGAAAAGTATTCCCATGCGACTGTAATGAGAAGGGCTCATGAAATGGGAGTTGATTTGGTTCAAATAGGAATCAGATCCTCTTCGGCTGATGAAAATGAATTTGTAAAATCAACCTATAATATCCAAACATTCAAGAATAAGGATGTCCACAAGCATATGGATGCCATCGAGTATTTCCTGATAAATATTGACGGACCTATTTACATCTCAATAGATATGGATGTTATCGACCCGGCTATTGCTCCGAACGTTGGCAATCCTACTCCTGGAGGACTGTTCATTTCTGAAATCGAGGCAATCATCGAAACTTTGGCCCATAAGAATGTTGTAGGATTTGATGTTGTCGAAACTGCTGCTGACAGGCTAGGAGACAGCACTGCAGTTGTTGCGGCGAAAATCATTTATGATTTTTTAACATTGGCTGAATAATTCTGATGCAAAATTAGGATAAATTTAATACTGCTTTTTTTAAAATAATATTATAGGAATTAAATTTATTCTGATGGTTATATGTTGGACAA
>NZ_ONER01000038.1 GCF_900316895.1 uncultured Methanobrevibacter sp. | reverse complement strand
TCATTCAAGAGTTTCGGAGGGCATGCTATGTTCATCCTTAAAAAGCTGTCGCCGTTTTGTCCAAAATCGATTCCGGCAGAGAGAAACAAACCCTGATTCTGCCTTAAGAATTCGGACAATACCTTTGAAGGAGTATTCAACGCCGAACAGTCAAGCCACAGGAGATAAGTTGCATCACAATCGACAAGCTTGACAACAGGCAATTCATTGGCCAGGAATTCCTTGACTATTTGCTTATTTTCATACAGGACTTCCCTTAACTCTTCCAGCCAGTCTTCAGACTCATTGTAAGCGGCAATCACTGCAGCTGTTGCAAATACGTTGCATGAATCTGAATTGTCAACATGCATCTGCTTTTTAATCATTTCCAAGAGTTCGCCGTTCTTGCTTTGAACCACAGAGCTTTGAAATCCTGCAATGTTGAATGATTTTGAAGGTGACAGACATCTTATGACATTATCACATGACTTGAATGGATTGTACTTAACTCCAGGATCTGTCAAATCGCAGTGTATCTCATCAGAAATCAGAATGACATCATGCTTTAAGCACAAATCGGCAATCCTGTCCAGTTCCTCCCTGGACCATATTTTTCCGATTGGATTGTGGGGATTGCAGAGTATCATCATTCCCACCCTTGAGAGTTTCTCCTCCAGATCATCAAAATCTATTTTATATTCTCCGTGTTCGTAAACCAGTTCGTTTTCAAGGACCTTCCGTTCATTGTCCTCAATAACATAATAGAATACATGATAGACAGGGGACTGAATAAGTATCTCATCGCCGACATCTGTAAGGCACCTGATCATTGATGATATTGACGGCATCACTCCAATTGAGTATGCCATGTCCTGCCTTGACATGTCAAGGCCGTATCTTCTCTTCCACCAGCGGATGTATGCTTCAAACAGCTCATCGGGAACGATAGTATATCCGTATACAGGATGCTCTGCCCTTTTCATTATGGCCTTTTCGATGGCAGGAGCCACCTTGAAGTCCATATCGGCAACCCACATCGGCAAATCATCATCGAAAAGTTCCCATTTGAGGGAATTGGTGCCTGTCCTGTCAATCACGCTTTCAAAGTCATATCTAATATCTTTCATAGTGTATTCTTTCCTCGTCAAACTTGTCCATGAATTTGTTTTCCCAGCCCTCGGCAGGATAACCTATAGTGACAATTGAGTAAGGCTTCAAATCGGTGATGTCATCAATTCCAATTATTTTACCGATTGCCTCCATGCGTTCCTCTTCAGGAGCAACTCCATTCCATAGCCCTCCCAGTCCAAGGTTTACCGCTTCAAGCAGCATGTTTTCACAGGCTGCACCCATATCCTGCTGCCAAACCATCTTGTAGAATGCCCTTTCAATATTGGCAACAAGAACGATTGCAACGGGAGCATTTGTAACCCTGGGCTTAATTTCACCGAGCTTTGCAAGAGTTTCCTTGTCTTTTACAACAACAAACTCCCATGGTTCGGCCCCAAGCCTTGAACCTGGGGCCTGCATTCCTGCCTTCAGGATTTTCATAATATCCTCATCGCTCACATCCCTGTCCTGATATTGACGGATGCTTCTTCTAGTATTGATTACCTGTTCAAATTATACCATACTAATAAATAGTATTTTAAACATATATAAGTTAAATGGAGGTGACGCTAATGGAGAGCAATAAAAACATGGGACTATTGTCCATAATTCTCGGTTTGATTTTCATAATCTTCCCTATGATTTCAGAAGCGGTGATTTCAATAATCATCGGATTGAGTTTGCTGTTTTTCGGTATTTCAGCCGTATACACCGGATGGGATATGAAAAAATATGCAAACAACATGTATGCATTCCCATTAATTGTTATTGGAATTATTGTAATTATTCTCGGATTCCTATTCGTATTCTATATTGATGCATTATCATTCCTTGTAAGCATCCAATTCTACCTTATCGGATTTATACTGATTATACTCGGTATAATAGGATTTTTATCAAGAATAAGTGGATTTTCCATGTTTTCATCAATATTGATTTTTGTCATGGGAATCATCTCAATTGCACTTGCGGCATTTGCATGGGCACAACCAATCTATATTGCAATAATTATAGGAATCATATTAGTCATTGAAGGTATAGCATTGCTCTTTTCTGACTAGGAACAAATTAACCTAAACCCTCACCATTTAAAACAAAAAAAATAGTTGAAGTGTGGAAATTCACACTTTGACTTTAAAAAATTATATCTCTGACTTTTCGATTGATCTGAATCCGATATCGTTTTCACCACAGTACTCTTCGACATGGGCGATTATTTCGGAGATGTCATCATCTGAATACTCGTTTTTGAAGTAGTATGCGATAGGTTGGGCGTTGGTATAGACAGTAATGATTAGATACTCATTCCCGTAAACACACACATCCTGAGTATTGTAGATTTGAATATCCTTGATTATATCGCTTTTGGCCTTTTCAACTGGAGTCTCATTTCCGATTGTCTTGACTTCAGTGTTTTCATACTGGTTCTGCAGTTTGGCCAATTTTCCTTCATCGGTTAAAATATCATTTTCAGGCTCGATATCAACCAGCTTTTCTCTGAAGAGCTTTGCATTGTGAAGCTTTTCCTGAATTTCCGCCAGTTCCTTTTCAAGCTCCTTTTCCTCCTCAATCAATGAGTTGATAAATGCCTCGGAACCGTTGTTGAATTCTTCATACATTTCCAATACGTCTCTTGGAGAGAGAATGGAATGATTTTTGAAAAATTCCTTGGTATGAGGTTTTACGCGTATGCTTAGTGGTTTCAGGTTTTCTCTTTTGGATTTTTGATCAAATATTTCCTCTGCAAATTCGTTTCCTCTTTTGTGTAAGGATTCCATTTTTTGAGTGAATATTTTTTCAAAGTCTTCACGGGTCATATCTTCAGGGAAAGTGAATTCAAACTCCCCCGGAGTATATGAACCTCCGAATCTTTCATTTCCGAATACAAATTTTCTAGTTCTTTTTTGGTTTGACATTTTATCACTCTATTTATTGTATTACAAATTTGATTTTTGTATACAATTAAATATTGTGGCAACATAGTATATAAATGTTTGTATTCATTTTTTAAAAATGTATACGCAAAAATTTTAAAAAAAATTAGCCGCTTAAATCAGCAGCAATTTCAAAAACCCTTTCCAAATCCAGAGATAACTGATCCTCTTTTGAATTAAGCTCATCATCAGATAAATCTGACTTCAGATTCTTGGATATATTTGAAAATGATTCAATGACAACTTCTCCATTGAGCAGACCAAGCAAATCCTCAGACTGCTTAAGATGAGGCCTTACAGACTTTTCGAAATAATCCATCGGAGATGTGACAGTATAGAAAAGCCCCACATTGACCTTACCCTTGAACTTGTTTCCTGCCTTGTATGAAATCAGACTAAAAATCAATCTTTCAAGCAGGGCCATGTAATGGCTTGTAGGCTGTGAGAAAAATATCGGAGCTGCAATCAACAGTGAATCAGCATCGAAAATCCTTTCAATCAATGGAGACAGTTCATCCCTCCAAAAGCATTTGCAGACATCCTCATCATTTTTGCATATAAGACAGGCACGACAGCCGGATAAATCAATCTTATATAAATCGACATATTCAACTTGTGAACCGACTGACTTTGCACCTTCAGCTGCAGATTTCGCCAGCTGCGCATTGATATCCCTTCTTTTGGGACCAGCATTTATCACAACAGTCTTCATTTGCTCAACTCCGCACCGATTTCAAATGCCTTTTCCAAATCATTAGGAAACTGTAGAATCCACTGCTTTTCCTTGGCCTCCTGGGAAAATCCTGCCATGTTGAATTTAGAGTAATCGCTGATTTGAATTGTATCGCATACAGGATAGGTTACAATCTCCCCATTCAAGAATGAGAACAGATACTCAGTCGGGGAGAGGCTGTCCTTCATGGACTGCTCATAGAACTCCTTAGGGGCATTCATGGTGTAGAATATCCCCACATTGACCTTGCCCGTAAAATAGCTTGTGCCGTCGTCATAAGACATGATGCAAAAAATCAGTCTTTCAACCAATGCCCGAAACTCGCTTGTAGGCTGTCCGAAGTAAATCGGTGAGCCAATCAAAAGGCAGTCAGCATCGAAAATCTTATTTATGACATCTGTAAGGTCGTCATTCCAGTAGCACTTGCCTTTGGTATTGGTCTTGAGCTTGCAGGCAAGACAGCTTCTGCAGCCCTTAAAGACCAAATCATACAGGTTGAAATATTCCGTTTCAGCACCTGTTGATTCGGCACCCTTTTGGGCGGCCTGCATGATTTCGGCTGTGTTCCATGTCTTTCTGGGACTTGCATTGATTACTATTGTTTTCATTTTGAAAGCTCAGCTCCAATCTCAAATGCCTTTTTCAAATCAACCGGGAACTGCTTTTCATGATTCATTTTCTTGTCTTCCTCGTCAAATGCTCCCATTGCATATTTTGAATAGTCGTTGACCTGCAGTGTATTGAATACAGGATAAATCTTGACTTCACCGTTAAGCATTCCAAAGACCTGTGATGAGTTTTCCAGGTATTCCTCCATCATTGTTTCATAATAGTCTTCAGGAGCGTTCATTGTAAAGAAGAGCCCAACATTGATCTTGCCTTCGAAATAGGAACCGAAACCGTCATATGAAAGAATACAGAATATCAGCCTTTCCATCAGGGCACGGTAGTGGCTGGTAGGCTCGTTGAAGTAAATCGGAGAACCGATCAGCAATGTGTCAGCATCCAAAATCCTTTCAATCAATGGGGACAGCTCATCCTTCCAGTAACATTTGCATCTGTCTTTTTCAGCCTTTTTGCAGACAAGACAGCTCATGCATCCATGTAAATCAAGCTTGTATAAATCAACATATTCCACTTCCGCACCGGCTGATTCGGCACCTTTTGCAGCCTCCTTCATTACCTGTGCGGTGTTCCATCTTCTTCTCGGACTTGCATTAATAACTACTGTTTTCATAATAATCAATATAACTATTTGTCAAAATCATTAAATAAATGTGATTGGAAAAGGCTATCCTCACTTAGCTCTTCAAGTTTCATGAACAGCTTCCATGGCATTGAAAGTGTCACGTAATCATTAGGAATGAAATGCTTCATGTGGTTACGTGCGGCAAGGTCAACCGGACCCAAAAGCAAATGAGGATCCTCGCTTTCGTCCTGTTCAAAAGTGAAACATCCAATCAGCTGACATGCGGATGATTGGGGCACACAAACGTAATTGCTTTCAACCCTGTGGGATCCGTCAAGCTGCAGCAATAGCATCAGTTCAAATGCATTGACTGTGAATATCACTGAATCAGGGATTTCGCCTTCCTCAAGCTCCTCCAAAGGCTTGAAGACAACATAATCCTCGCTGTCATAAATCGGTCTTGATGAGATATGCCCATATGCGGTTTCAAAATCCTCATAGATTCTTTCACCTTCAGCAAACATTTCCCTTACATTCTTAGGCCTTGATTCAAGTTTTTTAAGATATTCTTCCCTGTTTTTAGCTGAATCGGCACCTTTTGAAAGGAATGTTGCCTGAAACTCCTTAGCATCTTCAGTGGCAAAACCGTCTCCCCATCCAAAGCCCGGCCATATTCCACCGCAGGTTCCATTTTCACGGCCGAAAACAAAAGCTTTCCTTTTAGCAATGCACTGTGCAACAAAAGACATTACACAGCCTCCACGGCCTTCCTTCGGACCTTTGATATCATCGGGCTTTTCATTGGTTTTGATTAAGACAATAGGGTCAAATTTTCCATTTAGATAATTGGCGATACTACTCTTCATGAGTAATAGTTTATTGGGGGTTGTTTAAAAGTATTTTGAAAAGAAAATTGGAAGTAATGTATTATTTACATTTCATTTAAAAAATAGTTGAAGTGTGTAAAAACACACTTAAATTAAAATAAGTTATTTTTTAGCTTCAATAACAGTCTTTCCGTTCATGTAAGGGACCAACACTTCAGGAACTTTAACGCTGCCGTCAGCCTGCTGATAGTTTTCCAGGATACAGCACATTGTCCTTTCGGTTGCGATTGCAGTACTGTTTAGGGTGTGCAGTATCTGCGCATCACCGGAACCTGCCCTTCCAACACGGGTCTTGGTCTTACGTGCCTGATAATCCTTACAGTTTGTACATGAAACCAGTTCACGGTAGGTTTCAGATCCAGGGAACCATGCCTCAAGGTCGTATTTGATAGCCGCATTGTCGTTCAATGCAGAGGACACGATAGCTATGACCTGGTATGGAAGACCCAGTTTCTGATAGATTCCTTCAGTCACTTCCATCAGCTTCTCATGCTGGTTTTTGGAGTCTTCAGGTTCTGAGAAGATGAACTGCTCGATTTTTTCAAACTGGTGGACCCTGAAAATTCCCAAGGTATCCTTACCGTGTGAGCCCGCTTCCTTTCTGAAGCAGGTTGAAAGAGCACAGTATCTCAACGGCAACTCATCGGGATTTATGATTTCATCACGGTGAAATGCCGCAAGGGTCTGCTCAGCGGTTGCAATAAGGTACATGTCTTCGTTTTCCACCTTGTATAAGGTCTCTTCAAACTCGCCGAGCTCGGAAGTTTCGGCTGCAACTTCCCCTTTTACAAAGAATGGTGTCTGCATCGGAATGTAACCTTCATTTTCAAGTTCATTGAGTGCAAACTGAATCAATGCGAGGTTCAAGTGTAGAATATCTCTTTTCAGATAGTAGAACCTTGCTCCAGCGATTTCAGCTGCAGTCTCCAAATCTGCACCGTCAATTGATTCAATCAAATCAACATGGTTGAGCGCTTCAAAATCAAATTCAGGCTTTTCTCCGTAGGTTCTCACAACCACATTGTCATCTTCAGTGTCTGAAATCGGAACGTCCTCGTCAATGACGTTTCCTACCTTGTATCTGTAATCGTCTCTTAGCTTGAGGTAATCCGCATTTTTGGCTGTTAACTCTTTAATTTCAGCTGCCACTTCCTTGGATCTGGCAATAACCTCTTCCAGATTGCCTTCCTCTTTAGCTTTCTTGAATGATTTGGATAATTTGTTTTTCTCAGCCCTTAAGGAATTGAGTTTTTTCTCACCTTCTCTCCATAAGGTGTCATATTCTATTACCTTTTCCACATTTTCAGTGTCTCTGAATCTCTTCTTTTCAGAGTCCAGGATTATTTCCGGATTTTCTCTGAACAATTTTATATCTAACAATATTTTGTCCCCTAAAATATTTTATTCAATAATAATTAAGTTTCTTTTGTATATTAAAGTTAATGAAAAAAAGTAGTTTTTTAGGGTCCACACCGAAACCCAAATATTAATTTTTCAGCCTACAACAGGTTTTCCTTGAAACTTGTCTTAAGGCCATCCCTGATTATGTCAGAGTAGTTTTCGCTGTCAACGGTCACCATGGCAATTTCATATATCACCTTGTTGAGTGATTTGCCCTTTTCTGTCAAAATGTATTTGACGTTCTTCTTGTCGCACTTGTCGACAATCTTTTGAATCAGACCGTTGTTTTCCATGTCTTTCAAGCAGTGGCTCAAGACCTTGTTTGAAAGATCAGGTTTGTCTTCCTTGAATTCATGAAAACGGGATTTACCGAAAAATAAATCTCTCATTATCTGAATTACCCATTTTTTGTTAATCAATTTTACAACCAATTCTATAGGACAAGATGTTACATGTTTAGTGATGTTCATGATAGTACCTCCAAAAAAATCAGTCGGCTATATTGACTTGTTTTTGAAGTATATAAAGTTTTCGGTTATGGTGACCAATCGGTTACCAAAACTTTTTAAATAGCATTGACCTACTATTGAGTGAAAGCGCAGTAATGCACTTTCGAGAGATGGTGAATTCAAAAGATTGCAAATGAACATGGTCGCCCATTTTCCTCTAAATATAACACGCATACATATTCAATGACCATGGGATTTTGGGAGAGTTTTTTGACAAGTCATTGCGATATCAGCCGAAACAGTTAATTCCCTTTACAAATGTTGAATCAAAAAATTCTAACCCATCTCTATTCTTTTTTTACAAAGTATGAAAACATTTATAAGCATGTAATAACAACTGTTATATGGTTAATTTGAATTCAAGAACTGTATAATACCAATATATAAATATTTTTCTAAGCAATATACAAATTAACTTATATTATTTAGAGTTGAAAGAATGAATGACACAACAAAAATATTAACAATCCAGGATATATCCTGTTATGGACAGTGCTCAATAACCGTTGCACTGCCTGTAATTTCTGCATTTGGAATAGAGACTGCAATATTGCCTTCCGCTGTTTTATCCACACACACATCAGGATTTACAGACTTTACTGTGAGGGATTTGACAGAAGATCTTCCGGCCATCCAAAAGCACTGGGAAAAGGAAGGAATCTATTTCGATGCGATATATACCGGATTCATAGCTTCAATAGAACAACTAGATTACATCAAAGACATAATTGACTCTAGACTGAAACCCGATGGACTCGTATTTGTTGACCCTGCAATGGCAGACCAGGGTGAATTCTACAACGGATTTGACCAGGAATTTGCTGACAGGATGGGTGAGCTGTGTAAATTAGGTGATTTTATCCTTCCAAACACAACAGAAGCATGCTATATCCTGCATAAACCATGGAAGGAAGAATTCACAAATGAGGAAATGGTGGAAATGGCAAACGAGCTTGCCGAGTTTACAAAAAAATACGTTATCCTGAAAGGAGATACTCACAAGGAAAACAAGATGGGAATGATTGTCCTGGACAAAAGCGAATCCTCAATAGAAATGGTATACAACGACAGAGTCGATTACGTATCCCACGGAACAGGGGACGTCTTTGCATCATCATTTGTAGGCTCAACCATGGTCGGCAAAAGCCCTACATCAGCGGCAAAGATTGCCGGAGAACTCACCAAAAAGGCAATAGAAGAAACAATCGGCGATCCAACCCACACATATGGAGTCAGATTTGAAAGGGTAATCAAAGACATCCCTGAATTATTGAAAACATATTAACTGATTCATTTCTTCAAAGAAAGAATAAAAAAGGTCCATTAATATAATTTATTAAATTACCTGTATTCTTTCTATACCATTGCCTGATATTTTTCTACTAATTCTGGAGAATGTATGTATTCATACATAGGGATTCCATCATCTGCGGCTTTTTGCCTTGCTGCATATATTTTTCTTGTTTCTTCAGGCATACCATTACCATCCGCTTGGCTTACCGAATCTTGTGAGTTTACATTTTCAACTGCAGCTTCAACAACTTCCTCTTCTTTAATAGTTAATTTCTGTGTTGTATTGTTTCCAGTGTAGTTTTCATTTCCACCATAAGAAACATTAACTTTGTATTTTCCCTTTTTCAAATCCAAATCAAGCTTTGCCTTGCCCTTGGAATTTGTTTTAACAACATCATCAACAACCACCTTGCCCTTTTTGTTGGTGATTGTGATATTGACAATTTCCTTTGACAATGGAGTCTTGTTCAAATCAGTCAATTCAATTGACAATTTACCGCCTTCATATTGCTCCTTATCACTTGTAATCTTAATTTTTGTTGGTTCTTTAGCAACAGTAGGCTGATTAAACAGCATAAATCCGATTGCAGCTGCAAGAATAACAATTATTACAAGCAATATTATAATTATATTCTTATTTTCCATACTCTCAAATCCTACCTATATTGTTTTAAATATAATTAATATTGTGTCAATCATATGTATATAACAATTCCGAGACAAAAATCCAAACTTCATATATTTGAGCTACAACCTCGGAGTCTATCCCTCTTGCACAAATTTACTTATCAAATCTGTTGATTCAGCACCACTCATGCCTCTGCAAACTTTGGTACTCATTCTGCAAAGGTCAATACGACAATCATTCCAAAAATTAAATTACAACAGTTTTTAATGAGAACTGCAAAAAACTCAATAAAAAAAGTTTTACTTTCAATTTGAAAAAAATAATTTTACAATAATTTCTCTTCCCATTCTTTTACCTTAAAGCCGACCAGAACAACATCATCACCAACCAAAACCGGCCTTTTTACAAGCATGCCATCAGTGGCCAGAAGATCCAGCTGCTCATCTTCAGACATGTCAGGCAATTTGTCTTTCAGTTTAAGCTCGCGATATTTCATGCCACTGGTGTTGAAGAATCTTTTGAGAGGCAAATCGGATATTTCCCACCATTTGCGCAATTCATCAGCAGTAGGATTGTCCTCTACGATATGCCTTGAGTCATATTCAATATTCTGTTCGTCCAGCCATTTTTTGGCCTTTCTGCAAGTTGAACATTTAGGATAATTAACGAATAACATAATTAATAGTTGAATTTTGGACTAAAAATACTTTGGTATCTCACACATGTCATCAACAGATTCAAGGATATAATCGTTTTGCCAGTCGTTTTCACTGCCGTAACCCCATTTGACAATCACACAATCGATTCCCGCATTTTCTGCAGTTGCAATGTCTGTCTTTGAATCACCAATGTATATGGCATCTTCAGGCAGAACTTTCGCCTTTTTTATGATTTTTTGAACACCGCACGGATGAGGCTTTGAAGGGTCAATGAGATTATGCCCTTCAACCAGGATAAAATCAATGTCGCTGAAGAATCTGCTGACAAAATGCTCCAGGGAATCTGACAGCCTATTTGAATTGATGGCCAATATCACGCCATCATCCTGCAGTTTCCTCAACAAATCATGGGCTTTTGGAAAGGGAACTGTCAACTCCTTATCAGATGAATAGTACAAATCAAGATATGTCCTTTTAACCTCTTCAACATTCTGAGGGGTGTTGTTGTCCTTTAAAACGAGCGCAACTATCTCATCAATGTTTCCTCCCAGACAAGGAATGAGCTCATCACGGGTCAATGGCGGAAAATCATGAATCGCCAGCGCCTTATTAAAGCAGATTAGGACATCATGAATCGAATCGAACAGGGTTCCGTCAAAATCAAAAATCGCAAGTCTTTTCATGAAACTAATTCTGTCGGAAGTTTGATTTAAATATTATTTTAGAAAAAATATACTACATGAACAAAAAAATTAAAATCGCAATTGTCGTGATTGTGGCGTTGGCAGTTGCCTATTCTGCATATTATTTAACAGACTACCTGCATGCCGAGCCAACCGCAACAGACTATTTGAATGGAACTGATGACGTTAATGTCACCAAAGTCGATAACGGATTATTCATTAACGGATATGGAAACGACACAGCAGTGATATTCTATCCTGGAGCCAAAGTAGAATACACTTCATATCTTCCTATGTTTTGCAGCCTATCATCAAAGGGCGTTGACTGCTATCTGATTGAGATGCCTTTCAATATCGCATTATTGGGTGAAAATGAAGCAGACAAGATTATCGATACAACAAACTACTCAAGATACCTCTTGTGCGGACATTCCCTTGGAGGTGTGGTGGCATCATCTTATATGGCCCATTCAGGAAAAGGTGACGGGCTGATAATGCTTGCAGGATATTCTACCGAAAACATTACAAAGCCGGCCATGTCCATATATGGATCAAACGATGGGAATCTGAACAAAAAATCATATGATGAAGCAAAGCCCCATATGAGCAATATGACCGAATATGTCATTGACGGCGGAAATCATGCCCAATTCGGATACTACGGAAATCAACCTGGAGACAATGCGGCAAGCATCACACCTGAAAATCAGCAAAACCAGACTGTAACAAAAATCCTTGAATTCATCAGCAAATTAGGCTGACTTGGACTCGGATGAAATTAAACGAGCAAGAGACACCAATCCGACAAGAGCGGTAAAGCTTTCGATGGAAGCTGACGAAATGTCCCAAATCGCAAGGAAATATACAACATAAATGGCACTGTTTACAATGAAGCTGATCTTAATTGGCTTTATTGTCTTTAGATAGTAGTTGCACAGTGAAAGCTGTATTATCGCAATGATTGGCAAAACTCCAACAAGACCCATGGTATTTACCAGAAGGCCAAAAATGACTGAAACAGAAATGAAAAACATGGTCCAGGGGAATGTAAGCCTGTCAAAATATACCATTGCATTTCTTGAAGCCGCAACTGCCATGGTAACGACACCTGTCCATGAAAAAAAGAAAACTGAAGAAATAATCAGGATAAAAGCATTGAGGAACTGGTATTTATATGCCTGCTTTTCATCATTGACCCACATGCTTAAAATGATGAAAATTCCTGCGAATAATGATATCCCATTACCTATGACAATGTTTAAAGGCAAATCCATGTAAAGTTATTTATTTGAATAGTTAAATAAACTTAACCTATTTAAACTCATCCAAAATTCTATATCGGCAAAACCAATTTATAGTTCATAGGAATGATTATACTCATAATTTTTACGGAAAGGTTAAGATTTCATATTTTGGAATCTAAAAAAAAGAAAAAAAATGTGATTAAATCACATATGTTTATTTTTTACGTCTTAACGGAACGAAACCTAAAGTCATTAAAGAAAGTAACAGAACAAATAAAGGATTACCAGTGGAATTCATCACTGATTTTGAAGTTTCAGCATGAACTTCATTTTTATCCTGTGTTTCACCAGAAACATTATCTGCTTCATCAGAACCATCATCTGAACCATCATCTGAACCATCATTTTGTGATTCATCAGAACCATAATCTGACCCCTCAGGACCATCATCTTTTGGATCATCTGGACCAGTAGAATTCTTATTTGTTTCGTTTTCTTCTTCAAGAACTTCTACGTCAGCTTCACTGCTTTTAGTTTCATTTTTAAGGCCGTTACCAGCAATAACATTGTTTATTAGCAAACCGGCTTTAGTCACTTCGAATGTAAGGATAAGACTTGTACTTTCACCAGGAGCCAACACTCCTTTAAGAGTCCATTTGTCTACACCGTCATACTCCCACAGATCTTTATCTGAATAGTCCAGATATCTCAATCCGTTTGAATAATCCTTATCCTGAATAAAAATGCCCGTAAGATTTACAAGTCCTGTGTTATTCACGGTTACATTGTAACTTACCATGTCACCGACATTAACAACAGAGCTTGAAGCAGTCTTATTAACAGTGAATTCAGGTTCTGCTACGATTACTGATGCATTATCACGTACTTCAATATGTTCATGAACAGTATCATTACCCCATGACTTCCATTTCCAGAAAATGTGAGCCATGTTGTTGAATTCACCCACATCAGTTGTGTTAAAGTAAAGCCTGAATCGGAGATTGTAATCAGGTTTCCAATCATTCTGTGTGGCGTACCGCGCTACAACACGGTACCCATACCCATCAAATGTTGTAGATATGTCATAATTCTTGTCATAGATTATACCATCATCGTTAGGCATTATTTCATACCCATCATAAATCAGGCCATAATCAAACCAGTCATTGATATAAATGTAATCATCTATAACAGGCAGGGATCCATTGTTTTTTACATAAATTTCAAAGCAAACCCTCTCACCCTTCATTACAACAGGAGTGACTGCTGTCTTTGTAATGTTTAAACTAGCGACTCCAACCATAACATTCGCAGTAGACTCATCATTCGCTCCCCCGGTATATGGCCATGTGTTGTCATAAATTTGGGCTTTGAACTCATAATTACCCGGCACGATAGAATTTTTGGCCTTGAGATGAACTTTATAATGCAGGTCATACCCGTTTTTCCACCCCCAAACCTTATATCTGATAGGCACATATGATGAACCATAAGCATCGACAATTTTGAGCTCATTTATCTTAAAATAATTTGAATCCCAATTATCAGTAGGTTCAACCCATAATAAATCAAATTGATTCTTATCAAACCAGTTATTGATTGTTAGAACATTATTCCAAGCCTCGTAGTCGAATACACCACCATACTCTGGCCCAGTATTTTTAACATAGACATCAAAGATGACCTCATCTCCAGGTTTCACAACTGGAGTGTCTGAGACAACATTGATGTAAAAACGACCGTTTTGTATATGATCTGAAAGAACATCTGAATCGTCTGTACTACCTAACTTACCATTCGAATTTGAAACTTCAGCTACTGAGTTTGTTACTTCGGTTTCAGTTCCGTCATCACTATTTATTGTAATGACATCGTCTGAAATCTCGTTATTTAAATTTTCAATGGATGCATCATTAGCTAAGCTTAATGAATCATCCACTATAGTGTTATTTTCATAAGTATCAGTTGCATTAACTGAATTAACCACTAATAACAAGGAGATTACAATAAATATTAAAACTAAAGCTTTTTTAATTTTAAAATTCATAATTACTCTCTTTTATTAATAATTTTCTCAATACTATCAAAATAACCCAATTAAAAATTTTTTATTTGAAGTCAAACTTCAATAATAGGTCTTATAAAAACAGTTTTATCAACTAATTTTTCCAGCATCATAAAAATGACGGAATTTATAAAACCAATTTCTAATTTTCCAAATTTGATATGTATTAAATACAGCTTATTTAATACATGTTAATTTTTTGTAAAAAATATATTATAAATGTTATGAATATATTACATCAAAATTAGTTTTTAAAATCAATTCCTTCAAGTTCCAGCAATGATATTTTCCTATCAATTCCACCGGCATATCCCGTTAGCTTTCCATCCTTGCCCAAAACCCTATGGCAGGGCACTATGATTGATATCGGATTGTGGCCCACAGCTCCGCCAACAGCCTGTGCAGACATTGTTGGGGATATCATTGATGCAATCTCCCCATAAGTCCTTGTTTCGCCATATGGAATTTCAGACAATATTTTCCATACCCTCT
>NZ_ONER01000042.1 GCF_900316895.1 uncultured Methanobrevibacter sp. | reverse complement strand
AAGATTTGGATAAAAGAAAAGAAGAATTTATTAAGGATTTGAATGAATTTATAAAAGAATTCAGTGAAACTCCCGAATCTAGAGAATTCATGTCTTATTTTGATTAGGGTATTTGGAATCTATTTTTTCAAATACTTTTTTAACATTTACTTTTGTTTCATAACAGCCTGTTTTCTCAAGCAGAACTCCCTGCGGACAGAAATCTGACAATAACATCATCATCTGGTTCAAATCCTCATGACAGGCAACGCCGAGAACAGCCTGGAATTTGTTCTCCATTACTATTTTTTTAACGAAGCTTGATCCCGGAACAATGTATAATTTATAGCCTAACGGTTCGGATTTTTTCTTTATTGCTCCGATTGAACATAATCCGCATTCGCTGCAGTTCAAGCCTTCCTTTTGAAGTGGTGCCGGACAGTCCCTGTGCCTGAGGCAGTGAGGTAAAAAGATCAATGTCTTTTCAGCAGGAATGTGTCTGAATCGTTCCCTGTTGAGGTCGTCCCTTACCTTTATTGCAATGTTGTCAATCAGATGGTCATCCAATTTTAAGAAGCTGGCGATTGTCTTGAAAGGTGAATATAATAAATCGACAATGTATAATAGAAACCTTGGAAACTTTATCTGGTTTTTACGGGCTATCAGATATCCTAAAATCAACACCACAATAAATAATATGGCAATCAGAATAGCTATAAAAACTACCAGTTGGCCTAAAAACATGTAAAAGGAGTCAATAAAAATCATATTTCAACCTAAAATTTTTCAATAGTATAATTCTCAAAGTCTTTGTTTAATTTCACGCCGGTGGGTGTCTTTATTATCTCAAGTCCGGACAGACTGTCACAGGAACATAGGACGTTCTGTTCGGGATGTGTTCCAGGTGTGATGTTGCAGTTCAGGTTTACTCCGTCTCCTATTGATATTACTGTTTCTAAACGTTTTGTTGATGGATGGTCCTTGTTTAGGATTACTAGTGGTGAGGATTCTTCACGGCTGAGATATGCCTGTGAACGAATGGCCCTTTTATCTTTTTTGAAGTTTGATACTGCGATAATGTCGTCTGATTCTAAAAATTGGACTATCTCTTCATTGTCCTGTGTTGCAATGAAAAGCATTTTGTTTTCATAAGATACCTTTACAACACCGACCATTCCGGTTTCCCCTTCGAGAAATAGTATTTCATCATCTTTAAAATCAATATTCATATTATCACTAAAAAAATAAAAGGAGAGTAAATAAATTTACTCTGCAAGTTCTACATTGTCACTTTGACAGGACGGACAAACTACTTTTTTTCCAAGTCCCTTAAAGGAATTTCCACAGTCTTTACAATGGTATTTTTTGGTTTTCAATTTTTTCAAATCAATATCGGCCATTGGCCCTCCACTTGAACACATTATAAATCACCTGTTATATAATATATATTATATATTATTAATAAGTTTAGTTTTCCAGTTTCTTTCTGGTTTCATTAATTCTTTCAAGTGTTTGACTGTCATTGTCCAAATCAAATTTCAATTCTAGAAAATATAACAATTGATTATATAGCTTGTTTTTATCATATTCTTCAATCAACTCATTTAAAGCATCTGAAATGAATGGATTTACTCCCAATTGAATGTTTTTGCCTGCAATAATGTCAATGCATTCTTTCAGGGACAATTCGATGTTGTCGTTTTTTGATTGAATGAATTTGATTTCGGCATATGCAAGGGGACTTGCCTCAAACTCCATGCTGAAGATGTATAGTGCAAGGGCTGTTTTCATGTCATTTTCTTCCACATAATAATATCCCAGGTTTCTGTAGCATCTTGCAATGTCTTGAGGGTAATATGCGTATTTCAGTGCATCTGATGTGCGAAGGACATATTCATTGAATGTGTAGGTGTGCATCTTATATATTTCAGTCAATTCCAGTATGATTCTTGATGAGACCGGATTGATCTTAATGGCTTTTTTGAGGTATTCTTCCGCCTTTTCGTATTGTTTGTCTTCAAGAAGCAGAAATCCATAAACATAATACAAATCAAGCAACGGCTGGTTGTCCGGAATATACCTAAGTTCCTTTTTCAATCCGATATATTTTCTAAAAATCAGCTCTTCCAGCGGATTTGTAAAGTAATGGTATTCGCTTACGTTATCGTCTTCAAACATTTCGGGAAATGTTTGCATGAACTCATCAAGCTCTTTTAGAGGTGTTTCATAATTTCCGTTTTCAATGTCAAAATATATGTCGTTGAGAATGTCAAGTATCGGATTTTCCTTTTCGGACAGTTCTATGAACTCCTGCTTTTCGTCATCGCTTAGGCAATCCCACATCATGCGGGAGATTTCCTTGATTATTTCCTTGTTGTATGGATGATCCTTATAGACTTCTATCTGGCTGGATAAGTATTGTCTGTTCAAATCCTTGTTTTCACCTAAGTTAGATTTTATTTCTTTTATTATTTTCTCGTACATTAACACACCTGAAGTTACTTTAATGGGCAATGTTTTTATATTACCTCTTACCTATTTATTAATGTATAAAAACTTAGTTTTATATTTTATTTAAAAAAATTTTAAGGTGATTATTAAATGGCAAATCAACCAATATTTATCCTTCCTGAAGGAACCGAAAGATATTCAAAAAGAGATGCTTTAAGAATGAATATCACAGCTGCTAAAGTATTGGCAGGAATTGTAAGAACTACTCTTGGTCCTAAAGGAATGGACAAAATGTTAACTAGTTCATTAGGTGATGTAACTGTCACCAACGATGGTGCAACCATCATGAGAGAAATGGAAATCAACCAGCCTGCAGCTAGAATGCTTGTAGAAACAGCAAAAAAACAAGAAGAAATCGTCGGAGATGGAACCACTTCTGTTGTCGTTGTTGCTGGTGAATTATTATCCAAAGCTGAAGAATTGTTGGAAGATGGAATTGCAACATCCGTTGTTGTTAAAGGATACAGAAATGCAACTAAAAAAGCAGTTGAATTATTAAAAGAAATCGCAATTGATGCAGATGATGAAGATACTCTTAAAAAAGTGGCTGTTACTGCAATGAGCGGTAAAGGTTCAGACTATGCAAAAGAACACTTGGCAGATTTAGTAGTGGAAGCTGCATTAAGAATCAAGGAAGATGGAAAATCCGACATTGACAACATTAACATTCAAAGGGTTTCCGGAGATTCCGTAGAGGACTCCTTTTTAGCTGAAGGTATCATCATCGATAAAGCTCCAGTATCCAAAAATATGCCTAAAGATGTTAAAGATGCAAAAATTGCCATCATGAAATATCCTATTGAATTAAAAGATGTTAATACTGATACTAAAATTGATATAACCAGTCCTGACCAATTCGAAGCATTCATTAAACAGGAAGAAGACATGATTAAAGAGTTAGTCGACAAAGTCATCGACTCTGGAGTAAACGTACTATTCTGTCAAAAAGGTATTGACGACATGGCAGAACACTACCTTAAAAAGGCAGGAATCATGGCTTTCAAACGTGTTAAAAAATCTGATATGGAAAGAATTGAAAAGGCTACCGGTGCTAAACTCGTTACAGATATTGACGATTTATCTGAAGATAAATTAGGTTATGCAGGTCATGTATATCTTGATAAAATATTTGACCACGAATTGACCTTAATCGAAGAATGTGAAAATCCAAAAGCTTCCTCAATTGTCTTAAGAGGCAGTACCCGTTATGTTACCGAACAAATCGCAAGAGCTATTGACGATGCTTTAGGAGTAGTTGGAGCAACCATTGAAGAAGGTAAAGTTCTCATTGGTGGAGGAGCTTGTGAAATCGATTTGGTAAAACAGTTAAGAGAATATGGTGAATCAGTAAGCGGAAGAGAACAATTGGCTATTTTAAAATATGCTGAAGCTTTAGAAGTTATTCCAAGAACCTTGATTGAAAATGCAGGTCTGGACACCATTAACTTAATCGCTGATTTAAAGGCTGCTCACGAAGACAACCCATTCATTGGAATCAATGTATTTGAAGGCAAAGTGGTTGACATGAAGGATGCTGGTGTAATTGAACCTTTAAGGGTTAAAATCCAAGCTCTTCAATCAGCTGGTGAAGCTGCAGAAATGATCTTGCGTATTGATGATATGATTGCAGCAAGAAATGCCCTCAATTCCACCGGACCTGATGAGACCGGAAATGATGACAGCGGTATGCCTCCAATGCCTGGTGCAGGTATGGGTGGTATGGGCGGTATGCCTCCAATGATGTAAAATTTAAAAATTTTACATTTTTTTCTTTTTTTATTATTTATGCTTATTTTTTAAAATACTTCATTAAATGCATTGTTTTTTATTCTAATTTTAATTTATTCAATGATATTAAATTAAATAACTTTTAAACATGCCCCATTTTATATTATAGTTATTAGAATAATGGCTTCTAGTTTAGTAAAGTCATGTAACTTTAAAATTTGTTTCATTTCATTTAATCCTTTTATAATCAAATCCAATAATATTTTTACTTTACAGTCAATTTTCATAAAGTTTTAACTTTATTTTTTAAAATTAAACTCATTTAATACGATTTAGTAAATAAAAAGGTTTATATAAGATATTTAAAATAAATATATGTTACGTGAGATATTTCTCACTATGTTTAAAAATTTTGTTATGGAGGTAAATTAATTTGAACAAAAAAATATTGCTCGCTTTGTTGATATTGATCACTGCTGCTTTTACAGTTGGTGCCATTTCAGCAAGTGAAGTTAATGTTACAGATTCACATGCTATTAACTTAGTAGATGACACATCAGATGCATCAGTCCCACTGGAGAATACTGCTGATTCATCAGAAATTTCTGTATCAAGTGATTCAAATGTTGATAATGATCCATCTAAAGTTTCTCTATCAAGTGAAGAAGTTTTAGAATCTGATGATTCAAATATTTTATCAACTAACTCAACCAGTAATGACCTTTCAAGCGGTGAGGGCGGGGTTGCTGACGATTCTACATCAGATGTAGTAAACGGAAGCAACGTTTCTTCAACAATAGATGTATCTAAGACAATCACTGCAAAAGACATTACTAAATATTATAAGGGAAGCACTCAATATAGCGCAACATTCTTAGATGCCTATGGTAATCCATTAGCAGATACCAATGTTCAGATTACTGTAAATGGTGTTTTACACACTGTTAAAACAAATGCGAATGGGGTGGTTTCTTTAGCGATAAATCTTAAACCTGGAACTTACAAAGTTGTTGCGGTTAATCCTGCAACAGGTTATAGCCTAACCAGAAATTTTAAAATATTATCCACCATTACTGCAAATGATATTTCCAAGGTCTATACAGACGGTAAGAAATTCACTGCAAAATTCTATAAAAGTAATGGAAAAGTGTTGGCTAAAAAAACCATCAAGTTTAAGATTAATGGAAAAACATACAAGGTAAAAACAAACAGTAAAGGTGTAGCTACTTTATCCTTAAAAACCCTTAAGAAAGGTACCTATAAGATAATTTCTTATAATACTGATGGGTTAACCAAAACAAATAAGGTTAAAGTTGTTAAAACTGTAAAAACTTCATTAACTACAAACATGTATACTTTCCTTAAGAAGGATACCAAAAGAATAAAAGTCAAGCTTCTTAACGCTTTTGGATATGCTCCTGGAAAAGGAAAGATCATCAAATTCAAAGTAAATGGAAAAACATACAATAGACAAACAAATGCTAAAGGTTTTGCAACACTTAAATTGCCATCTTTAAATGCAGGAGCCTACACTGTCAAATACAGCTTTGCAGGAAATAACTTTTATAAAAAATCCGGCGCAAGCAACAAGCTATTTGTCATAACCACTAAAAATCCTACTTTCACAGTAAAAAGTACAACCACTTTTGGTTATGGGGCAAACACTCCATTTAAAGTTGCTTTAACTGCGGGCAAAGTTCCTTTAGCAAAAAGAACTGTCACTCTTACAGTGGACGGTAAATCATACACTAAAACCACAAATAGTCAGGGAATTGTTTCTTTGCCTATTAAATTGGCTATTGGGAAATACACTATAACATACAAGAATAATGCCGAATCTAAAGTATACTCAAAAACAGTTTCCAAAGCAATAACTGTTAAGGAAAGAACTCCTACTACCATGACATGGAAAAGCGGAACTTCTTTCTATCAGGGTTCAAATTCCTTTAAAGTTTTATTGAAAAATTCAAACAATCAGGCATTGGCAAGTAAAACTGTTAAATTGACTGTAAATTCAAAAACTTATACTGCTACAACATCTTCAAGCGGTTATGCAACATTTACCGTCAGTTTAAGTCCTGGAAATTACACTGTTTCATTTAATTATGATGCAAGTGGGGATAACGATAATGCTCCGTCATCAGGATCCTCAAAAATTGAAGTTGCCAAAAGGGACGTGTCTTCAAATGGATATGGATACTGGGTTTTCGGGTCTGACATGAAAAGTGTCAATTTAAACACATTGGCCTCTCAGGGAACTAGTGATTTGTTCCTGAATTTCTATGCTTTAACTGCTCATGGTCAGAGTGCTGTGGAATCTTGGATTGCCAGTGCAAATAAACTAGGAATTAGGGTTCATATCTGGATGCAGGCATTTTATGATGGTGATTGGATTAATCCGGTTAAAAACGGTTCTCCAAATCAGGCATTCTTCAATCAGAAAATAGCTGAAGCCAAGAAATATGCAAATCTCAAAGGTGTTGCAGGTGTCCATATTGATTATCTGAGATATCCTGGTAATGCACATGCGACTTCAGGAGGTACTGCAGCAATTAACAGTTTTGTAAAACAAATCACTCAGGCAGTACGTAGTGTAAATCCAAATCTAATCCTGTCCTGTGCAGTAATGCCTGAAACAACTGATAATAAGTATTATTATGGTCAGGATATGGCTACAATCTCTCAATATATGGATGTAGTTATCCCTATGGTTTACAGGGGCAATTATAACTCTGAAACTGCATGGATTAAATCCACTACAAAGTGGTTTGTGGATAATTCCAAAGGTGCAAAGATATGGAGCGGTTTGCAGGGTTATGTTTCTGATGAGAATACTGCTAAATTGTCTCCTTCTGCAATCAAAACTGATTCACAATCAGCAATTAACGGTGGCGCTGCTGGTGTAATCATATTCAGATGGGGAGTTACTAATTTTGTCAATTTCAAATCATTGACAGGATATTTAGCTTCTTCCGGACCTGTTATAAATACTGCATCAGCTGCTGCTACAACAACTGCAACAGCTACTTCAACAGCAACAACAACCACTGCTACTTCTTCAGTAGGTACAATATCCATTAAGGATATTATTGCTGGTGCAAGTACTGTGAAATCATATTATGAAACCAATAAGAAGGTACCAAGCAGTGTCAGTGCTGGAGGACAGACTTTCACCACTCCGGAATTCTTATATCTGATGTCACAGGCAATTTACCAACTTGGTAATTCTAATAATAATGATATTGCTATCATTAGAGGCATTGCAGATCCTGAATCTCCTTTTGGTGACACTCTTAACGAGGAATTGTATAAGGCGGATTATTTGGTGGTAGCCAAAAACTTGGCCAATTATATCATCAAGAATAATCAGGCTCCGAATTATTCTTCATCTGCACTGGGAGACATTATATACTATGAAGTTGTTGATACATTTTCACGTATATTGACATTTTATGGTAATAACAATCAGTTGCCGAATTACTCAATGGTTGTCTATGGAACCACCAGTACCAGTACAAGCACAGGTACAAGTACAGTTTCAATCACCGGTTCAGGTCTGAATGAGAAAAATACATTATCAGATGTAAGTGCATATTTAAAGGCTACAACCAACTGTCCAATTACTAATTCCGCAATCAAAAGCACTGTTAATTCATTAATAAGTGGTTTAACAACCACTAAGGATAAGGCAGTGGCAATATTTAATTATGTAAGGGATAAAATTTCATACAGTTTCTATTCCGATACCAGATATGGTGCTGTAAACACATTGTCTTATAAGACCGGAAACTGTGTAGATCAATCTCACTTGTTGGTTGCTATGTACAGGACAGCAGGTATTGCTGCGAGATATGTTCATGGAACCTGTTATTTCACAAGTAGTGGAAGCACTTATGGTCACGTATGGGTTCAGGTATTGGTTGACGGTGTCTGGACTTGTGTGGATCCTACCAGTTCCAGAAACTCATTTGGAGTAATAAATAATTGGAATACTAAATCATTTACTTTACACAGTAGATATGCTAGTTTACCATTCTAATTATTTTTTTTCTTTTTATTTTTTTTAATAATCTTTATTTTTTTTATAAAATTTTCATTTCTTATTTAGGTTTACCAAAACTTTTTTATACTGTTACTTATATAGTAATAAATGTAGGTGACTTTTCATGGATGAAGCTAAAATAAGTGAAAACATTGAGGAATATTTAGAAGTTCTCTACCGTAATGGAAGCAATGGAGAACAGGTTTCCACAACACAATTATCAAAAGAGCTGGGCATTGCACCAGGAAGTGTAACCCAAATGCTTAAGAAACTAGAAGATCTCGGTTACATTACATACACTCCATACAAAGGAGCTACACTGACTGATGAAGGAATGAAAATAGCTCAAAAGATCACTAGAAAACACAGGATTTTGGAAAAATTCTTACTGGACATATTGAAAGTCAAAGAAGAAAATATTCACGATCAAGCCTGTGAAATGGAACATACATTATCAGATGAGGCCGAAAGGGCAATATGTACAATGTTGCATCATCCGGATTTATGCCCTGATGAAAATGTGATTCCTGCTTGCAATTTTGATTTTGGCAGCTGCCAGGAATGCTTCTCTCAAAAAGACTTCGACCAAGTTATGAACAGGAAATTTAATTTGTTGTCAATTTCCGAGTTAACTGGCAATGCTGATGGAACAATTTCATTCATTCGCGGAAATGCTGAACTTTTGGATGAAATTACTGATGAAGGCATTAAGGTAGGTCAGCATCTGAAATATGAGTTCATGGAAAACACATTGACAGATAATTATTCCGTTATAATTGATGATAAAGAGTTAAACATTTCCTCAGAAATGGCTAATAATATTTTCATTAGGGTTTAACTTTTTTTCAACTCTTTTTTTTACAAAAATTTTATATAATATTTTTTTCAAAGTAATAAGCATTAAATATAATTTATTTCTTTTTGCGGTGTTTTAATGCGTGGAGATTTATCTAATGATATTGTTTCAATTAAAATTGAAGAGGGAAGCAAAAGACCGATAGCTTTACATGAAAAAAGCAAATTCGGTAAAATCGAATCAGATTTCCTTCACCTTTCATTAATTGAGGCTTGCTATTTGCAGGAAAAGGGTCGTTTAGATATCTATGAGGAGGATGTCAAATGCAGTGTTGGCTATTTAATCGACCTTTTAAAGGGACAGGAGCTTTACGGCAAATATGTTGTTTATCGTGACTTGAAAGACCGTGGTTATGTTATCAAAACCGGTTTTAAGTATGGCACCGAATTTAGGTTGTATAATCGTGGAGGAGGTCCTGGTCAGGGGCATTCCGATTATCTGGTCAAAATAATCTTTGAAAATTATGACATCAATGCGCTTGATTTTGCAAGTTATGTGAGAGTTTCTCATGGTGTTAACAAGAAACTTCTTTTGGCAATTGTCGATGAGGATTTTGACATAACCTACTATAATATCGAATGGACTAGACCATAAGTTTAATTAAAGAAATCATTTATATTTTAATATACTTTTATATTTACTATAATAATTTTTAATCGTAAGTTTAATTTAACATTAGTAGTGGTGATAATATGGCAGATTTAATCGATCCATGGGCATCATTCAGCCTAGATTATGATAAGTTAGTTAACAAATTTGGTATTGGTAAAATTTCAGACATGATTGGAGATGTTAAAAATCCTCAAAGACTGATGAAAAGGGGAGTAATCTTCGGACACAGAGAATTCAATGAAATAAATAATTTAATCAATCAAAATAAAGATTTTGCTGTTGTAACCGGTATGATGCCAAGTGGACAAATGCATATTGGTCATAAGATGGTAGTTGACCAAATCAAATGGTATCAGGACATGGGGGCAATGTTGTCCTTGCCGATTGCAGACCTTGAAGCATATGCCGCACGTGACATGAGCTTTGAAAAGGGCCGTGAAATTGCAGTAAACGAATATCTGACAAATTGGATTGCATTGGGCCTTGACCTTGAAAGGGATAATGTAAATGTTTATTTGCAATCACAAAATAACCTGCTGAAGAATTTGGCATTCAAGGCTTCAATCAAAACCAACTTCAGTCAGTTAAGGGCTATTTACGGTTTTGAAAATTCAACAAACATTGCTCACGTTCAGGCACCTTTATTCCAGGTTGCAGACATTTTGCTTCCACAGATTGAAGAGTTCGGAGGTCCCAAAAAGGTTGTTGTTCCTGTAGGAATAGACCAGGACCCTCACATAAGGCTAACAAGAGATATTGCACATAAGCTCAATGAAGAAGAGGGATTCATATCACCCGCTTCCACATATCACAGGTTCCTGACAGGTCTGACCGGTGACAAGATGAGCAGTTCAAAGCCGGCTACTGCAATCTATCTCAACGATGACACCAAAACCGCCGTTAAAAAGGTCAAATCTGCAAAAACCGGTGGAAGAGAAACCTTGAAAGAGCAGGAGGAATTGGGCGGCGAAGTCGACAAATGTGTAATATACGAAATGCTGTTATACCATTTCATCGATGATGATTCTGAGCTTGAAAAAATCAGACAGGACTGTTTGAACGGAACATTGAGATGCGGTGAATGCAAACTCAGAACCGCCGAGCTGATGGAAGAGTTCATGGATGATTTGCACGAAAAGCAAGTTGAAGCAAGAGAAGTTGCCAAAACATTGATATGATTCTTGAAGAAGTTAAATCTGCATTTCGTGAAAATAAATTGGCTGTTTATGCATCAGTAGCTATTTTATTCATTTCTTTGCTATTAGGCTATTTTTTAGAGCCGTATCTGTATAGCTATTTCAATCCTGTGGTTGAGGATTTGACCCATCAGGTCCAGCAGGGCACTATCAAATTAACTTTCCAGAGCATATTCCTGAATAATATTCGGATTGTGATTGCAATGTTCCTATTTGGAGTGACATGCTTCATTTCGGCAGTGATACTTGGATTTAATGGCTTTTTTGCAGGTTACTATGTAGCGACAACCGATGATTTGTTTCAGTCCCTGCTTTTAATAGTTCCTCATGGCATTTTTGAATTTTCATCATGCATATTGGCTTGCGCATCAGGATTTGTATTATTTAACTTTGTGTTCAAGTTCCTCAAAACATTGTATGGCCAGGACAATGGACCGGTTAAGGAGCTATTGAGAATTTCGTTTGATGAAAGTGTCGTTAAATTAAAACAGGCAATAATTCTCTTTGTTATTGCTTCAATATTGATGGCAATTGCAGGTTTTGTTGAAACTTATTTGACACTCCCTATTGCCGAATTGATATTAAATTTTATATAAAACTAATTAAAAAGATATAGATAGTGATTTTTTATGATAAGATGTGTTTCTTGTGGAGAAGAATATGATGACGATGAAGTAATCTACACCTGTGAAAAGTGTGGGTCAGTACTTGAGCTCGTCAATGAGATAGATGTTTCAAAAGACATTTTTGATGGTAGAAGAGATAATTTATGGAAATTTAAAGAGTGCATTCCTGTAGATGAGACAAAAATCGTTTCCCTTGATGAAGGTGGAACCCCATTCTGCAAATGTGACAAATTAGGTGAAGAGCTAGGAGTCAACCTCTATGTTAAAGTTGAAGGGTCCAACCCGACTGGAAGTTTCAAGGACAGGGGAATGACCGTAGGTATGACAAAAGCAATGGAATTGGGAGTTCATACTGTAGGTTGCGCTTCAACCGGTAACACTTCCGCATCACTTTCAGCTTATGCTGCCCGTGCAGGATTGAGATGTATCGTATTCTTGCCTTCAGGAAAGGTTGCATTAGGTAAATTGGCACAGGCAATGTTCCATGGTGCTGAAGTAATGTCAATAAATGGAAACTTTGATGAAGCTCTTGAAGCAATGACTGCTCTTGCATTAGAAAAACATCTTTACTTATTAAATTCAATCAACCCTTACAGATTGGAAGGGCAAAAAACCATAGGTTATGAAATTGTTCGTGATTTAGGATGGCAAGCTCCTGATAGAATCATCTTGCCTGTAGGTAATGCAGGTAACATTTCAGCTATCTGGAAAGGAGTTAGCGAATTCCATGATGCAGGTTTCATAAAAGATCTGCCGATGATGACTGGTATTCAGGCGGAGGGTGCATGTCCTGTTACAAATGCATTTAAGAAAGGAGACAGACGTGTTGTACCTGTAGAAAATCCAGAAACCATTGCAACAGCAATACGTATTGGTGCTCCGGTCAGTGACATTAAAGCTTTAAATGCTATTTATGATTCAAATGGTTACTCAGAAACTGTAACTGATGAGGAAATCCTTGATGCACAAAAATTATTGGCAAGAACTGAGGGTATTGGTGTTGAACCGGCATCAGCCGCTTCTATTGCAGGTCTTAAAAAACTTGTAGCGGAAAGTGTAATTGATAAAGGTGAAACCATTACTTGTGTAGTTACTGGACACCTGCTTAAAGATCCTAATACTGCTATTGATGCATGTACACAACCTACACAGGTTGATGCTGATATAGATACTTTAAGAGAGATTTTGATGAACAAATAAATATTGCTTTAAATCTCTTTTAATTTTAATTTTTTCTTTTAATTCTTTTATATTCGAACAAAATTTATACTTTTTTTAATTAAACCGATATATGAAAAACATTTCAAAATATATTCATGTCACTATTTATGTTAAAATATCATGGTAAGATATGTTGAAATTTTTAAAAATCACCGATGTAACACCAATAGATTTATATATAAGCAAATTAAAACTATTATTAACCAAGTTAAATGTGAGGTGTAAATTATGAGTGAATTACCAATTGCTCCTGTAGGCAGAGTCCTCAAAAATGCTGGTGCACAAAGAGTAAGTGATGATGCAAAAGTCGCTTTAACCGAAGCAATCGAAGACTACGGTAACGAAATCGCACAAAAAGCTGTAGGATTTGCTCGCCACGCAGGCAGAAAAACCGTAAAAGCTGAAGATGTAAAATTAGCAATCAAATAGATTTGTTGATGATCATTTTCAAGATAGTAATTTTTACTATCTCTTTTACAACATTTATATACTATACTAACCAATTTATTATTGTCTAGTTCTCTAGAATTATTTCATTAATTACTAAATTTTTATTTTTAGTTTTGCTAAAAATTATTGAAATTCAGAAGTATTTGTATTGAAAGTCTAATCCCCCTATTTTTTCTTACGGGATTATATTTAGTGATATATGAATTATTCAAGAATTAGTATTATTAAATGCTATTAGATTACTCTATAAAATAATTGGAGTGGTTTAAAGCAGTAATTAAATAATATTATGATTCAAAATGGATTATAATATCTGCCGATGGATGGCAATGCCAGATGAAAAAGGAGGTATATATTATGGCAAACATTTATGTAAAATTTGACACACCTGAAGAATTAGCTAAACAAGCTGAAGAAGCATTAGAAACCGCACAATCTACTGGTAAAGTAGCAAAAGGTACTAACGAAGTAACCAAATTCATCGAAAGAGGAGATGCAGCATTAGTTGTTATCGCAGAAGATGTTGATCCTGCTGAAATCGTTGCACACATTCCTGTCTTAGCTGATGAAAAAGAAATTCCTTACGTTTACTTACCAACCAAAGAACAAGTAGGTATCGCTGCTGGTTTAACTGTTGGTACTGCTTCCGCATGTATTGTTGATGCTGGTGACGCTGAAGCTGCTGTAGCTGAAATCGTAGAAAAAGTTGCTGAATTAAAAGAATAGATAAATTCTTTTAAGGATTTTTACGGTGATTTAAATGGAAGAAGGAACTCCTGCTGAAGTCATTGAAGTTTTAAAAAGAACTGGTATGACTGGTGAGGTTATGCAAATCAAATGCAGAATCCTCGATGGTAGAGACAAAGGAAGAATTTTAACAAGAAACATTATGGGTCCTGTAAGAAAAGGCGACATTTTAATGTTACTTGATACAATTAGAGAAGCTAAAGAAATTAGAACTCCTTAAGAAGGTGTAAAAGCATGAGAACTTGTTCATTCTGTAATAAAGAAATAGAAGAAGGTACAGGAAAAATGTACGTTAAAAGAGACGGTTCAATTTATTTCTTTTGTAGCAGCAAATGCGAAAAAAATATGATTAAACTCGGAAGAGTTCCAAGAAAAGTTAAATGGGTTAAACAATGATTCAAAAAAGTTTTGTAATGATGAAACCAGACGCTGTTCAAAGACGTCTCATGGGTAAAATATTATCCCGTTTTGAAGATAAAGGTCTTCAAATCGTAGCATGTAAATTAATTCAAATTGATGAAGATTTAGCAAAAACTCATTATGGAGAACACGCTGAAAAACCATTTTTCCCAAGTTTAGTTGAGTATATTACTTCTTCACCATGTCTTGCAATGGTGATTCAAGGAGAAGAAGCTATTACCACTATTAGAAAAATCGTTGGAGCAACCAATCCTTTAGAAGCAGATCTTGGAACTATTAGAGGAGACTTTGGTATGGATACCGGAAGAAACATTATTCATGCATCAGACGCTCCTGAATCTGCAGAAAGAGAAATTGGTCTTTTCTTTAATGAAGATGAAATTTGTGATTATCAAATTATCGATAATGATTTAATTTATGAATAAATTTAGATTTTAAAAGTTTTATTATTAAAGAAGATATTATGAAAATCAGATCCCCAATTGTATCAGTTTTAGGACATGTAGACCATGGAAAAACTACATTATTAGATTATATTAGAGGTAGTGCTATTGCTGATAAGGAAGCAGGAGGCATTACACAACATATTGGTGCTACAGAAATCCCAAATGATACCATTGAAGAAATCTGTGGGAATTTTATATCACGATTAACTATCAAAGATTTAATACCAGGATTATTTTTCATTGATACTCCAGGTCACGCTGCATTCACCAGTTTAAGAAAACGTGGTGGAGCTTTAGCGGATTTAGCTGTTTTAATTCTTGATATTAATGAAGGTTTTAAACCACAAACATATGAAGCAATAAATATTCTTAAGATGTATAAAACTCCTTTCATTGTTGTTGCAAACAAAATTGATATGATTTTCGGTTGGGAAACACATGAAGGAGTTTCCTTTAAAGAATCTTTCAATCAACAAGCTCCAAGCGTACAGCAAGCTTTGGATACTAAGGTTTATGAGATTGTTGGTACCCTTCACAAAGAGGGTTTCCAATCTGAAAGATTTGATAGGATCAGTAATTTCGCTTCACAAATCAGTATTATTCCGATTAGTGCTAGGTCAGGTGAAGGAATTATTGAAGTTTTGGCAATGCTTTTGGGTCTTGCTCAAGAATATTTAACAGAACAGCTTGAAATTAATGAAGACGCTCCGGCTAAAGGTACAGTATTGGAAATCAAGGAAGAAGTTGGTTTAGGTCTCACTATTGATAGTATTATTTATGATGGTGTTTTGCGAACTAATGATGAAATAGCTTTAATGACCTCTTCAAATGAAGTTTTAACAACCAAGATTAGGTCTATCTTAAGGCCACTTCCACTTGAAGAGATGAGGGATTCTAAAAAGAAATTCCAAAAGTTCGATGAAGTGGTTGCGGCTGCAGGTATTAAGATAGCTGCTCCTAATTTGGATGATGTTGTTTCAGGTTCTCCTTTAAGAGTGTTAAATGATGAGGAGAATGTGGAAGAGGAAATCCTAAAGGAAATTGAAGATATCACAATCAGCACTGATGATGAAGGTGTTTTAGTTAAAGCGGATACTTTAGGTTCCCTTGAAGCTATTGTTAAATTGCTTAAGGAATTGGACATTCCTATTCGTGAAGCGGACATTGGTGATGTAAATCGTAGAGATATAATCAATTCATCTATTGCTTTAAACGAAGATGATGCACACGGTGCAATCATTGCTTTTAATGTAAATGTTAACTCTAATTCTGTTGAGGATTTAGAAAATTCAGATGTTAAACTATTCCAGGGCGATGTAATCTATCAGATTATTGAAGATTATGAAGCATGGATTGATGAAATGGAACAAGCAAAGAAAAAGGCATTTTATGATGCTATCATAAAGCCTGCAAAATTCATGTCCTTGCCTAAATTGGTTTTCCGTCAAAGCAAACCGGCCATTATTGGAATTGAATCTATTAGCGGTACTGTTAAACAAGGTCAAACATTAATCAATAAAAATGGCGAATATGTTGGAGTTATAGCTAGTATGGAAGATAAGGGCGAAACATTACCTTCTATCCCTAGAGGTCAAAGGGTAGCTATGGCAATTAAAGATGCTATTGTTGGAAAGCATTTTGATGAAGGGGACGAATTATATGTTGATGTTCCAGAAAAACATTATAAATTCATTGAAAGGGAATTCAAGGATAAATTAACAGAAGATGAATTTGAAACTTTATATGAATTTGTTGAAATAAAACGTAAACAAGATCCGGATTGGGGTAAATTTGGTCTTTTTGAATAATAAATTTATGATTATAAAAATTATGGAGGAATACCATGGCATTCAAAATTGTTGTGTCTCAAAAAGCTGAAACCTATCAAATGGAAGTCGAAGATACTAAAGCACTTAACGGTTTAGTCATCGGCGATGAATTTGATGGTTCTATTGTTGGTTTAGATGGTTACACTTTAAAAATAACCGGTGGTAGTGATAAAAACGGTTTCACCATGAAAAAAGATGTTTCAGGTACTAGAAGAATAAAAAGTTTATTAACTGGCGGTACTGGATATCATCCTAAAGCAGATGGTGTTAAAAGAAGAAAAACCGTTAGAGGAAACACTATTGCTGATGATATAGTACAAATAAATACTGTAGTTACTGAAGCTGGTAGCAAATCAATAGCTGATATTCTTGGTGCTGGTGAAGAAGAAGAGGAAGAATAGTTTTACTATTTTTCTCATAAACTTTAACTTAAAATAAAAAGGTGGTTATCTGTGAACGTACAGTCAGATGTTAACATAGGTTTAGTTGGTCACGTAGACCATGGTAAGACTACTCTTACTAAGGCATTATCAGGCGTATGGACTGATACTCACAGTGAAGAAACAAAAAGAGGTATTTCTATTCGTTTGGGTTATGCAGACATTGAATTTAAGAAATGTCCTAACTGCGATGAACCTGAATGTTACACTACTTCTGATAAATGTGAAATCTGTGGGAGTGAAACTGAATTAATAAGAAAAGTATCTTTTGTTGATGCTCCAGGTCACGAAACTCTTATGGCAACTATGTTATCTGGTGCTGCAATTATGGATGGTGCAGTGTTAGTAATTGCTGCAAATGAGTCTTGTCCACAACCACAAACCAAAGAACATCTCATGGCGCTTGATGTAATCGGCGTTAAGGATGTTATTGTAGTTCAAAATAAAATTGATATTGTTTCAAAAGAAAGAGCTATTGAAAGTTATAATGAAATTAAGGAATTTGTTAAAGGTACCTGTGCAGAGGATGCTTTAATAATACCTGTATCCGCTCAACAAGGCGCTAACATGGATATCTTAATCGAAAACATGCTCAAGCAAATTCAACCTCCTGAAAGGAATGTTGATGATACCGCATTAATGCATGTTGCAAGATCATTTGATATCAACAAACCTGGTTCCGGTGCTGATAAAATAAAAGGTGGAGTTATCGGTGGTACATTAGTCCAAGGGACTTTCAAACTTGGCGATACTATTGAAATCAGACCAGGCCCTACCAATAATGGTAAAAGGGTTACCCTGAAATCAGAGATTATTGGTCTTGAAGCCAACGGTAAGCAAGTTGAAGAAATCGGTCCTGGAGGACTTGTCGGTATTGCAACCAAATTGGACCCATCCTTAACTAAATCAGATTCATTATCAGGAACCGTCGCAGGTGAAGAAGGCACATTACCTGATGTATTGGACGCTTTCTCAATGGAAGCCAATTTACTTGATCGTGTTGTTGGTACTAAGGAAGAGCGTGAAGTTGCTCCAATTAAGATTAAAGAACCATTAATGATTAATTGTGGTACTACAACTACTATTGGTGTTGTCACTTCAACTAAGAAAAATGATGTAGATGTCACTCTTAAATTGCCGGTATGCGCAAGCCCTGGTGATAGAGTCGCTTTAAGTCGTAGAGTCGGTGCTCGTTGGAGATTGATTGGTTACGGTATTATTAAGTAGAGGTAAATGATGAACTCTAAAGAAGTTGTGATTGATACCAATTTTTTTATGGTTCCTTTTCAGTTCAATGTGGATATAATCACTGAACTCGAAAATAAATTACCTTCCTATAAATTAACTACTCCAAGCTTTGTTATCAATGAATTGAAGGGTTTAAAAAATAATAATAAAGGTAAAGTAAGGTTAAATGCGAATTTGGCCTTGAAATTAGCTAATTCTTCAAAAGTTGAAATAAAGGATATTTCATTACTTGAAAACGAAACTGTGGATGATGCGTTACTTAGAGTTTCAGAAGTTTTAGCTACAAATGATATAGAATTAAAAAATCGTGCAAAAGATAAAGGAATTACAGTTGTATATTTAAGGCAAAAAAAATATATTGCTGTTGAGGGTAAAATATAATATTAATTAAACTTATTAAAAAAATGAGGGATTATTTTGTATTATAAAACAAAAATTAAAGACATTGTAAGGATACCTCCTTACAGATTTGAAGAGCCTCTCAAAGAAGTTGCAATTAAAACATTAAATGAAACTTATGAAGGTCGTTTAGACAAAAAACTCGGTTTACTCATCTGTGTTAATGAAATAGATGATATTAGCGAAGGAAAACTCATTATGGGTGATGGAGCTTCATATCATAATGTTGTTTTTGATGCTATTTTCTTTAAACCGGAACAGCATGAGATCTTTAATGGTGAAGTAATTGATATTGCAGATTATGGTGCTTTTGTTAGAATTGGAGCTATGGATGGTTTGATTCATGTTTCTCAAGTCACTGATGATTATATTAATCATGATGGTAAAAGAGGAGCTTTAATAGCAAAAGAATCTAATAAGACTTTAGGTGTTGGTGACTTAGTAAGAGCTAGAGCGGTTAGCGTTTCTATTAAAGATGAATCCACTAACAGTATGGAAAATCATAGAAATTCTAAAATTCCACTTACTATGAGACAAAACAACTTAGGTAAATTTGAATGGATTGAAGAAGCTAAACAAAAAAGTAAGAAGGGTGAATAATGAAAGCTTGTACTGTTTGTAAAATGATTTCAAGTAAAGACCATTGTCCTAGTTGTGGAAACCCAACTTCAGATAACTGGAGCGGTCTTTTGATTATAACTGATCCTGAAGATTCTAAAATTGCTCGCGAATTAAATATTGAAATTCCAGGCGAATATTGTTTAAGAGTAAGATAAGGGTGTTTTCGTGTTAAGATTAGATACAGAATTAAATAAAGATATAATTATTGAGCTCAAAAAGCCTTTAGGCAAATTATATCCTGACTTTGAAGATGCAATTGATGAAATCAAGTCTTCCGAGTTTTTAATTTCTGTTGGTGATGCGACTTTTGCCAATCTTACCAAATACAAATTATATCCTAATATTGGTATAATTGATAATTTAATTCAAAGAAAAAATCATACTCATGAAATTATACTTGCAAATCACATTCTAAAAGTTGACAATCCTGCCGGATGCCTCACTGATGATCTATGGGAAACCATAGGCGAGGCTCTTGAATTATCTAACAATGGCGAATGTTATGTAATTGAAGTAGCGGGGGAAGAAGATCTTGCAGTTCTTCCTTGCATCTTGATGGCAAATCCTGAAACTACCATTCTATATGGTCAGCCTAATGAGGGATTGGTGCTTTTAAAAGCTGGTGATTTAAAAAATAAAGCTCAAAAGCTTATTGACGGATTTATTAATGAATAAATTAAATGAGGTTTTATCATGGAAATTGAATTTATTGAAGAAAAAGAAAATAAATTATTTAACAGAAAGGAAATTAAATTTTATGTTGATTACGATGGAGAAGCAACTCCTAAAGTATTAGATATCAAATCTAAATTAGTTGCTTTATTAAACACTAAAAAAGAATTAATCGTTGTTGACAATGTACAACCACACTACGGTGAACCTAAAGCATTAGGTTATGCTAAAGTCTACGACACTGTAGATGATTTAACTTACATTGAAACTGAACATGTAATTGCTAAAAATGCAGAACCTGAAGAAGAACCTGCTGAAGAAGAAGCAGAAGCAGAAGAATAGGTGATTTAAATGGTAAGAAAATCTGATTTATATGAAGTAGACGGAGACAAAATCGTTAGAAAAAACCAAATTTGTCCTCGTTGTGGTGAAGGCGTATTCATGGCTGACCACGGTGACAGAGTCGCTTGTGGTAAATGCGGATACACCGAAATGAAAAAATAGATTTTTTCAAATCTTTTTATTTCTTTTTTTATTTATTTTATTTTCAATTATTTTTCAGAAGGGATTTTTTTGGATAATATTAGAAACGGTCGTTTTAAAACTGGAATGACTGATGAAGCAGCTATTTACACTTCATCACTTGAAGCAGATAAACTTCTTTTTGAAGCAGATATCAAAACTAATTTTGCGCATACTTCAATGTTAAAACATGAAGGAATCATTGACGAAGAAATTGCTGATAATATTTTATGCGCTCTGGACAGCCTTAAAGAGGAAGGCTACGAAGCATTGGTATTTGACCCTTCAGTCGAAGACGTTCACATGGCTATTGAAAATTATGTAACCTCTAAAATCGGCCCTGAAGCGGGTTTTATGCACACTGCCAAATCACGTAACGATCAGGTTGCATGTGACGTTAGACTGGTTTTAAGGCAAAAGATTACTGAACTCCAGGTCGGCATTTTAGAATTCATTGAAGGCATAAATGAAATGGCTGGAGAGCATTTGGAAGATGTATTCATTGGTTTTACTCACTTGCAGCATGCTCAACCGATTACCATTGCACATCATTTGATGGCTCATGTGCAGGCCTTAAAAAGGGATTATGAACGTTTTGAGGATACTTATAAGCGTGTTAATCTAAACCCGTTAGGTTCAGCTGCAATGGCAACTACCAGTTTTCCAATCAACAGGCAATTGACCACTGATTTACTTGGTTTTGATGCATATCTGGAAAATTCAATGGATGGAGTTTCAGCAAGGGACTTTATTGCCGAAGCGGTATTTGACATGGTTTCACTTTGTACCACCTTGTCCAAAATCTGTGAAGAGCTTGTTTTATGGAGTACCTATGAATTCGGAGTTATTGAAATGGCTGATGAATATTCATCAACTTCTTCTATTATGCCTCAAAAGAAAAATCCTGATGTTGCAGAACTTGCAAGGGGAAAATGTACAATTGTCAATGGTGAATTGGTAACAATTTTAACAATCCTTAAAGCCATTCCTTATACATATAACAGGGATTTGCAGGAAATCACTCCTCATTTATGGAATTCAATTAAAGTAACTCAGGATACATTGTCCATTGTAACCAAAATGTTGCTTTCCGTTGAATTCAAAATCGACAGATGTGCTGAGCTTGCAGGTAAAAACTTTGCAACTGCAACAGACCTTGCAGACATCATGGTTCGTGAAAAGGAAATACCTTTCAGAACAGCTCATAAGATTGTTGGAAGAATCGTTAATGAAGCCACCGCAAATGACATGGCTGAAGAGGACATCACTTCCTCATTCATTGATGATATTGCAGTTGACTTAGGATTTGATGAATTGAATTTGTCAGATGATTTAATTCAAAATGCTTTAAATCCTGCTGAAAATGTCAGAATCAGATCTGTTCCGGGTGGTCCTGCACCGGAAATGGTTGAAATGGCTAGGGATAATATTAAAGCATTCTTAAATGATGAATTTGAAAAGAAAGGAATTTAATTATTCCTCTATTTTTTTAATTTTAAAATTTATTTAGGTTTACCTAAACTTTAAATACTCCAACCGACAAAAATAGTATTGCCAACATAACCACTGGTTATGTGGTGCGGTGAGATGTTAGTAGAATTACTTATTGAACCACCCCATCCTATAGAGGGTGGGGATTCCTGAATTTTTTTCACTTAATAATGGTTAATTTAAGTATTTTTTCAGGCTATCTCCGTTGAACCAGCGGTTTAGAATATTAATTG
>NZ_ONER01000059.1 GCF_900316895.1 uncultured Methanobrevibacter sp. | reverse complement strand
GTTGAAGGGGTTAAGGTGGCATTTAAAGTTTATAAAAACAATAAATATAGGACCTACTGGGCAACTACCGATTCCAAGGGTGTTGCAAAATTGAAGAAAAATCTTAAGGCAGGATCATATAAGGTAGTAACCTCCGTTAAGAAAAGCAAGAATTTGAAGGCCAAAAAGTCAAAGGCAAAATTGACCATCAAAGAGACAGCTGAAATGGGATGCAGTTCCCTATTTTTGCAGGTTGGCAAATTCGAGTCAGTTGCCGCTTTCAGAAGGGATGCGACAAATGCCAAATTGCTGCACATTGTCAAATATAAAATAAACGGAAAGGCTGCAATAAAGCAATATAAGACCAACAGCTACTTTTTCCATCTTGTGACAACAGCAGACGGCTGGATGTTTGGAACTGGAGGGGCGGACAATCCTACCGTTAATCATGCTATAGAAAAGCTTGCAGGCAAAATAGTCAAGTTAGGCAAAATCAAAAGATCAGACCTCAGAAAAATTCAAAGTTATGAAAGAAGATTGTCTCTTGGTCATTTTTCAATCAAGGCTCCAAATGGAGAGTATGGTCTTGTCTGGAGTGGCAGTATCATTAAAGGTAAATTAAAAGCGGGGGAGTTTATTGATGTTCCTAATATCAGGTCCTCTTTCAGGCATGGAAATTGGGCAAAAGTTTCTAAAAAGCCTGCAACTGCTGCAATCAAGGCGGCAGCAACCGATTCATATGGGGTCAACAGAAGGGATGTAACAGCATTCCATTGGAAAGCAACAACAAAAGAGGGCAAAACGACTTCCACTTTAAAGGTTTATGTTGCAAACGATAACGGTCGTCTGATTGGAAGAACACAAGTTTGGAAGCATTGACAAGTTAATCAAGACACAAACCAAGGTCAACGCTCCAAAACTGACCAAAATTCAAAATGAATCTAAAACTTTTGATATAACCGTTAAGGATAAGAAAACCAAAAAGCCAATCAAAAATCTAAAGCTCAAGTTAAAAATTGGCAAAAAGGTTTATACAATCAAAACAAACTCTAAAGGAGTTGCGAAATTCAATACTAAATCATTGGATGTGGGCACTTATAATGTTGTAATCTACTCAGGCAATGATAAGTATTATGTATCTGCTAAAAGTACAATTAAAATAACTTAATTGTACTTATTTAATTTCTTTTGATGTGATTTTAGCTATTTCTTCATTTGTCAAGTTCACACCGATTATTTCTTCCTGCTTTTCTAGATCTTTCAGCAATTTATCGAATGCTGTTTGGTCAGGGCCTGAAATGAAATGGGAGTGCACGGTATTCACGGTTTTATATAAGTTTTCCAATGCCTGCCTTTGGTCATCATGGCTGTTTAAATAATTTTGGTATCGTTTTCCGTCATGCAATTTCATCGCCTTGACTTCACGTGTCAATGGTGTTTCAATTCCTGGAAGGTGGTAGTCTATGGTTTCCAATGTGCAGCCATGCTTTGCAATTATCTTGAATTCGTCATATATCTCATCAACAGTGTGTTTTACAGTAACTCTTAAGATATGTGGCCTTGCGGATTCGTAGTACAGGTCTTCTCCTCCAATTATTTCTGGAGACACTATCTTGTCGGCCCCTGCTTTTTTGAGTCTTTTGATGTTGTCAAGTTTGCTTGCTCTTGTGACAATCCATGCATCGGGATTTGTTTCCCTGATTGTCAATACGATATATAGATTGTTCACGTCATCTCCGGTACATATTATGACGCTTCTGCATTTATCACCCGCCAGTTTTGCTATAAGGTCATCTTCAATTGCATCTTCATTAATGATGATTAAGTTATCGGTTTCTTTAAGGGATTCGCATTTGTCCTTGTCCTTATCTATCACAATCACGTTCTGATTTCTTTCAAGCAGCTCTTCAAGAACCACTTTTCCAACTCTTCCTAAACCGCAAATAATATAATAATCCTTCATTACTTCAATGGCTTTCATTTTTTTGGCTCCTTGTGAATATTCACTCATTTTTTCCTGGAAATTTGCTAAAATAATATTAAATACATAAGCAAGTAATGCGACTCCTCCAATTGCCAGGGTGGTTGCAAATATCTTTTGAATTCCTGTAGATGGAAGATAGTCTCCGTATCCTACTGTGGTCATTGTAATGGTTGCATAGTATATTGAGTCAAACCAATTCAATTTCATTATATGATGTGTACCGACGATTCCATAAACGAATAGGCCCACTATAAAAATAAGGCCGTTGTCTATGTATCTTGTTGGCATTTTCGTTAAGATTTTAAATGTTATTTTTCGCATATGACTTTTCCTAAACTTAATATAATTATATTTGTACTGTAAGGTATTTTAACATTATGATGTTCAATTTGCACTTGAAGAGCCGTTTTTTCATATAATTTAATATATTCAAGCTTTAAATTATATAACATAAAAGAATTATTCAAAAGGGGCATGCATGGAATTTAAGAAACTAAACAATAATGAAAAATTGCCTTTTGTAAGCTATGGCGTTTATGAGATTAAACCTAAGAAGACAAAGGAAGCAGTTCTTAATGCTTTGGAAACTGGTTACAGGGCAATAGATGGTGCACAGGTATATTACAATGAAAAGGAAGTGGGTGAGGCAATTAAGGAATCATCAATCCCTCGGGAAGAGATATATTTGACCAGCAAGAATTGGGTCAGCAATTCCGGATATGACAAAACAATAAAAGCCGTCAATAGAACCTTAAAAGATTTGCAAACTGATTATCTTGATTTGTTACTTATTCATGAGCCTTTTGGTGATTATTATGGTTCATACAGGGCACTGCAGGATTTGCAAAAAGAGGGAACCGTATTGTCCATTGGTGTTTCAAATTTTAATTCCACACGTTTGGTTGACTTGACCATGAATTTCGATATAGTTCCTCAGGTCAATCAGGTTGAAACAACCCCATATTTCCAGCAATATGAAGCTAATAAGGTTATGGGCAAGTTGGGTGTGGCCCATCAAAGTTGGGGGCCCCTTTCTGAAGGATTGAACAATCTATTCAAAAATCCTATTCTTTCAGAAATAGCAGAAAAATATGATAAGAGTACCGTGCAGATAATATTGCGATGGTTGGTGGACAGGGACATTCCATTTTCATGCAGGTCACTCAAAACAAAAAGAATGGAACAAAACATAGATATATTTGATTTTAAATTGAATAAGAAAGATATTAAAAAAATAAAAGAGTTGGATTTGGGTAAAAGCCCTATCCTTGATATTGAAGATCCTGAAACTGCAGAGGAATTCAATTCCGAGATAATAAAATATGATAAATCAAGGTTCTCTTTTAATCTCTTTTAATCTTGAAAGTGTAATGTAAAAGCTATTTAGCTTTTATCCATCACATATTCAATGGTATTGAATCCTAAAACCTCTGCATATTTAAGGAGACCTTCTGGGAAGTTTTGTTTAATGTGTTCAAGATTTTCCTTTTCCCCGTCGTATTTGATGTCAATGTGGATGTTGTCGTCATAGTCTATGACTAACACTTCCACATAGGTATCGTGAGGATTTGTGTCGAAAATAATGTCAAAAATTTTGCTGGTATTGTTGTAGAATTCATCATCGGCATTCAGGTTTTTCAAATGGTTTAAACAATTTTCTCTTTCTTTTAAGTCGTTGTCTGTTAAAACAAAGTTTTTTGTTTTTGAAACCAGGTCCTTTTCAATGAAGAAGAGTCCGCTGTATTTAGGCTCTCTTCTTTGGATTGCCTTGACGAAAATCACGATTAGTCCCATACTAATCATTGCACCTACACCGAATCCTAACCATATTCCATTTGTTCCGATTATGTTATACAATATGAAGATTGAAGCTAATGGAAGTAGGAGAGTGTAGAGAACTGAAATTGATCCTGAAAGTATTGGCCTTTCGATTGCTTCGTAATAGAACACTAGCAGGTTTGGAAGCACTGACATGATGAAGAAGAATGAGTAAAGTCTGAGTGCATTAATCACGAAGTCTGCAATGTCTGTTCTGTTGAAGTTGTAAAGTGCCAAGAATCCTTGAGGCCATATCCAGAGTACTGCCATCATTATTATTGCACATGAGCCTGTGATAAGTAGTGAATTCTTTACTAGATGATTGAGATTTATGTAATCGTGCTTTGCATAGTATATTGGAACGATTGATGTTAGTGTTTCTGAAACTCCAACATCAATAATGCTTGCAATCACTAATGCATCCATACAAACCATGTATGTGGTCAGTCCGAGATCTCCTATGGTTGCAACCAGGAAAATGTTAAGGATATAAACAAACACCACATCAAAAAAGCCGACACTTGCACCAGGGAATCCTATTTTAATCATTTCCCATGTGCTTTTAAGGAAAGTTTTGATTTCAAGTGCCTTTCTAACGAATCTGAATGTTCTTTTAGGGTTGCGGATGTATATTATGCAGATAAGAAGTCCTATGGTATATCCTATAAATGAAGCGAGTGAAGCTGAAGACATGCCCATGCCTGATGATAGGAAATAATAATCCAATGCGATATTAATTAGATTTGCAATTATTATTACAGCTGATGCAAATTTTGCCTGGCCGTCCACACGAATGTATTGGCTAAGTATTCCAACTATTGTTGATACGACAAAACATCCATATAGATATGTTGAATATTGGATTACAAGAGATTTTGTAGCTGCTGTTGAACCTAAAGCAGTAGCTAATTCGTTAATAAACAATAAACTAATTATTGCAAATATCGATGAAACGATAAATGACACAACCATTGATGTTGTAAAGAAGATATTGCTCTCTTCGACTTTAAATTCGGCTTTTTTATTTAAAGCAATAATTTGCCCTCCAAGTCCAAACAACCATTCCAAAACTGTTGCAAGCAATATCATAGGCTCTAAAAGGTCAATTGCTGCAACGGCATGTTTACCAATAAATGTGCCTACAAAAAATGAATCGACAACAGAACTTATGTTCAGTGCCATTACTATAAGCAGTGTTGGCAATAACAATTCCTTAAATTTACTATCTGCAATTTTAAAATTCATTTCGCTTCACCTTGTTCAATCAAAATAATTTACTTCATTTAAATATTTAATTACTCTTTCAAGATAATCTTTATCACATTCAGGCCATTCAAATCCTAATGAATCGAGAATTTCTAGGGTTTGGTCTAGACTGACGATTTCACCATAATCACTTTCCATATCCTCTTCGTCAAAGTCAAAATCACTGATGCTTAAATCTGCAGTAATGAGTCCCTGAATGTTTTCATCCATATTCTGTTCGTAGATTTCTATGAACTCTTCAGGACTTACCTCATCAATAGTGTATCCAAATGAACTCAATGTATCGAATATGTCACGATTTGGTATTAGCTTGTCGCTCACTGCATGGAATACAATTGATTCTTTCGGTGTTTTTGCAAGGGCAAGTGTCGCCTTTGCAACATAGTCTATCGGACTTAATTCAACAAGATCCTCTGACATTGCAGGTATTGTCGCCTTCAAATTTTTGATTGCTTTGATGTTGTTTAGGAAAGCGTTGGTGTCAAAGTTTTTCTGGAAGGTTCCGTCAGAGTAACGTCCCATGAGGTTTCCTACCCTTATTATTTTCACGTTAAGTCCGGACAATGCTTTTTCAAGCACCATTCTTTCTGCCAAGAACTTACTGTTAAGGTACTTGTTGGACAAGTCTTGTCCCCAGTATAGCGTTCTTTCATCGCAATGGATGTCTTCAAGGTCGGTATCTTCTGTAAATTCATCTAAAACACTGGTGGTTGAAATTTGGACATAAGTTATGTTGTTTGCTTCAGCAAATTCAAGTCCATTAACTACTCCATCAACATTCACTCTGAATATGTAATCGTCGTGAGTGTAGTGTTTTACGATAGCTGCACAGTTGATTATTGTGTCAATTGGTTGATTTTCCAGCTTTTTGAAGTCATCCAAGCTGGTGATGTCTCCTTCACTTAGAATTATTCTTGTTCCGATGAGGTCACTAAGGTCTTCATCGAAGTAATAGTCCATTAAATCCATTAAACGTTCTTCACAACTGTCGAATTGGCCTTTTCTCATCATACAGTAAATGGTTCCCTCTTCGTTTTTGAGGTATTCATATAATACATGAATTCCCATGAAACCGGTAACTCCGGTCAATAAAACATTGCCTAATTCCAGGTTTTTGCCTTTAGCGTAGCTTTCAAATGTATTCTTTTCAAGAAGGTTATTGATCATTGTGTAATCATAGTTTTCAATGATGTCAATATCTAAATCATCGGATATTTCATCTCCTGATAGGAAACTCGCTAATGCTCTTGGGGTTTGGTTTCTGAATATGTCATCATATTTCACGTTATAATCCTGCTTGAGCAGTTCTATAATAAGTTTGGATGCAATGAGTGAAGTTCCTCCTATTTCAAAGAAGTTGTCTTCTGCACCAACGATTTCGATATCTAAAATGGATGAGTATATTGCACATATTGTTTGTTCCAGTTTGTTTTTAGGAGCAACATAGTTCAATTCCAATTTAGGTTCAGGCAATGCTTTAACATCTGTTTTTCCGTTTGGTGTTTGAGGCATTTCTTCAATTTGCATGAATACTGTTGGAACCATATACTGGGTAAGCCTTTCGCCCAGGTATGCTTTAAGCTCATCTTTATTGATTTCCTCATCTGCTGTAAAGTAAGCACATAAGTGTTCGTTGTTTCTGATTTCCTTGATTACAACAACATTCTGTTTTATATTTGGGAAATTGGAGATGTTGGTTTCGATTTCTCCGATTTCTATTCTTAATCCTCTTAGTTTGATTTGGTTGTCGATTCTTCCTTTTATGTCTATGTCTCCGTCAGGAAGTGCTATTGCATAGTCTCCGCTTCTGTAGTATGGGATGTCATCAATAGTCAGGTATACCTCTTCGGTTTTGTCTGGCATGTTGTAGTATCCTTTTCCAACACCGACTCCTCCGATGTATAATTCTCCCATAACTCCCTGTGGCAGGAGCTTTCCATCGATATCCCTTACGTCGGTGACGTAGTTTCTTAATGCTTTTCCGATTGTGATGTTTTCCGGATCGGTTATTTCCTTGTAGTTGGAAGCTATTGTAATCTCTGTTGGTCCGTAACTGTTGTAGACCTTTGCATCGCAGTATTTCTTGACTCCGTTGAATGCTTTGGCTGAGAATTGCTCTCCTCCCATGACTATACATTTTGCACATCCGATTGCTTCACAGAACTCCTCAATCTCCAAGTAAGACAGCAATCTTGATGGTGTGAATTCCATCACTTCAGGTTTTTCGCGTTTTATTAATCTGATTAGCTCAACAATACTCTTTATCTCGTCGTCGTTGGCGAAAATGATTTTTATGCCGTTTGTGATTCCTGTCAGGATGTCTTCTAAGGAAGTGTCGAATGCGATTGTTGCAATGCTTAATAAATTATCGTATTCACATTTTGGATTTGCTTCTGTCTGATTGCATGCGTTTTCATGACTGATCATTACTCCTTTTGGATTTCCTGTTGAACCTGATGTGTAAATCATGTATGCCAAATCATCAGGAGTAAGTTCAATACTTGGGGTTTCAACATTGTCCTCTTCAAGCAATTCATTAATAGATATTGAATTTAGTGCAAGGCCATCTATATTGATTATGTAATCTGCTTGACTGTTTTCATATATGTACTCAATTCTTTCTTTTGGGAACTTTAAATCGAGTGGTATGAATGCACAACCTGCTTTTAATACACCGATTATTGAAGCAATCAGGTCACTAGTACGAGGAAGCATTATCAAAATGTTGCTTTTTGGCTTAACTCCCTTATTGATTAATGCATTTGCAATGCGATTTGCCTTATTGTTAAGTTCTTCATAGGTCAATGAATCATCACTTGCAACAAGTGCGATTTCATCAGCTTTTTCAGCCACTTGCGCTTCGAAACGTTTATGCAAGAAAGGATTGACAACTTCTTCAAATTCAGGTGGCAAGAAGTTAGGTGCAAGTTCTATTTCATTAAGTCTTAGTTTGTCCATGTCATTCACGAAGAATTGCACTAATGTGAATTTGATTGCATCCAGGAACATTTTAACATAATCCTCGGTATATATTTGGTCGTTATATTCAATAATTAGTCCAATCTTCTCTCCGTCATCATAGACATCTAAATTGATTTTATAATCTGTTGCGACAGTTCCGTCAAGCTCTTCCATGGCATATTCGTTTCCATCAAATTCCAGATTGTCTGTCTCAAATGCTCCGTGGTATGCATAGAAGAATTCAGGTTTCAATTGATATTCCTCTGACAGCTTGGTGTAAGGGTAATTGCTGTGTACTAAGGAGTCTTTCCAGGTCTTGTCAACCACTTTTATGAAGTCTTCAATTAGCATCTCCCTATTTTCGCTGTTAACCATGATTGGAATTGTTTTAACCAACATTCCTTGGGTGTTGTAGTAATTTGAATTGGACCTTCCATTGAAAATGGTTGTTATCAATGCCTTGTCTGAAAATGTGAATTTATTCAGTGCCAATATCGTTGCGCTCATGAATAATACGTTAGGACTTATGGAATGGTCTTGACAGAAGTATCTAACAAAGTTGGAATCGATTGAGTCTCCAATGAGTCTAATGGTGGCTTCCTCAGGATTTCCATTTAAGTTAGGAGTTAAAACGGTTGATTCAAATCCTTGAGCAAATTTATTTTTATAGTACTCTTTTGAAACCTCATTTTCACTAAGCTCCTCTTCAATTAGGCTGTAGGCAAATCCGTCCACGATTTCCTCATCGATTTCCTCGCCATTGTACATGTGGATAATGTCTTCGAAAAGAAGGTCTATTGAAACACCGTCTGTGATGATATGGTGAATGTCAAGGAACAGCACTGTCTCGGCCGGTGTCTTATAGATTTTAAACCTGAACAGCTGGTTGTCATCTAATGGAATGTAACTGACATCATTTTCAATCATCTCTTCATTGGTGATTGATTCAACTTCAACAATTTCAATTTCATCCATTTCTACATCATCACATTTTTTCTGTCTCAATTCTCCTTCAGGAGTGGTGACAATTCTTGTCTTGAGATATGGATGTGCCTCAATGGTATCGATTATGGCCTGTTTAAGCTTGAATGGGTCAACATCGCTGCTGAAATGTATGGCGGAAGGCATTGTATATTTGATTTCTTCTGTCTGCATACATTCGTAGTAAATACCTAACTGATTGGATGTTAATGGGAATAATTCCATTGTTTTTGAAGTCTCAACAATTTCTTTAATATCGATTTGTGCTTCAATGTTATTGTCGATTTTATCTGAAAGACTTTGGATTGTCGGATTGTTGAACAAATCAGTTATTTCAATGTTCACGTCAGTTTCATTATAGATTAGCGAATTCAATTTCATCAATGTCAATGAGGTGAATCCTAATGTGTATAAATCATCAGTGATACCAAATTCTTCGACGCTTGTGAGTGATGAAACGAGGTTGTATAGTTTTTTCTCGGTTTCAGTTTCAGGTTCGACCAAATCAAGTGCCAATGAAGGATCCGGCAATGCTTTCACATCTGTTTTTCCGTTTGGTGTTTGAGGTATTTCATCAAGTTGCATGAATACTGTCGGAACCATATACTTGGTTAACTTACTTTGCAGGTAGCGTTTCAATAGCTTGATGTCGATATCTTCTTCTGCAGTAAAGTAAGCGCATAAGTGGTCCGTGCTGTTCATTTCTTTAATTACAACCACTACATGCTTGATATTAGGGAATCTGGAGATATTTGCTTCGATTTCTCCGATTTCTATTCTTAATCCTCTTAGTTTGATCTGGTTGTCGATTCTTCCTTTTATGTCTATGTCTCCATCAGGAAGCTCTATTGCATAGTCTCCGCTTCTGTAGTATGGGATGTCATCAATGGTTAAGTATACCTCTTCGGTTTTGTCTGGCATGTTGTAGTATCCTTTTCCAACACCGACTCCTCCGATGTAGAGTTCTCCCATTACTCCTTGTGGCAGGAGCTTGCCGTCAATGTCTCTTACATCGGTGACGTAGTTTCTTAATGCTTTTCCGATTGTGATGTTTTCCGGATCGGTTATTTCCTTGTAG
>NZ_ONER01000044.1 GCF_900316895.1 uncultured Methanobrevibacter sp. | reverse complement strand
ACTATACTCCAATGTTTTATTGTACACAAAAGCACTGGCATTAATATTAAACCATAATTCCTTTTCCATCTCTTCATCAGGAACAAATTCAACCTTATCAGTTAAAATAAAAGTTTTATCGCACATATTCAACATCTTTTTTTTCACATTTTATTAAAATATAAAATCCTAAAACATCATCACTTAATGACTAAAAAAATAATCACTAAAAGGATTGTTTTTTTTAGAATATATTATTATGAAACCGTGTTTTAAAAAAGAAAGGAAAAAAATTAACTTATTGAAGTTTTTCCCTATCTTTCTATATTACATATTATAAACCTACATATTATATGAAAACTAATCTCACCACCCCATCCACATAAAAAAAATATAGACACTAACCACTAAAATGTGCAATTCATCCCCCGGCTTAAAGAAGCCGGAGAATTCTTACACAATAAAGTTAAAAATTATAATTAGCAAAAAAAACATTATGGAAACAAACAAGCATGGAAAAATCCGAAAAGAAAAAAATAAATTATACAAGACTATTGGATTTTTTTAACAGTAGCCTTGTCTTTTCTGCCCCCAAACTGTTGGAAAGTAACTTAAACTTATATTATTGAATTTTTACTGATTAGCTGATTAAATCCAATCTCAACACATGGCAGAAATTTCTTAATCGATATAATCAAATCTGGATTCCAAAACAATTATTATTGCAAAGGCAATTATAGCAACAATAACACAAGGCAACAATCCGGATATATTGATGCTGACTGAATTCATGATTTGCGCTGCAGGAACCTTCAGTGATCCAAGCATTACACCAATTAGAAATGCCATTGTAATTTCTTCATAGTTTTTAATCAGAAAATTAAGTATTTTTGAAAATCCAAGTATTCCTATTAATGCACCTACCACGAAAACGATTATATCTGTGAAATTTAGCTGGTGAAGTGCATCCAGCATGTATGAGTACTGTCCCAACAATAAAAGTAAAAATGAACCTGAAATACCAGGCAATATCATTGCACAGATTGCTATCATTCCTGAAATGAATATGACAATCAATGAGTGGTTTGCAGCTATAGGATTCAAGCTTACAAAGATATAAGTTAAAACAATTCCCAAAATAGTGAATAATAAGTTTTTTAGAGTAACTTTATTGAGTTTCTTAAATAATACGACTGCTGAAGCTATGATCAGTCCTAAGAAAAATGAATATGTCAAGGCAGTGTAATTATCCATGCAAAATGTAACCACTTTAGCTAATGTCAAAAATGCCACTCCAATACCCAAAACCAATGGGATGAAGAATTTGAAATCTATTTCCTCAAGCATCTGATTCCAGAATCCTCTGAAATCAGCCTTAAATAATGGTTTTATGAAAGCGAACTTGATTTTACTAATTGCTTCAACCAAATGAGCATAAATTCCGGTTATCAATGCTATTGTTCCGCCTGAAACTCCAGGAACAATATCTGCTGAGCCCATAAGGACTCCACGAATAAATATGAAAAAAGCTTCCTTAATATCAAAACTCAAATTATCACCTTATAGTAATTAATTAGTTAAACATGTATTAAATAAGTTTTTGAAAAAAAGAAGGATGGTTCACAAGTAAGGTTAATCTTTTACTTGTGACAAATTTGAACCATCATAATTATTCATCGTTGAATGGCTGTGGAAGTTCACAGACTCCACTGTCCTTTGCAAGGTATGCATAAGCGAATGCTGCACAGATTGCACCTAAAATAGGTCCGACAAGATATATTGGGAAGAATCCCCAGAGGTTTTGTCCTCCTAAAATCATGTCCATCAAATATGGTCCGAATGTACGTGCAGGGTTGATTGAAGCACCGGTGAATGCGCCTAAAACCACGATTACTGCAGCTACTGTCATACCGATTGATATTCCGGCAAAACCAGGTTCTGCTTTTTTGTCAACTGCAACACCCATTACAACCATCATGAGGAAGAATGTTCCTAAAAATTCTGCAAACATTGCCTGCATATAGCTTACGCCAAGTCCTGGAGCTGTTGCACCCAGTCCTCCGATTGTAACTGCAGGAGCACCAAGGCATAAGAATAGACATAAGCTTCCTAAACATGCACCGATGACCTGTGCAACAATATAATATATGCTGTCAACCAAAGCGATGTTCTTGGTTACCAAAAGACCAATGGTTACCGCAGGATTCAGGTGTGCACCGGATATCTTTCCGAACACATAGATACATATCATTACAGTCAGACCGAATGCCAAAGCAATTGCAATCCAGTCACCAAGTCCTCCCAAAGGTCCGATTCCTGTGGCGCCTGCAGCATTTGTAATCAAAAGTGTCACAACTGCTGAGCCTGTACCGAAAAAGACCAGGAAGAATGTTCCAAGTAGTTCTGCAAAGAATTTTTTTCTAATATTGCAAGTCATTTTTATCGCCTATACAGCTTCTCTCCATTGACAGTATTCGTGTTTGTTGTCCACAAGTGAAGCGGCAGCACAGTTTTTACATCCTCTTACAGGGGATCCTGGTGCTTCCTTGTTAAGTGCAATTATGTTTGTCATCATGGTTGCTGTAATTGGTTCTGAAGTTAAAAGACATGGGTAGTCTGCTAATCTCATTAGAGATGAGAATCTTACTGTAATAGCACATGCAGGGTAAGTGTACCTTTGTGGATTCATTACGGTTTCACTAGCTAAAATAGGACTTAAGTCAACGTCAAATCCATTGATTTTAGGAATTAACTCTCCGCCAGTGCCTGCTCTGAATTTTCTGGCACCGCTGATTGCATTGAATCCTCTGTAAATCATGTCCATGAAGTCACAGTTGTGCAATTCTGCAGCTGCTCCCCTTGTTGGATATTGCTGTACGAAGTTGTGGAACCTTTTGGAGAATAAGTCCACTACCATAGGTGCATTGAATCCGTCTAATTCCAAGATGAACTCTGTTGCACATGCAGATGAACCGGTGGATAACTTAAGCACGTCAAATGCTGATTTGTAGTTGTCTAAGTTATTTCTCAATGTTGCATCAATAACTTCAGCTGTTGCCTGAACGATTGCCAAGGTCATGTCGTCTTTGCACATGTTGTAAGTGGATTGACCAATATGGTGTCCTATATCTCCGACACAGTATGCAGGAACGGTTACAATGTTACCGTAGTGCACTCCGTCATCCATTGCAGCTTTAACGACTGGTGTCATTGCCTTTTTATATTTGTTCATGTAGTCCCTTACATCAAATGAAGAGTGGTCTGCATCATCCATCAATTGACCTTGTCCTTCAATAGGTGTTTTGTAAATCATTTGCAATGCTGCAATTTCCTTTTCAGTTGCTTCAGCTGCTGTTGCACCTGCTTCAATGGCATTGGCAAAGGCGTCACCCACACCATATGAGGTGTTCATACCCCATGATTTTGCTGAAAGGATTGCCTGTTTGTGAGCTACAGGGATGTCTGTTTTTTGCAATATTTGGTTTACCACATTACTGGTACTTCCAGGCATCAATGCAAAGTCAACTACGCATGTAGGTCCATAAAATCCACCATATCTTCTGATTGATTCTTTGGAGATTAGAGCTTCACTATCTGCAATCGCTTGGATGAACTTATCTAAGCTGTCTGCAAATTCACCGTCTTCCTCACATAAGATTTCCAGAACAGGAGGAGTTTGGAAATGTTCAATGAAAGGATCATCTTCACATTTCAATGTGTCTGTAATGGAAGATAGAATTTCATAGTGGTTTTTTACAGATTCCTTATGCAAGTTAATTACAGATTCTGCCTGGTTGTCCAATGCTTTCATGCCAGATACCGCATCAGCATATGGTTTTGCATCAGTTATTTTAAAGTCATTGTACCTATTTTCTGATATAACGGCAACATCTGCCTTTTGGGCAGCCATTGACTCGTTAATCATCTTTTCATATAACTCTCTCATTATTATCACCTGAATAATAACTGTACTACTAATAGGCTTTAAACAACTATTTAAAGTTAACTATTATTAGTTGATAAAAGGTTTATTCAGTAAAATATATAAATTTAATGAAAATTTTCTAAAAAAATGAGTTTTTATAATGTAATTTTTTTAAAAGATAGATTTTTAACTAAATATGACCATAAAAAATAAAACAAAAAGATGGAATGATTGATAGAATTATTAAGAAAAATTGTTAAAAATAATAAAAATAGAAGATAATTATTTTCCAATATCTTCTACTAATTCTTTTGCATATGGAGTTATGTTTTCATTAAGCATACGTTCAAGGAACTCTCCGGTATAGGTTCCGGCTTCGGCCACCTCTTCAGGTGTTCCGGTAGCTATAACTTCCCCACCGCCGTCTCCGCCTTCAGGACCTAAGTCAATAATGTGGTCAGCAGTCTTGATGACATCCAGGTTATGCTCAATGACGACTACAGAATTGCCTGCATCGGTCAGTCTTGCCAGAACTTCTAGCAATCTTTTGATGTCTGCAAAGTGAAGACCTGTAGTCGGTTCGTCAAGAATATACAATGTTTTGCCTGTGCTTGTTCTTGATAGCTCTTTTGCAAGCTTTATTCTTTGAGCTTCCCCACCAGACAATGTTGTTGCAGGCTGGCCTATTTTCATATAGCCCAAACCGACATCATATAATGTCTGAAGCTTTTTGGTGATTTTTGGAATGTTTTCAAAGAATTCCAAAGCTTCCTCAACAGTCATTTCAAGGACTTCATAGATATTTTTACCCTTGTATCTTATATCCAAAGTCTCTTCGTTGTATCTTTTACCTCCGCAGACTTCACATGGAACATAAACGTCTGCCAAAAAGTGCATTTCAATCTGTACAATACCATCACCTGTACAAGCCTCACATCTTCCGCCCTTAACATTGAATGAGAATCTTCCAGGCTTGTAACCTCTTGCCTTTGATTCAGGAGTGTTTGCAAACAGGTCACGGATATCAGTGAACACTCCAGTATATGTCGCAGGGTTTGACCTTGGAGTTCTTCCTATCGGCTTTTGGTCAATGGCAATGACCTTGTCAATGTTTTCGAGACCTTCAATTTCCTCGTATTTGCCTGCAAACATGAACTTCTTGGACAATTTGCCCTGTGCTCCTTTGTAAAGAATTTCATTGATTAGGCTACTTTTACCTGAACCGCTTACACCGGTTACGCAGGTGAACAAGCCCAGTGGGATTTCAACATCGATTTCCTTCAGGTTGTTCTGAGCGGCACCGATGATTTTAATGAATTTGCCGTTTCCTTCACGCCTCTCCTTAGGAACATCAATCTTTTTGGTCCTTGAGATGTATTGGCCAGTAATTGAATCGGGATTGTTCATGATGTCAAGAGGAGTTCCCTGAGCTACGACTTTACCTCCATGTTCACCGGCTCCAGGACCTATGTCAACAACATGGTCTGCTGATAAGATGGTTTCTTCATCGTGCTCAACGACCACAAGAGTGTTTCCCAAGTCCTTAAGCCTTTTAAGTGCCTCTATTAACTTAATGTTATCCCTCTGGTGAAGTCCTATACTTGGCTCATCCAAAATGTAAAGGACACCAACCAGACCTGAACCGATTTGAGTGGCTAAACGAATCCTTTGAGCTTCACCGCCTGAAAGTGTTCCTGAAGACCTTGACATTGACAGATAGTCGAGACCCACTTCAACCAAAAAGCTTAAACGCTCCTTAATCTCTTTTAAAACCTCTTTTGCGATGAACATTTCCCTTTCTGTCAGCTCCAAATCCTGGAAGAACTGATATGAATCCTTAATAGCCAAGTCACAAACATCAATGATTGACTTTCCTCCGACAGTGACCGCCAATATTTCCGGCCTTAATCTTTTGCCGTCACAGACATGACATTTCCTGTCGCTCATGAATTTGGAAATGTATTTTCTTGAATAGTTGGATTTGGTTTCAAAGTACAATCTCTCCATCCTTGGAATTACACCTTCAAACTTACGGTTTACCATGTAGGACTTGTTTCTTCTTTTAAATGTAAACGGAATCTTATCTTTGCATCCGTAAAGAATGGTATTTTGATATTCACTGTCCAGTTCATTGAATGGAATGTCCATGCTGAAGTTGAAGTGATTTGAAACAGCTTCAAGCATCTGATAATAGTAATTTTCCCTTTTGGCTGATTTTGACCAAGGCGCAATTGCTCCCTCGTTTAATGTTAATGTCTTGTCTGGAACAATCAAGTCAGGATCGATTTCCATTTTTGAACCGATACCGTTACATTCAGGACAAGCCCCCTGAGGGGCATTGAATGAAAACATCCTTGGAGTCAGCTCTTCAAAGTTTATTCCACAGTCAACGCAGGCAAAATGCTCTGAGTATTTTTTCTCATATTGCTCTTCGCCATTGTCAAACAAAACAGTTATCAAACCGTCTGTGAATTCCGCTGCAGTTTCCAATGAGTCGACGAGCCTTCTTTTAAAGTCAACATCCTTTCTGATTTTCAGTCTATCAACTACAACATCAATATTGTGCCTGTATGTCTTTGCAAGTTCAATGTCCTCATCCAAATCCCTGACTTCACCATCGACACGAACCCTTACAAATCCCTTGTTTCTCAAATCGTCCAGGACATCCTTGAACTGGCCTTTCTTATCACGAACAACAGGAGACAATATATGAATCTTGACACCTTCGCCCTCTTCAATGACCGAATCACCAATCTGGCCGATAGTCTGCTGAGAGATTTCCTTTCCACAATTTGGACAATGCGGAATTCCTATTCTTGCAAACAATAATCTTAAATAATCATAGATTTCAGTGATTGTACCTACAGTTGACCTTGGATTTTCCCTTGTTGTTTTCTGGTCAATTGAAATCGCAGGGGACAATCCCTCAATGGATTCCATTTCAGGCTTTTTCATCTGACCTAAAAATTGTCTTGCATAAGCGGATAATGATTCAACATACCTACGCTGTCCTTCAGCGTAAATTGTATCAAAAGCTAGTGAAGACTTTCCAGACCCACTGAGACCTGTAATTACAATAAACTCATCACGGGGAACACTGACATCAATATCCTGCAGATTGTGCTCACGTGCACCCTTGATGACAATCATTTTTTTATCTTCATTAGTCATAATTAAACTCCTTAATAATATTAGATACTCCAATATATAAAATACTTTAGAGAGCATTTGAAAAGTAATTTCTTAGATAGTTTAATTATTAATTTTTAAAATTAATAAACATTGCTATATGAGCCTGAAACAATAGTATAATGACCCAATAATCTTATAAAGCAAAATCAATATTTAAAAAAATAAAAAAAAGAATTAATAGAAAGGATCTTGAATTTGAGGGATCCTTTCATTAACATTTTGACGAGACCATTTAGTACCCATATTTGAGTAGAAGTAATTCATAGAAGTTTTCTTTGACTTACTTAATTTGTATTTGAGTTTAACAATCAGACCTGAAGTGTCATAATTGTTAAAGCGCTTTTTCATTTTCTTGACGGTCAGCCAGTTGGTTGGAATGCTATGGCTTCCATAGTCATAATCCCCTGAAGGGTTGCCCACCAGCACTTTCTTGCCGTCTTTGCTTATGTCCAAAATGCAGACATAATGGTTCCATGTATGGAATACTAAAGCAGCGCCTCCTTTCTTAAGCTGTTTTAAAGCCTTGTTGAATGAACTCTTATAGTAAAAAGAACATTTGAAATGGCATTTCTCTAAAGCCTTTTTAAGACCACTGGTACTTGAACCTGAATATGCATTGGAACCTGCCTTTTTAGCCAGGTATTTTTCGCAGTAGTAGTTTCTCAACGCCTGGCTGCACATACTGGCAGAAGTCGGTCCGCAAGTGTATCCGGTATTCTGCACATCCCTTACCTCAGGATAGGTATAGGATTTTCCCTTAAGGGAAGCGGTGATTTGTTTTGGCCAATAGTTATGCTTATTCTTCTTAACGATTTTTGTGTTAAGCGCCCTTTCAATTACATTCCACTTTTCCCTTTTGATAATATGATTGAGTTTTGGCTCGGATTTTGACTTGAAGAAAGTGTATTTGCTTAATTTCTTTTTCAAATATAGACAGTAGCTGTCCCTTTTAATGACTTCCCTATACTGGGATTTTAAAAGGGTGTATGTCATATCCGGATCGGCCATAACATAATTTCCAGTCATATAATCCACGTCAGGAATACCATTTCTCAAAGGAATTTTGGATTTAAAAGGATTTTTCGGATCCCCTTTAATGCCTGTAACCTGTTTTGTAGCCTCGGATGGCGCAACAGTAGAAGTTCCTCCAAATTCCACTTTGAGTGTGAGTGTGCCTGTGCCCAGCATAGGCTTGAAAATGACTATCCCTTCGGAATTGGTTCTTTGGGTGTAAACCTTGCCATTGATAGTGATTTTTATAAGCTGATTAGCCAATACTGATTGAGTATCGCTTCTTAGATATACCCTTAAAAAACCATTGGTCAAAAGGATGGAATTGCCGATAACGATTGAAGTAGGTATGAGAACCATTACATTAATTGTTTGGCTAACAGCATTATAATAGTCATTTCCATCAAAGCTAACGGTTATGCCGTGTGATCCTACAGACAAGCTGATTTTTAGGCCTGCACAACCATTTGAATCAGTGTCATAGGTATACAGATTATTATTCACATTAAATGTTAGGGGAAGACCCTGAATAGGGGTTCCATTAATGTATTTCAGGTAAGCATAAAGATACTCGCCGTTTTTTAAACTGGTCGGGCCAAAAGCAAGTGTTGCATTGATTTTTGAAACTGTTATATCAAAGGTTTTATTGACAGAAGCATAGGTGCCGTCACCTATGAAATTAACTTGCAAAACATAACTTTTAGCAGGCAAATTAAGCTTTAAATTTGCAGTACCATTTTCATTCGTAAAAAGCGGGTGTTGTTCATTGTTTATTATTGCTGTTAAATTCTTATTAACCAATGACACATTATTTGAATCTTTAAGAGAAATTTCAATCTCTTCACCCGTAGTGACCTCAGACGTGTTAATCTGGATTGAAGGAGCCTGATTTTCGGATAGTACATCTCCTGGACCCAGTTCATCCGAATCATCACTTAATTCAATATGTTCACTGGTATCATCAGCAGTCAGCACATCTGTTGAATTAATGTCATTTGCACTAACGATAGAAACCGATAATACAGCGAAAATCATTAAAATTAATGCGAATTTAACATGTTTTTTTGAAAATAACATCACATATACTTTTGTTCAAAAGGAATATAAATAGCTAATGATATTTGTTTAACCTAAAAAAAAGAAAAAATAATAGGAAGGCTATTTTTCAAAGCCTTTTAATGCATACAGTTTATTTCTCAAATCAGCTGCCCTTTCAAAGTCAAGCCTTGCTGCCGCATCCTTCATGTCTTTTTCCAAATCACGAATCAACAAGTTAAGCTCATCTTTTGGTATTTTACTGACATCACGACCAATTCCCTTGTATTTTTCATCCTCTTCAGCGAGTTTTTCCTTGAGGGTCCTTTGGGTGGATTTAGGAGTAATTCCGTGAACCTCATTATATTTCATTTGCAGCTTGCGCCTTTTGAGTGTGGTGTCGTATGCCTTTTGGACCGAATCGGTCATTTCATCCACATACATTATTACACGGCCGTTGACGTTTCTTGCGGCACGCCCGATGGTCTGTATCAGAGATGTTTCGTTTCTTAAAAATCCTTCCTTATCTGCATCCAAAATAGCTACCAGAGACACTTCAGGCAAGTCCAGACCTTCCCTTAGAAGGTTTACACCAACAAGCACATCGAATTTGCCTCTCCTCAAATCATCCACAATGTCAATCCTCTCAAGAGTATCGATTTCGGAGTGCATATACCTTACTTTAACGCCGATTCTTGCATAATAATCAGTCAAATCCTCTGCCATCCTTTTTGTCAATGTAGTTACAAGTACCCTTTCATCCTTTTCTGCAGTGAGTCTGACTTCCTTAAGCAAATCTTCAACCTGTCCTGTTACCGGACGAATCAGCACTTCAGGATCCACAAGACCTGTCGGCCTGATAATCTGCTCAACCACATTTCTAGATTTTGCAAGCTCATATGGTCCCGGTGTTGCTGAAACGTAGATTACCTGATTTACTGATGATTCGAACTCATCAAATCTCAATGGCCTGTTCTCCTTGGCTGACGGCAATCTGAAACCATGCTCGACCAGGGTTTCCTTACGTGCACGGTCACCGTTATACATTCCTCTAATCTGAGGGACAGTAACGTGAGATTCATCAATTATTGTTAAAAAGTCATCGGGGAAGTACTTTAAAAGAGAATACGGCTTTTCTCCCCATTCCCTTCCTGACAAATGCATGGAATAATTCTCTACTCCAGGACAGTATCCCATTTCCTGAAGCATTTCTATATCAAAACGAGTTCTCTGTTCGAGCCTTTGAGCCTCAAGCATTTTTCCCATTGAATTTAACTCTGACAACCTTTCATCCAATTCGTTTCTAATCTTTGAAAGTGCAATGTCCATCTTGTCCTGGCCGACAACGAAGTGTTTTGCAGGGAAAATCATATATCTTTGAAGGGATTCCTGCTTTTTGCCTGTGACCTTGTCAATTATGCTGATAGCATCTATCTCATCACCGAAGAGTTCTATCCTTATCGGAGGTGTTCCGTGAACCGGATTGATTTCAATGACATCTCCCCTAACCCTGAACTGACCACGGTCAAATTCTATGTCGTTCCTCTCATACTGCATGAAGACCAATCGTGAAAGGATTTCTGATCTCTCATAAATGTCTCCAACAGCAATTCCAAAGGCAAATTCGCCATAGTCCTCAGGAGAACCTATACCGTAAATACAGCTTACGCTGCTTACAACAATAACATCATCCCTTGACAGGAGAGATTGGGTTGCTGAGTGCCTCATTATATCGATATCGTCATTTATTGATGCTTCCTTATCGATGAATGTGTCTGTTCTTGGCACATATGCCTCAGGCTGATAGTAATCATAATAGCTGACAAAATATTCAACGGCATTGTCCGGGAAAAATTCCTTGAACTCCTCATACAGTTGGGCGGCTAGGGTCTTGTTGTGTGAAATGACCAGGGTTGGCTTCTGAACCTTTTCAATGACATTGGCCATTGTGAAAGTCTTTCCTGAACCTGTTACCCCTAAAAGAGTCTGTTCTCGAACCCCATTGTTAATACCTTCAGCTAAAGAGTTAATGGCTTTTGGTTGATCGCCCAATGGTTTATAGGGCGATTTTAATTTGAATTCTTTCATGATATCTAGTTTTTAATTGTGATATTGAAACTGATGTGGATATAGCTTGGAGCGCAGCATGGAGCGACTCTCTGGTCCCTTACAATCAACTCCCCATATCCTTTCAATTGCTTATTTAAGTCTTTTATGACATTAGGAACAATTTCAGTATTATAAACCTTAAGGGAACCCAGGAACACTGTCTTTGCAGACATGTTCATGACTGAAATGTCCTCAACAACATCAGGTTCGGAATATTTTGTCAAAATATCGTTGGATTTATCGATGAGTTCCTTTTTAATAGCTTCCTTATCCATTTCATTCCCTCAAAGCATCAGCAATGGATTTTGCAAGTGATACGCGTGAAGTGTCTGAAGACAAACTGTTTGTTCCAATGATCTTATTGGCGCCTGCAGCGTAGATTCTTACAGCACCGTTATTGGTTAAAATAGGGTGTACGCAACATACGTCAACAGATGATGCACCGTATTGCTTCAAGATGTTGATTGCATTGACGATAGTTCCTCCGGTTGCAATGATATCATCGATGATGATTGCATGCATGCCTTTTACAGAATCAACATTTACAGTGTTTTCGCTTTCACTGTCGCATCTGACATCAACAATTTTGGTTTCCACTTTATCCGGACCCAATCTGACTTTTGTCAAATATGTGCAGTCACATCCTATGATTTCGGATATTTCCTGTGCAAATCCATATGCCCCCTTGTCAGGAGCGATTATTAATGGCTTTTCATCAGTCTTTTTGAAGAATTTCTTGTCCAGGTATTCGGCAATGGCAGGCATTGCTGAGATGTTTCTTGCAGGAATGTCAAAGAAGTTTAAAACACATTCCTCGTGAATGTTGAAAGTGATGAATTCGTCGGCGCCGGCTGCCTGAATCAATTCGCAAATGATTTTAGCGGAAATTGTCTCTCCAGGATTGAAACGTTTTTCCTGTCTTGCATAACCCATGTATGGAACTACAGCTTTTACCTTTTTAACTCCCAAATCTTTTAGATTGGCAATTATGAACAGCAATTCCATTAGATTTTCATCCTGAGGATATCCTGTTGACTGGATAACGGTCACTTCGTCTTCAAGTTCGCCGTTGATTCTTAAATATCTTTCACCATCTGGAAACTTACGAGTTTCAACATAACATAATTCTTCATCGAGTTCGCGTGCAACATGAGCTGCTAAATCTTGAGAAGCTGAACCACCTATAATCACAATATCACCAAAAAATTCTATTTGAAATTATATATGTTTTTGATAATTAAAAAGGTTAAGTATTAATATCATAAACGATTATAAAAGTTTAATATGAAAAAATTAAATTTAATTATCCTAGCAGTTGTAGCCGTAATAGTAATATTTATGGCATCTACACTTGTTAGCCCAATTTTAATAGTCTGTGAGGACATGGGCGAAGATGGAAGTATTGATATGGCCGCAACATTTTCAATGTTCGGATTTGATTGGATTTACCCTGGAAGTTCATTTAATTCACAAGGACAGACCCTTCATAATGTCCATATTGACAATCCCCAAGATCCGTACGGGGCTGCCCGAGACATAATGAGCTATACATATCATTTTACACCCCATCTAATCGTTAGTTTAAGCAGCGAAGGGGCTGAAGCCATATTTGGTGACACCATTGTGGATGACATCCGTGCAAATGACGGATACTTCGGTTATGCAGGAAACGATAATGTTCAAGGAAGCATGTCAAGAGGCGATGCAATAGACACTGCAATGAGTCAACACATTCCTAACCTGCTCCAAATTCCGGTTCAGATATTACTTGGAAAAATCACATTCCATTTTGTCTAGTGAAACATGACATAGAATGAAAGTGATACGCCAACCAATGAAATCATCATCATTATCAAACCATGCTTTCTTAAGGTGGGGTGTTTTGCCTGCACCAGGTAGAAAGGCATGAAAAAACCAAAAAAAGTGAAAACTGCGAAATGAGTATGCTTTGAAATCAAACCAACAACAAAACCGCTCCATGATAAAAATATGGTTATTATATAGGCTACTGCAAGTGCCTTTTTATTCACCTGAAGCTGATTCGCCCTATAAACATAAACATTTTTAGGCTGCAATCCTTCAACCAGCGGTGTGCCGCATTTTGCACAAAAATCATAATCATCCTGATTAACAAATCCGCAATTTTTACATGTTCTTGTCATTAGTTAAAATTAATCTCTTTTAATATAAATTATTTTTCCAACTTCATGGCCACTTCCCGGAAAAATTCCCCCAAATAATTTTCATTTACCAATTCCGAATAATATTTGAATCC
>NZ_ONER01000043.1 GCF_900316895.1 uncultured Methanobrevibacter sp. | reverse complement strand
ACTATGCTGAATACTATAACCATCGCTAAAACTGCAGATAACGCATTTACAATTGGCTTGTAATGTTTTTCTGACAATTTATAGCTCAACAAGATTTCCAGCATGTATCCTCCATCCAAAGGCTTGATTGGAAGCAGATTGAAAAGCCCAATTCCGAGGTTCAGCATTGCCACCCACTGGAAAAGATCGATCAGCTCAAAGAGAATCCATGGAAGAGGACCTAAACTGTCATTTTTAAGCTCGAAATGCTGATTTGCCTGGATTCCGAAAAATCCTCGGGACTCGTTGTTCGGATGTTTGGAAAGGGTTACATGGTAATTGCCCTGGTCCGTCTGAACCGAAATGTTTTCGCCCGGAGCGAATGAACTGACAACATTGACATAGGCCTTTGTATCATTAATCTTTTGATTGTCAATGGCTTCCAGAACCATTCCTTCCTTCAAGACTCCATCGGATGGAGAATCTGGAATAATCCTGCCGATTTCAATTCCGTCTTCGGCAAAGTAATTAGGAATTCCTGCAGCGCACAGGGACACCAGCATCAAGGCTATGACCGCAAGGGTTACGTTGGCAATGGAACCTGCAGCGTAAACTCTTAGCCTTGAAGTCCTTTTGGCTTCCTTAAGTTTTTCCTCATCCGGCTCTACAAATGCTCCCGGAAGTATGATAAACAGCATGAGTCCTATTGACTTTATTGGAATCTTTTCCCCGACTGCCTGAATACCATGTGAAAATTCGTGAACGATTAAAACCGTTGCAAGGGCTATCAGCCCATAAACAAAGGGAACGTAAATCTGGGAACCAGGAATATCAACACCGGGTATCACTATCGAAACGCTCGGAGTTTCAAAAACAGTTGGCAATGTGGACAGCAGAGTATAAGTAATGAATATCATGGCTCCAAATGCCACTATAATTCCGATATTCATATACCATCGCCAGAATTTCGGTGACAGGTTATTGATTTTGGATATCAGTCCTCTCAGCCTCTGGGTTTTCCACATTATGACTGGAAAGCTAAGTTCAACTCCATGATTTGATAATCTTTCATGAAATATTCCGACCAATATCCAGATGACAGCAAAGGCTATCAAATAATAATAAATACCATTCATTAAAATGCCTCTTTACTTACCAAAGTAATGAATCAAAGAAGACAACATCGACTATATCGTCCTTCTGGTATCCTTCATCATTTTCGTCTATTATGATATAGCTGTTCGCTTCCACCATTGAACGAATAATGCCAGAACCTCTATTCAGCACATGCTTTGCATGCTCCTCATCACTGACTGCACGGATGAAATCTGTCCTGCCCAACTGTGAAGGTATCTTAAGCTGTGATGTTCTTTTAACTATATTAAAATCAAATGCTCTTCCCTGCATTTCAAATAGATATTTTCTTGCAAACATGTCGAACTGGGACATTGCGGCAACAGGCTGTCCTGAAAATGTGAAAACCACCTTGTCATTGACAATACCTGCACCTGCAGGTTTTCCAGGTCTAATTGCAACGCCGTGGAAAAGTACCTCGCCGATATCATCAACTACATCCAAAACGACATCCCCCCTACTGATGGCTGTTCCTCCTGTAGTCATGATAACATCATACTCCTTGGAAGCCTCTAAAATGGCCTCCCTTACCTCATCAAAGGTATCTCCTGCACGGCCAATGTCACATATGGCCCCTGAATCCTCAACCATCGCCTTTATAGTAAACTGATTGGAATTTATGATTTTTGCCTTATCGATTTCCTCTTTTGTCGGTTCGACAAGCTCGTTTCCGGTAATGATGATTTTGACCCTAGGCTTTTTGAACACCTTTACGGTATCATATCCCGCAGAGGCTATAAGGCCCAGTTCCTGATATCTGATGAAAGTGTTTTTGTCCAGTATTTTTTGGCCTTTCTCGATATCTTCAGACTTTGGAGAGACGTTTTCACCGGGAGTGACCTGTGAATAGATTGTCAAGTCATCCCCATCGGTTGTAGTGTATTCCTTCATCAAAACCGCATTGGCGCCGTCAGGAATAGGTGCACCTGTAGCTATAACAATAGCCTCATTGTGATTAACGGTTTTAGATGAAAAATCTCCGGCACCGATTGCATCGATTATCTTGAATTCCTTTGGTGCTGACTGTCCAGCACCGAAGGTGTCTTCCGCAATGAGTGCAAATCCATCCATAGCTGATTTATCAAATGGCGGTGAATCATGAAATGCTATTATATCTTCAGCCAAAACCCTCTTGTGGGCATCATAGATAGGAATCTCTTCAATTTCACTTACTTTTTGATTGTCAGAGATTAGATTTTGAGCATTTTTTAATGAATCAAGCTTTGATAAGAACATTCAACTCCCCCAAGTCAATCATGCCATATATTTTTCAATAACGCCATGATATGCATTATTCAAATCTTCAAAGCTGAATTCATGATCGTTTACATTCAATGAAGTGCCTTTAACCTCACCAATGACCTCACAAGGAACATCAATTTGTGCTAAAATGTCATCAAGCGCATCTGCTTTGACTGTCAACAAGTACCTTGCATGACTTTCTGAGTATAGCAATTGGATTTTATCCAGTTCATCATCTTTTAAGGTTACGTCACAGCCTAAGCCTGATTTGATAACCATTTCGGACAATGCGACTGCAAGACCTCCTGCTGATACGTCGTGTACTGCAGTGATGTTTTTGTCCTTGTCATTGGAAATTAAATCTAAAACGGTTTGACCGTTTGCAACTTCCTCATCGATTCTGATTCTTGGAGCTGTACCTTTTTCAAGGTTATGAATGGTTCTGTGATATTCTGAACCTGTAAGTTCATCATAGGTTTTACCGATTAATATGATTTTATCTCCTTCGTTTTTGAAGTCCATGGTCCTTATGTTTTCAATGTCCTCAACACCAATGACACCAACTGCAGGTGTCGGATTGATTTTTATTCCTTCGGTTTCATTGTAGAAACTTACGTTTCCACTGATGACCGGTGCGTTGAAGTTTTCTGCAACAAGTGCCATTCCTTCAATGGCTGTTTTAAATTGCCATAGGATTTCAGGAGTTTCAGGGTTTCCGAAGTTCAGACAGTCAACGACTGCATAAGGGGTTGCTCCCATTGAAATGACGTTTCTGATAGCTTCGGCAACACAACCTGCGGCTCCGTCGAATGGAGATAATTTTGTGTGAATTGTATTAGAATCTGTAGTGAGTGCAATTGCAGTATTTTCATCGATTCTGAGCACTGCGGCATCGTCTCCAGGTTTTACAACAGTTCTGACCTGAACCTCATGGTCATATTGTTTGTAAACCCATTCTTTTGAAGCAATGTTTGGAGAGGATAATAATTTTGGCAGGGATTCATAAACACCAGGTTCCTTAAGCTCGATTTTTTCTGTATCTTCTGGTATTTCCTTGATTGGCCTGTCGATTGAAGGTGGATCTGCCAATAGTATTGTTGGCAAGTTGGCGATTTCCTCACCTTCGTCTGAAATGATCATGTTGTTTCCGTCAATTACCTCACCGATGACGGATGATGTGATTTCATGCTTGTCGCAGATTTCCTGTGCCAATTTAACATCATCAGGATTGATTACGAATACCATTCTTTCCTGTGATTCTGAAAGCATGATTTCATAAGGTGTCATTCCGGTTTCCCTTAAAGGAATAGCCTGCAAGTCGACTAAAGCACCGTTGCTGGATGAATCCACTAATTCTGAAATACAGCATGTGAGACCTCCACCACCTAAGTCCTTAACACCGCTGACATTGATTTTTTCCAATATTTCCAGGGATGCTTCAAGAACTCTTTTCTTGGTGAATGGATCCGCTACCTGTACAGCAGGCCTGTCTTCAGTTTCTGAATCTGAAGTCAGCTCTTCTGATGCAAAAGTTACTCCATGAATTCCGTCACGGCCGGTTGTTCCGCCCATCAAAAGGAATACATCGCCTATGTTTGGAGCCTGTGCCCTTACGATTTTGTCCTTTTCGACAAGACCCACACACATTACGTTTACGAGAGGGTTTGTCCTGAATGATTCGTCGAATTCTATTTCACCGGCGACAGTAGGAACACCGACACGGTTACCGTAATCGGAAATTCCCTTAACGACATGCTCAAACAAGTATCTAGATTTTTGGTCTTCTTCCAAAGGTCCGAATCTTAAGGAGTCGAGAAGTGCTATAGGCATTGCTCCCATGGATATGATATCCCTTAATATTCCGCCTATACCGGTACCTGCTCCTCCGTATGGTTCGATAGCTGATGGGTGGTTGTGTGATTCCATACCCACTGCTAATGCATACTTATCTGTGACAGATACAAGACCTGCATCGTCACCCGGACCTAAGATAATATTTTCCCCTTCGGTTGGAAAAGCCCTAAGGAAAGGCCTGCTGCTTTTGTATGAGCAATGTTCTGAAAACATTACGTCAAGCATTCCTTCTTCCAATTCGTTCATTTCACGACCGAGGATTCCTTCAATATATTCAATTTCAGAGTCAGCTAAAGTCATGTTAAACACCCTATTTTTTAATTGAAATAACTACTTTTTCTCCTTCGATATCCCATTCTTTGGTATAATCTTTTGAATCTTTATTGCATTCTTCACTATCAGTTATAATTAAGCTTTTAGCCCTGACTTCATGAGAGATCACTTCAGATTGAGGAACAATCAAGTCCTTGAATTCCGCTGATGTTTCAACATCCACGTTGATGTTTGCCTCAACATCTAAATCCAATTCTTTTCTCATGTCCTGAACCCTTCTGATGAGTTCACGAGCCATTGCTTCCTGTCTGATTTCCAATGTGATATTGGTATTTACAAATACGTTACCGCCTTCAAATTCTGATGAAACAAAATCATCCGGAAGTTCTGAATCAAACAATACTTCTTCAGAGTTCAATTCAATTCCTTCAATTGTAACACAGCCGTTTTCTTCAAGTTCTGCTTTTATTTGATTTCCATCAGCAGTCTTTAGGCCTTTAACAACCTTGCCCATGTCTCCTTTGAGTTTTGGACCTAAAATCTTGAGGTTAGGTTTTGCATTGTATGATAATTTTTCAAATTCACTGGCACACAAGACATCTTTGGTATTTGACTGGTCCTTGATGATGTCAGTCAATTCCTCGATAGCATTCAAGACATCCTCATCTTCAGATACCACTGTAATGTCTGAAACCGGCCATCTCAATTTGTATTGTGCCATGTCCCTTGCCCTGATTGACGCTTCGATAACTTCACGGGCCACATCCATTTTGGCTTCAAGTTCACTGTCAATCGCATCTTCGTCATATCCCCAGTCAAGCATATGAATGCTTTCAGGCGCTTCAGGGTTTACTCCTTTAACAAGGTTTTCATAGATTTCCTCACATACATGTGGAGCTATAGGACATAATACAGTGATTAATTTTACAAGAGCTGTGTATAGGCTGTAGTAAGCACCCAATTTATCAGGGTCATCGCTTTCAACCCATGTCCTACCACGAATTAACCTTACATACCAGCGGCTTAGGTCTTCAAGGATGAAGTTGTTGATTTTTCTGGTTGCCTTGTGGAAGAACAGTTTGTCCAAGTCCTCAGCAACTTCCTTGATCAATGAGTTTGCCTTTGAGATAATCCATTTATCCTCTGAACGCAAAATCATGTCATCTTCAGTAAGTCCTACCGGATTGAAGTCATCAAGTGACATGTAGGTTGTTGAAAATACATAAACGTTCCATAAAATGTTGAACATCTTGTTGATGTTTAAAAGCTCTTCCCATACGAATTTCAAGTCATCCCATGGTTTTGAAGCCCATAATAAGTAGAATCTTAAGACGTCCGCTCCGTACTTTTCAATTACCTCTTCAGGAGCAACAACGTTACCCAATGATTTGGACATCTTGTTTCCGTTCTCATCCAGAACGAATCCGTGCATTAAAACTTTTTGGTATGGACTTTGGCCCATGGCTATTACACCGGTACCGAGCTGTGAGTAGAACCATCCTCTGGTCTGGTCATGACCCTCTGTGATGAAGTCATAAGGGAACCAGTCAGCGAATTTCTCCTTCTCTTCAGGGTAATATAATGAAGCCCATCCGGCTACACCTGAGTCGATCCATACATCCAATACGTCAGGAATTCTTTTGATTGTTTGGCCACATTTGTCACATTTCACTTCAACTTCGTCCACATATGGCCTGTGAATAAGCTCTGAGTCACTTACATTAATTTCAGTTAAGGATTCTTCTTTCAATTCGTCAAGGGAACCGATTACCTTGAGTTCTCCACAGTCAGGACATTCCCAAATTGGTATTGGAATACCCCAGTATCTTTGTCTTGAGATTGTCCAGTCACGGGCATTGTCTACCCAATCGTAGAACCTTCCTTCTCCAGCCCATTTAGGAACCCATTCGACCTTTCCGATTTCATCCAACATTTTCTGTTTGATATCGGTTACCTTCAAGAACCATTGTTTGGTTGCACGATAGATAATTGGGGTTTTACATCTCCAACATACCCCATATCTGTGTTCAATGGTTTCAGAATGATACATTAATCCTTTTTCTTCTAAATCTTTAATAATTTGAGTATTTTCTTCTTTTGTAAATTTGCCATCATATTTGCCTGCATCTTCGGTGAAGCATCCGTCTTCACCTACTGGGCAGAATATAGGAAGTCCATTAGCGTGTCCCACTTCAAAATCGTCCGGACCGTGTCCAGGTGCGGTATGTACCAAACCGGTACCTTCACCAAGCTCTACATGGTCGCCCGGCAAGATAGTGTGTACCTTTTCAATTTCTGAATCGAATTCCATCTGTTTTGGAATTTCATCTGCTAAAATATAATCATAGGACAATCCAAGTAAGTCTTCACCTTTGACTGTTTTGATTATTTCATACATTACCTCTTCTTCTTCGATGATTTTGTCTTCCTCATCTTCATTTTCAGCAGGTATTTTGGTCCTGTGGATTTTAATGCGTTTTCCTAAAACGTCTTCCATCAGGTTTTCAGCAATGATATAGGTTACTCCATCCTTTGCAACATAAACATAGTCAAATTCAGGATTTACACAAATTGCAAGGTTTGCTGGAAGTGTCCATGGAGTTGTTGTCCAAACCAGGAAGTATGTATCCTCTTCTCCTGTAACTGGAAATTTAATGTAAATTGAAGGGTCTTCCTTTTCTTCATATTCGATTTCAGCGGCAGCAAGAGCTGTTCCACAATGCGGACACCAGCTGATAACCCTCTGGTCGTTTAAAAGTAAATCCTGTTCGTTTGCCCTTTTAAGCATCCACCATGAGGATTCCATATATTTCGGGTCAAGTGTCATGTATGGGTCATCCCAGTCCATCCAAACTCCCAAATCGTCAAATTCCTTTTCCATTGCAATCTTATTTTCAATTGCGAATTCACGGCATTTGTCAACGAATTTGTCAATACCGATTTCCTCAATTTCCTGTTTTGACTGAATGCCCATCAGATGTTCTACCTTATTTTCGATTGGAAGCCCGTGCATATCCCATCCGGCCTGTCTTCTTAAGCTGAATCCGTTCATGGATTTGTATCTCAAGTAGGAATCCTTGATGATTTTATTCCATGCGGTTCCCAAGTGGATTTTACCACTACAATATGGCGGACCGTCTAAAAATGAATATCTTGGACCTTTCTCTCTCAGTTCATTGACTTTAGCAAAAGTTTCTTCTTCTTTCCAGAATTTTTGAACTTTCTTTTCTATCTTATCATGATCGTATGATTTGTCTGCCTCTTTTATTGGCATTTTTTAACTCCTTATATATATGATGCATTTGATATTTTTTGTCGATTAACTCCCTGATATTGCCGTTACAACAAAAATCCCTTATATTCATCAGATTTGGTTAACAGCAGCAATACTGCCATGTTATCAACAAACATATCAATTAATTTACAATATATATCTTTTTGTTTTAGATAATAAATAAAGGTTATTATATATCGTGAAAATTGAGAAAATAGGAGTTTTTTTAACAGCAATTAAAACTAATTAATGTGAAATTATTTTGACAGTAAATACAATTCCTTCAATTATTTCAAACCTACTTTGCATTAACATTAACGGCAATGAAATTTGAAAATGGATGCTCCTAAAACTACATATAATACTAACTTAATATATTAATTCATGAGCTTTCACAGAAAATACAATTCACTTTTTAAGTTAGTAGACAACTCAATGAAACTTTATAAAATCTATAAAAAGAAAAAACAGGAAGAGAAGAAGAAAAAATGAGAATAGTCTACTGGAGTGACTTCAACTGTCCGAATTCATATATCGGATTGGTCAGACTGAAAAAGGCAACCGAAGAACTGGATTTGGATGTCGAATGGGAAATGAAACCATTCGAGCTTTATCCGACCCTATTCGATGAGCCAATTAATTCCATAACCACTCAAAACATCATAAAGTATGGCATTACGCCTGAAGATGCCAAGGCCAAGATTGAAGAAACAGAAAAGATTGCTCTAAATGACGGGATTAAAATAAACTATAAAGACATCCAATTAACTTCATCAAGAAATGCTCACAGATTGGTCAGATATGTCCAAAAAAAGCATTCGGACATTTCACAGGATCTTATTTTCAAAATTTTTGAAGCGAATTTCATAGATAACAGGATAATAGCCGATACAGATACTCTAGTTGAAATCGCTACCAGCTTAGGTTTGGATGAAAATGAAATCAGAAATATCCTTGAAAGTGATTCTTATGACTTTGAAGTTCTAATTGAAGAGGAAGATGCCATAGCCATGGGTGTTGATGCAATACCTCTCTACTTTTTAAACATTTCAGAAGAGCAGCTGGTTGTTCCCGGAGCCTTTGAAAAGGAAGATTTCAAAATAGCTATTGTGGATTTGATTAATGGGGAAATCGGATCAAAATCATACCTTTAAGTCAATATTGATTTTAAGGTGTTAAAAGATTAAATAACCCAAAATTTAATATTATTTTATGGAAATAATATATGCAGATACTTTTTTTAAGCGTTTTAAGGGTTTAATGGGAAAAAAGAATTTTAATAATGTTCTGGTTTTCACAAACCTCGCCGATTCGGGCATACACACAATGTTCATGCGTTTTGAAATCGACGTTTATTTCGCTGATGAAAACAAAGTGGTTTTTGATAAGGCAACTTTAAGGCCATGGAAATTTTATAGGCCCAAAAAACAGGCGAAATACATTATTGAAACTGAAAAAAATAAGTTAAATCTAAAAATAGGAGATAGATTAGATTTTGTCTAAAATATCTTCCGGATTTTCAAATATCTTGATATTGTCAATACCTTCCAATTTGCGGGTATTTTCAATATCTATGTCTCTCATATAGATTGTTATGATTTTGCCTTCAGAAATTGCATCATTCGGACAGGTATTCCTGCATAATCCGCATCCTATGCATTTTGTCAAATCGATTTCTGAGTGTGGAATGATAGCTCCCTGCTCACATGCAAGAGCAGCAACACAGTCATCACAGTTTTCACACTTTGACAATTCTATCTTTGATGGCAAAACCGTGTCGATTGGTCCTGGATGAATGTCAACAGGCACCATATAAACTGGTACGGCACCTTTTCCGGCCTGTGCGACCGCATTTGTAACAAGGGTATCTGCTATTCCATAGACTATCTTTGAAACCGTATTTGCTGTAGCCGGTGAAACTATTAATAGGTCGTATTTTCCTAAGGACAAACGACCGGTAATTGGATATGAGAATTTTTGGTTTGAATCAGTTGCAAGCTCATGGTATTTACCGCCGGTTATGCCGACGATACTTTCATAAAGTCCATACATTTTAAGGACTTCTTCAGCAGCTCCTGACAGAAATACTGTCACTTCATGCTCTTTTGCTAATTTCAAAGCAACTTGTACTGATTCACGTAGTAAATGACCAGCTCCAGTAAATGCGAAGGCAATTCTCATGTTATCTATAATTTGTGATATTCGTATGCATCTCTGTCGGAGAATGCATAATCAAGAGTTGTGTATTGGTTCATGAATTCAGCAACTTCATCAGCGATGTCTTCCTTATCTACTGCCACACGTTTGATGAATTGAGCGACTTCTTCCATTTCTTTTTCTTTTAGGCCTCTGCGGGTGATTTCCTGTGTACCGATTCTGATACCGGACGGATCATCGGAATTGTCACGGTCATCTCCAGGCAAGAGGTTTTTGTTTAGGATAACGTTATTGTCAGCCAGTTCTTTTGCAATGTCTGATGCTGATCTGATTGACCTTAAGTCCACAGCGATTTGGTGTGACTGGGTGAATCCTAAATCTTCACATAAAACGTCAAATCCTAATTCATACATTGCTTGACCTAATGCTTGTGCGTTTTTAATTGTCTGTTTTGCATATGCTTCACCGAATTCCAACATTTCAGCGGTTGCAATACCTAAACCAAGCAAGTGGTGCAAGTGGTGGTTACTTACGACACCAGGGAATACTGCATTGTCGATTAATTCCTCATTTTCCTTGTGGGAAAGGATGATTCCTCCTTGTGGACCTGGGAATGTCTTGTGGGTACTTCCCATCATCACATCAGCACCCTCTTTTAAAGGTTGCTGGAACTGTCCACCTGCAATAAGACCCAATACGTGTGCACCGTCATACATGACAGTAGCTCCAACTTCATCAGCAGCTTCACGTGCTTCTTTGATTGGGTGTGGGAATAAGAATAAGCTTCCTCCGAACAAGACTATTTTTGGTTTTTCCTCGAGGATTTTTTTGTTCATTGCATCGATGTCAATGTTCATAATGTTTTTGTCCAATGGGTGGAAAACTGTTTTTAATCCACGGATACCTGCTGCACTTACATCAGCGTGGGAAATGTGACCTCCTGAAGGTACTTCAAGAGCCATTACTTTTTCACCAGGTTTTGCAAAACCGAAAAATGCTGCAAGGTTTGCGGTTACGCCTGATACAGGCTGAACGTTTGCATAGTCACAGTCATAAACTTTGCATGAAAGCTTTTTGGTCATGTCTTCAACCAAGTCAACGTATTGGCATCCTTCGTAGAATCTTTCGAATGCTTGTCCTTCAGCATATCTGTGTGCAAAATCGGTTGCAAGTGCTTCGGTTACCTCTACGCTTGTTACGTTTTCAGAAGCAATCAGATTGATACTGTTTCTCATATATTGAGTATGTTCTTTTGCTATTTCTTCTAACTTTAAAATTTCGTCATGATAATTAGCCATTTACTACACCTAATATCCAATTATATATTTATGATTTAATTTTTGTTTATCATATAATATAAATTTAATATTTTAACGGCATTTTCAAAATTAAAATAAGATAAACCATGAAAATGAATGCTACAAGTAAAAATATTATTGCCCCCATAAAGATTGACATTACTCCGAATCCGTCAACCAAAAATCCCCCGATTGCAATACCGATGGCGATTCCACCGTTTAAAACGCTTAAGAATATGCCATTTGCAAGTTCAGGGCTTTCAGGCAATACAGATGTTTCAATGTATTGAATGAGATTATAGCCCATTCCGTCCAAAATGCCGAATATCAAAACCAATATTAAAACCAGAATTAAATAATCGCTGAAAAGATAGATTCCCAAAAATACCGCTGCACATACCAGATGGAAAATTATGAGTGTGACCTTGTCCTTTTTTGCAATCAGTTTTCCTCCAAGCCATGTTCCAAAAATGGAAATTAAACCGTAGGCAAAAAGTAAAACACTTAATCTATATGTATATACATGGCTGACAGTCTGCAGAAAGTATGGCATGTAGTTATAGACCATGCTTGCACCGATCGGCATCATTATGATACCTACTGTTGCCAGAACGAATTCCTTTGATTTCAAGCTGGACATTGGCATCTCATAACTTTTTGATTCGCCGGGAATTCTGGGAAACAACATTATGATTAAAATCAACGTTATCAGGCTAAACAGGAAAATCCAACTCATTGCGACCTGATAGCCGAAAATTGTTCCAAGTCCTGTTGTAATCGGCAGCCCAACAATGCTTCCGATTGAAATTCCGAGCAATATCCTGGTGATGTAGTCCTGCTTTTGGCCTTCAGGTGCAATCTTTTCACAAAACGTCAGGGCTATTGAGATGAATGCTGGATAGAAAATTGCAGAAAAGATCCTGAAAAAGCTTGCAATGTAAATGTTGTCGGTGAAAATGATTACAAGATTGGACACGGCAAAAATTCCAAGTATTGTAATGAATGTCCTTTTAATCTCAAACTTTGAAAATAGAATAGGAATAAACAAACCGGTTACGGCAATTGTGAATGTAAAAGATGATACATATAATCCAGAAATGGCAATGGAAGTATTGAAATACTCTGATATCTGCAATATTATACCAATAATGCTTAATGGAGTATTGATGCCCATTGTTGATAGCATTAAAATGTACAATAATATTTTTGGATTATAATTCATGATTAAGTATTAGTTCATAAGATTTAAATAGATTAATGTGAGAAAAATTATGTTTTGAGCTAAATTAATGACTGGAAGATAACAAACAAAAGAAGAAATTAATAATATGAAAGTTAGAATGAATCTAACCCCATATTAAATCCTAACAAACTACAAATAAGTAATTAGATACTCATTGTACAATCCTAATTTTACATTTTACATTATATATAATTTTTGATACGTATCATGAAAGCCAAAAAGCCAACCAAAGGAAATTCTAAAACTAAAATTTTTTTAAATTCAACAATTAAAGTAACTAATTATCTTATTAGTGTGGTGATGAGTTGAATAATGGTTATAATCAAAATTAATAACAATTCATTTTTTTCTACTCATTATAACACCTTTTCAGTTTGTTAGGATGATTTAATTTAAGTAGGCAAAAACTTCCATAGACTAGTCCAATAATATATTTAACTATAATGTATATAACTTTGATAGTTTAAGAATTCATAAAATTGTTTTTAAGTAAAAATATTGTATTAAAATCGTTTTTATGCTTCAAATCCGAAAAACAACGAATAAATTAAATTGAAATTAAGTATCAATAAATATCGAATGTTGAATTAGCATTGATTGTATGGTGATTTGAATTTAAAATAAGTTTGGGATATAAGGATGAAAAAAATAAAAAAAATAAAAAAAGAAATAGAGAAATTAATCTCTAAATCTATTTACCTAAGTCTTCAAGAGCAGCACTGATTTGTGCCATAATTTGCTCGGTTTTGAAGTGTTGTTGGTTCATTGCACCAGATGGACATGCACCTACACAAGTACCACATCCTTTACATAATGCGGAGTTAATTTGTGCAAATTCTTTTCCACCTACACCGGTAGCGATTGAAATAGCATCGAATGGACATAATTCGACACATACTTGACAAGCACCACAAACGGTTTCGTCGTTGGATGCAATGATAGGTTCGATTTCTACTTCTCCTTTAGCCATTGGGATTGCTGCTCTGGATGCTGCAGCTGAACCTTGTGCTACGGAGTCAGGAATATCTTTAGGACCTTGTGCTACACCAGCAATGTAAACACCGTCAGTTAAGGTG
>NZ_ONER01000045.1 GCF_900316895.1 uncultured Methanobrevibacter sp. | reverse complement strand
TATCTCATTTATAATTACCCATATATAAAAAATAAGAGAGAGCATTTGAAAAGTAATCGAATAACGAACTCAGAGCAATTTTTCAAACCCAAAACAATTTTTCATACCCAAAGCAATTATTAAAAATCCATAAAAAAAGTATACTGAATAAAAATTCATGACCTAAAAAAGCCACCAAAAAACACAAATAAAAAATAAACGCAAAAAAATAAATAAAAAAGATAGTACACCCAATAGTGCAATTCATCCACAACTTGCAGAAGTTGTGGTATTCTTGCATTTTAAAGATAAAGGAAATTTAATTGCAGTTTCCAAACTCCATTTACCTTTACGAACAAAAGCATTATCACTTAATATATATTTTTCATCAACAAAATTATTAAAATTTGCTAAAAAATTTGAAAACACATTTTCAAAAACCATCAAAAATCCCCCTAAAAACAACAATTCTCAAATAAAAACTAATATTATTAGATAATAATACTTTATATCTAATAATATTTAATATTAACTATTAATAATACTTAAAAGTAGATATAAGTAAATTTACACTTAATTAAATAAAATTAAAATAATAACGCGCATAAATGAGTAAAATAAACAAAAATTAACAAAATAAAAAATCAGGATAAATAAAAATAAAAATAAAAATCAGAAAAATTTCTTAACTTGATAGTACTGATATACTTACTTATAAATGCCAATTTCAAGAGGAGTTTCGACAGATTTGTTGCAAACCTATTGAAGAAGTAATGCCATTACATAAATTCTCAAAAATAACCATTAATGTTCTTTGTTGATAATATTAAATTACAAAATAAGCTAAATATGTCCACTGAATAGTGATTACTATTCAATTAAAGATTATTAAAAAAAATAGTGTTGAACCTGCTCAAAAAGAGCAAGTCCTGAAAGGATTTTAAGATTTGATGTATTTTTTCAAATCGTCGACCTTGTCGGTTTTCTCCCAAGGAAGGCCTTCGATACCGAAGTGACCGTATTTTGCGGTCTGCTTGTAGGTGGTGTCCCTCAAGCCAAGGGTTTCGATGATTCCGTCAGGAGTGAGCCTGAAGTTGTCACGTACGATTTGTTCGAATTTCACATCACCTATGTCGGCGGCGGTTCCGAAGGTGTCCACCATGACGGATGTAGGTTCGGCAACGCCTATTGCATAGGACAATTGGATTTCACATTTTTCAGCAAGTCCGCTTGCAACGATGTTTTTGGCGATGTATCTTGCCATGTAGCATGCGCTTCTGTCCACTTTGGTACAGTCTTTTCCTGAAAATGCTCCTCCACCGTGGCGTGCATATCCTCCGTAGGTGTCGACAATGATCTTACGTCCGGTAAGTCCTGCGTCCCCGTGAGGGCCTCCGATTTCGAACTTGCCTGTAGGGTTGATGTGCTCTTTTGTATCCTCTGTAATAAGGCCTTCAGGTATGACTGCCTTGAAGAGCTTTTCGCGGATGTCTTTTTTAAGGGTTTCCTGGTCGTCGGAAACTGTCTCGTCATGCTGGGTTGACAACACAACTGCGTCAAGTGAAATGACATTTCCATCCTCATCATAGTTGACTGAAACCTGTGCCTTTCCGTCAGGTCTTAAATAAGGAATTTCTCCGCTTTCCCTCAATTCAGTCAATTTATTGGTAAGTTTACGGGCCAAATCAATCGGATAAGGCATGAGTGATTCTGTCTCGTTTGTTGCAAACCCGAACATCATACCCTGGTCTCCTGCACCGGTTTCCTCATCTCCCCTGTCAACTCCCTGGTTGATGTCCTGGGACTGTGCGTGGAGCCTGTTTGCAACCTTACAGGTATTTCCGTCAAATTCAAGTTCAGGCTTGTCATAGCCGATTTCAATGATAGTATCCCTTATAATCTTTTCAATATCTTCCTTTGATAACTCGGTATTTGAGGTAATCTCACCGAATACCATACAGAAATCTGTTGTTACACAAGTTTCACATGCAACATGGGAATTCTTGTCTCCTGCCATGTATGCATCCAATATTGCATCAGATATGATGTCAGCAACCTTGTCAGGGTGTCCCTGTGTTACTGATTCTGATGTGAATGTTCTATGTACTTTACTCATAATATCACGTGAAATAATTTTTTAAACGTTAGGATAGCTCTTAACTTAATTTAAATTTTATGTTATAAAAACGTTTTTTAAATTATAATAATACTATTTTGTACTTCCTATTTAAAAAAACTTTTTAATTGAAAACATCAAATCCCTGATGATTTCATGCATCAAAAAAATAGAAAAAAGGAAGATTAACTTCCTATTTTACTTTAACTGATTTTTTCACAGTGTCTTTCAGGTATGTAGCCTGATAAGTTACCTTTTTGCCTTTCTTAAGCTTTTTCAAGACATTTTTCCTGACGGTAATCTTGGCGACGCCCTTCTTGTTGGTCTTTGCGGTGTATTTCTTGCCGTTGAATCTGAATTTGATCGTTTTTCTCTTCAGGTATTTTCCGTTGACCTTCTTGAGGGTTGCCTTTATTGTGATTTTTTTGGCTGTGCGCTTTATCTTAATCTTTTTAACGGACAAGATGTGCTTTACAGTCAGCTTTTTGGTAACTGATACTGCCCGGGATTTTGCTGTGATTTTGTATGTTCCAGGCTTTTGTGTGATTGCAACGCTTGCAACACCGTTCTTATCAGTTTTTACTGTTTTGAATGCCTTGTTGTTTATCAAAAAGGTTACAGGCACACCGCTTATTGCTTTTCCATCGCTTCCATACACCCTGACCGAATATGCCTGTGAAGATGTATAGAGTGTGCTTAAATCGCCGGCTGTGATTCTTGAAACCTTGTGATTTATTTCAAGCACCATTGTATCTGACATAGGGGCATGCTTGTCGTCACCTGCATAATACCATGAGATGATGTAGTTTCCGTCCTTGAATCTGGAAATGTCAAGATTGGCAATACCGTTTACGATTTCAACGACGATTTTTGTGACCTCACCTGTGAACTGGTTTAGGATGGTGAATTCTATGTTTCCTGTTGCATTTTCAAGCACAATTCCCTTGTCGTCTTCCAAAATGACCTCCAGAATATCTCCTTTTGTTTCGGCTTCGGATTCTGACTGTTTCTTGTGTATGCAGAATGGATAGAGAATCGGCTCGTATGAGCCTGTGGTTTCGTTCCAGTAGTTGAAAACGTTTTCATCAAAGTCAGTTCCTGAGTATTGGAAGTGTATGCTGTGGTTTCCAACAGTCAATTCATCTGTAGACAAGTAATATGTGATTCTTCCATTTTTGATTGTTTTGCTTCCGTCCTCTAGGCCATCCAAATACACCCATATGCTTCCGGTGACATTACCCAGTTCCATTGTGATTACTCCTTCTTCGTCGATGATGACGTCAGGAGTTATGTTTATCTTTGGAGAGACATAGAATGTAGTGTTTGCTTCCTTAATTTCGTATCTGGAATCCCCGGAATATCTTGTTTTGAGTGTGTATCTTCCAACATTGAGCATTAGAAGAGCGTATGACACAGTTCCTCCGCTTACAGTTAAATTTTTGCTCTCTATAAATTGTGAATCATCCTTAAATAGTGTGAATTCAACATTTCCTGTTGCATCGCCCGGAAGGCTGACATCGATGCTTTTGGCCTCACCGTATTCGATATTGCCGGTTTTCACGGTTATGTCCGGCACAGTTTTTGATACGGTGATGTTTACGGCAGTGGAATTGGCCAGATAACTTTCATCTCCATCATATGTTGCTCTGATTTCATATTCACCTGAAGACAAAACCTGAGCAGGTATGATGCATGATCCGTTTATAATGGGTGCTGTCGTAGTAGAAAATATAATTGAGCCGGTTACGGTTACGTTTCCTGTAGCGTCGCTTGGAAGAGTAACAATCACTATAATGTCTTCTTTAACCTCAACCGTAATTGTCATTGGTGTGTCCCTGAGTGGGTAGAATTGCGGTTGGCTGTTTGCTTCAAATGTACAGTCTTCATAACTGCAATTGTAAATCGCTCCACCAGAATCAGTTGCTGCATTGTCTGTAAAATGGGAATGCCTAATTTCTACATTAAAGGAAGAATATATGGCTCCACCATCTTGACCCGCAGTGTTGTTGTCAAATATGGAATCGGTTATAGTTCCGTTGTCACCTTCCCAGAATATGGCTCCACCATTTTCACCAGCAGTGTTGTTGTCAAATATGGAATTGATTATGATTCCATTAGCACCACCCCAGCATATGGCTCCACCATAATAATTTGCAGCGTTATCTAAAAATATGGAGCCAGATATGTTTCCGTTGTAACCTACCCAGAATATGGCCCCAGCATTTTCACCGGCAGTGTTGTTGGAGAATGTGGAATCGGTTATTCTTCCGTTGTCCCCTGACCAGCATACCGCTCCACCGTTTTCATCAGCAGTGTTGTTGTCAAATAGGGAATTGATTATGATTCCATTAGCACCACCCCAGTATACTGCACCGCCATTTTTTGCACGTGAATTTGTAAATGTTGAATCCTGAATTATTGACTTCGCTGAGTTTCCTGCGACATAAACAGCACCACCAGCATCTGTAGCCTCACAATTGGAAAATGTGATATTATTCGCAGTAAAATCATCACTAGCATAGATTCCTCCACCTCTGCTGGAAGCTTTATTGCCATCAAAAGTAGCACCGTTTACTACTAAATTATTGACACTGTCCAAGACACATAGACCTCCACCCTTATTAGCAGAGTTGTTTACAAATGTAAGATTGTTGAATTCAATATTAGCACATTGTTTAACCTGAATTGCACCTCCACCATTGATGTTAGAGTTACCTTTAGCCTGAGCAACGTTATTTATGAATACTGAATTTTCAAGGAAAATCATAGGAGTATTGCCAGATGTAAGTCCCTGTATATACAGTGCACCGGCTTCCTTAGATGAAGAACAATTCTCAAATAGACAATTTCTTACAGTATAATTGGCATTTGTTCTTAAATACATGGCTCCTCCTTGAGCCCAAACTCCTGAGGGTCCACTACCTCCTCCATCACCATCAGTGGTGACGAAATTGCCTACAAAAATACAGTTATCAACCAATGCATGATAACTTTTATCCCATAAAACAGCTCCCCCACTCACTTTCTGATTAATAGTGGATTGAACGGAATTATAATAGAAATAAGAATTTTTAATAGTATCATATTGTCCACCTTCAGACCAATAAATAGCGCCACCACCTCTTGTAATACTAGTATCAGCAGCGCTGCCGTGTGCAGTGTTATTTGTGAATATACAACCATCAACAGTATTATATTTAGAATTAGTTCCACCATACCAATAAAGAGCACCTCCACTCAACTCCGCCAAGTTATCTGTAAAGTTAGAATTAGATACAATACAGTATGAACCGGTAGAGTATACAGCACCACCGTTTTCACCGGCAGTGTTGTTTGTGAAGTTGGAACCAGTAACATTAGAATCTGTACCTGTGGAATAGTAAGCACCCCCATCATGATAGGAATAACCATGGTCTAATGAGGAGTTAATGACATTACAGTATTGGCCTTGCAGGTAAAGAATACCACCTTGATAAGCGGATGCCCTAGTGAAATTGGAACCTTCAATAGTAGTATAATTACCAAGAATATATATTGCACCACCCTTATTATCAGTAACGAAAGTGTTTGTGGTTTTTGCATCAGTGTTGGTGAATGATGAGTTGATGACAGATGCATGTTGACCATTAATATATACTGCACCACCGGTTACTGCATAACTGTTAGTGATTGTGGAATCAATAATTGCAGCAAGAGCACCTTGTACATAAATAACTCCACCTACTCTTGCATTAGTTTGATTAAATGTGGAATTTATAATATTGGTGTCATGACCTTCAATATATATTGCACCTCCACCATGCGCATAATCATTTTCTTTAGTATGAGTAACATTAGAATTAGTGAATGTGGAATCGGTAATGTTAACATAATTACCTGAAGCATATATAGAACCACCGTTTATATCTGCAGTGTTTCCATCAAATTTGGATTTTTCAACAACTGAATAATCACCGACAAGGTTGATTGCACCACCACTAGAATGAGCACCATTCCTACCTACACCCCTATTGCTTGTAAAAGTGGAATTATATATTAAACCTCTTGCACCTTCCCAGAGGATTGCACCACCATCATCTCCTGCGGTGTTATCTGTGAAAGTGGAATTATATATTTTACAGTCTAAACCTTTAACATATACTGCTCCACCATCTTCATCAGCAGAGTTATTAGTAAAATTACAATCTGTCACAATACCTGTCGAACCTAAATCAAAATAAACAGCACCACCATCAGAATCCGTGAAACCGTTGACAAATGTCAGATTGTTGATGACAACACTACCTGCAGTAATATGGAATATCCTTGACACACCGTGGGCGTTCAGGGTGTGTCCGTTACCGTTTATTGTGATGGTCTTTGAAATTACGATTTCGCTTGAATTGCCATGATAGTCCCTGTCAAGCGTAATCTCGCCGGTTACGTCATCATCAATCAGCTTTTTGAGTTTTTCAAATGTAGTGTCCGGCATGACATTCACAGTACAGGGGACAGTAACGGATGCGTAGTTATCATCTCCCGAATATGTGACTTGGAACTGGTAAGTTCCAGGGCCCAAATTAGAGACAGCCAGGGAAGCTGACCCTGACACGATATCCGCAAGAAAGGTACGATTGTTTACCTGTACAGTAATACTTCCTGTTGCATCACTTTCAAGAGATACATTTATTACGGCAGGCTCTCCCTCCATTATATCCTCTGTTGAGACGGTCATAGACGGATCCTCCGTTCCCACTGCCAATTTTTCATCCTCATCATCCATGCTCAAGACACTATCGTCTTTTACATCGCCAGCATGTTCATCCAATGTTTCTATTTCAGTATTGTCATCGACAGCCAGTTCATCTGACGTTTGATTATCATCTGATGCGCTGACGGCCCCAATTGTTAAAATCAGAACAAATATCGTCATTATCAGTATTTTTTTAAGTTTCATAAATTACAACCCTAATTTTATGATTTTTAGCCTATTGATATTTATTCTGTATATATAAGTATATAAGTTGTTTCAAGCAATTGCTTTCAACAGCAAAAAATTCATGAACTGAATGATTTTAAACATTTGAAATCAAATATCATTTTAAATAGCATTAAAAACAAAGATATAATCCGGAGAATTAACATGAATTATGATTATTTGATTGTCGGATCAGGCCTTTTCGGCTCCATTATAGCATATGAAATGACCAAGAAAGGAAAAAAATGTCTCGTAATAGAAAAAAGGGACCACATCGGCGGAAATGTATACACCGAAAAAACGGAAAACATCAACGTCCACAAATACGGCGCACACATCTTCCATACAAACAACAGACAAGTGTGGGACTACATAAACCAGTTTGCCGATTTTAACCGCTACACAAACTCACCTGTGGCCAACTACAAGGGCGAACTCTACAACCTGCCCTTCAACATGAACACATTCTACCAGATGTGGGGAGTGAAGACCCCTCAGGAGGCAAAGGCAAAAATTGAGGAGCAGAAGGCCGAATTCAAGATTGAAAACCCGAAAAACCTTGAGGAGCAGGCAATATCCCTTATCGGAAAGGACATCTACGAAAAGCTCGTCAAGGGATACACCGAAAAACAGTGGGGACGTGACTGCAGGGACCTTCCGGCATTCATCATAAAGAGACTGCCCGTAAGGTACACATTCGACAACAACTACTTCAATGACCTCTACCAGGGAATACCTATCGGAGGATACACCGCAATCATTGAAAAGATGCTTGAAGGCATTGAGGTCAGACTCGACACAGACTTTTTCGACGACAGGGACAAATGGATGGGCATGGCCGACAAAATCATATTCACAGGAATGATTGACCAGTACTTCGACTACTGCTACGGAGAGCTCGAATACCGTGGGCTTGACTTTGAGTTCGAAACCCTCGATATGGAAAACTACCAGGGAAATGCCGTCATAAACTATACCGACGCAGAAACCCCTTTCACACGAATCATTGAGCACAAGCACTTCGAATCCTCCGAGTCCCCAAAGACCATAATCACAAGGGAATACCCTAAAACCTGGTCCAAGGGAGAGGAGGCCTATTACCCAATGAATGACGAGAAGAACTCCAAATTGTTTGAAAAATACCAGGAACTGGCCGAAAGCGAAGGAAACGTCATCTTCGGAGGAAGGCTTGGAATGTATCAGTACTTCGACATGTGGCAGGTAATCGATGAGGCACTCAAGCTTGCCGAAAAGCTGGATTAAATTCATCTGATTCCCTTTTAAAAATTACAAAGTTATTGCAATTTTACAAACTGAAAGCAATTTAACGAAATGGCTTCAACAAGGATTATATACTTTCAAATATAATATTTACCTAATCTGTGTTAATTTGAATGAAATTCCTTAAAGATATAGAAAAAAACAAATTCACAAGAAAGAGGTAAATAATATGAGAGATTATAGTATTGAAGAAGCAATTGAAATAATTAACAAATGCGATGAATCAGTCTTACCTGATTCAAAACATTTTAATCTACGAAATATCCAAAGAATATCGGATTTAGGTTTAATATTTGAAACATTTCTTTATGAACCTTTGATGGGTATTTTAAAACAAGATTATAATAAATTTAGATTATACTTCGAACATTTAACAAAACCAAGTAAAGATTTATCATTAGTCATTGGCATAAATGATAATAAAACAATCAAATTCATAACAGTCATGGAAACTTTCAGATCAAAAAGGGTGAAATAAATGGTAACTAAATTAGCATATGACTATGACAGACAAGGAGATTCATTATTCATTTATAGTGTTGAAAAGTATGAATATGAAGTTTCACTTGAATTAGACAATGATGTGATTCTAGACATAGATAAAGATGGAAATCCTGTTGCATTTGAATTCCTGAACGCATCCAAATTGTTCCATTTGGAGAAAAGTTACTTCAAAAATCTGATAAAAATTACTGTTAAATCAACCGTTACCGATGAATCCATTAAATTAACAGCAGAATTAGTCGTTCCAGTACACGATAAAACCCAAATCTTTGATATCAACAGAATTACCAGCAATTTAACCGGAATTCCAGAAACAGAAAGCGAATTGGTAACTGCATAATTGAGACATATTCGCAGCAGGCTTGGAATGTATCAGTACTTCGACATGTGGCAGGTAATCGACGAGGCCCTCAAGCTTGCCGAAAAATTGATTAAATCAGTGAAAAAAGCATGAACTAATCAATGATAGCATAAAATAAGTAAAAATAAAAGGATTTGTAAAAAAAAGCTTTACCAATCCTTATTTATTAATGAATCTACTCATAGCAGAACTATTCTAAGTCGGTGCTTCCGGTTTCTGCAGCTCTTTGTTCAGCATCCTTATATGACATATAAGTTTCGAAAGCGTCGGCTCCGTCACTTTGACCGCCGTGAATAACTCCGTCAGAATCGTAATAGAAGTTGTATTCCTGACAGTAGTATAATTCTGCAGGTTCACCTGAAGCTGAAGCAGATGAATTGCCATCATTAGCAGTTGAATTATCATATTGCACGGTGCTGGCAGTGGATTCATCTTCAGTATCTTCACTAGTGGATTCGCCTTCAACTATTTTGATACTGGTTTCCAGTTTAAATGGATTATATTTTTCGTTACCTGAATAATTGACAATTACCTTGTGGTCACCCAATTCCTCATTAAATAATACCAAGTAGGCATTTCCATCCTTGTCAGTGACAACAGAGTAGTTTTCCAATTTTCCGTTTGCTTCAAAGCTTATGTTAATATTTTGAGATGCGATTGGATTGCCTTTTGCATCTACAAGCTGTAATTCAATATTGTCTCCATTTTTCAATGTATCTTCACTCAACATTTTTATTTCAGTATTTTCCTTTTGTTCTTCAGCAATTACACTTCCGATGGCAAAGGCAACAATGAAAATACTTAAAACCAATAACATTATTTTTTTATTCATATTTAACCTCCGTTAAATATATCTGTTTTTAATATATAATATTTTTTGAAAATTGTAAAATATAATAGACAATTAAGTATATTGCGCTTAAACATTAATTGAAAGCTTTTTGAATTGTTCAATCAATAATTATGATTAAAAAATATTTAAAAAAAAAATTATTCTTTTTTAGGAGTTAACTCTTCTCCATAAAATCTATAAAAATCAGCACAGAAATCGCAGATCGGATATTTGCCGTTACGGTAATAAGCCAAATCAGCCTTGTTCATGTCAAACTTCTGGCCGCAGATAAAGCAGGTTTCAATTTTTTCTTCTGCCATGTTAAAACCTTAAAAAAAAGAAAATAGTAAGGTTAAAGCGAGTTTAACCTATATTATATTTTTGCAAGAGTAAAATCTCTTCGGTAGAGACTTTTCCACCTTGTTTGAATTTTTCGAAGATTTCTTGAGCTCTTTGTCTTTCTTCACGGTTTTTGTTACCGCCGGAAGATCCTTTGTTATCGGATTTTCTGCGTTTAGGTTTGTTGGAACCTAATTTTTTGTTGATAACATGGATGTCACTTAAGATATCTTTAAATTCTTCATGTTTTGCGGATGCATTTCTGCGTGCTTCAACAAAGTTTTTGTGTGCTTCGTCAGCTGCAGTTCTAATGTCATCGGTTTTTCTGAAGTATTTAAGCATTTCTTCGTGAGCTGCTTGAGCTTTTTCGGAAAGTTCAATAACTTTTTCGTGTTCCTCTTCGGATTTTTTCCTGAGCTCGTCAGCTTCAGCCTTAACGGATTCATCTTCATGAATTTCCATTAACTGTTTTCTTAAGTCGTTGGCGTTTTTAACAAGCTGATTTTCTTTTTTGATATCGAGAACGCGAGTTTCAATGATTTTATCAATCTTTTTGATTTCGTTTTCGATTTTCACTTTGTTACGTTTACCAGAATTCCATTCAAGACTTTTGATTTTGTTGTTTGCTTCATTACGAGCTTTTTTAGCAGCTTCAACTTCTTTGTTGATTTCATTACGCTCGTTTCTGTATTCGATAGCTTTGTTTAAGTTTTCTTTTAAGGATGCGTTTAATTCATCTCTTATTTTACGTTGTTCACGAGCGGTCTTGTTGAATTCTTCTCTTTCTTCAGCAACTTTAGCGATTTCAGCTTCTTTTTCATCTTTTTGTTTTCTTACACCTTCCATGGTGTCAGCAAGAACAAATTCAGGTTTTTCTGCAGGAGCTTCTTCTGCTTCTTCTTCAGCAGCTTCTTCTTCTGCATCTTCTGCAGGAGCTTCCTCTTCAGCAGCTTCTTCAGCTTCTACTTCTTTAACTTCTTCTTCGGTTTCAGCATCGCTTTCAGCTTCTTGAGCTTCTACTTCTTCTTCTACAGTTTCTTCTTCAGCATCATCAGTGGTTAATTGATTACAGATTTCACATAAGACTTTGCACAAGTCTTTTTCTTCTACTACAACATCAGCAATTTCCTTTACGGAGTCTTTTGCATTGAATGCAATTCCGCAACCTGCTGATTCGATCATGGAAATGTCGTTAGCGCCATCTCCAACAGCAACTACTTCATCCAAAGTAATTCCTGCTTCTTCGACATGGTCTTTCAATACGTCCAGTTTGGAACCGGATACGAGAGGACCAGTCACTTCGCCAGTTAATTTACCATCTTCGACTGTGAAACTATTTGTATAAACTGTGTCAACGCCAAGTTTATCAGATACTTTATCAGCCACTACATCAAAACTACCACTAATGATAGCTACATCTACACCTTTATCTTTTAGACATTTGACGGTTTTGCAAGCTCCAGGCATTAATGGAAGATCTTCAGCAACTTTCTCGATATCTTCAATTGAAGTTCCTTCGAGAAGTTGTACTCTGTCTTTAATGGAAGTTTCAAAGTCAATTTCACCTTGCATAGCTTTTTCAGTGATTTCAGCTATGTCATCTTCAACATTTGCTAATTTACCTATCTCATCTATTGCTTCACCATCAATAATAACGTTATCTAAGTCAAATACTACAAGTTTAATCAATAATACCACCAATTATATTAAATCTAGCTCACTTAATCTATCGTAAGCTCTTTCGACGCCTAATTTAGCGTCATCTTTGGTTTTTGCACCGGTACATACAACCTTACCGGAACCAAATAATAATAAGACCACTTTAGGGTCGGATAATCTGTATACTAAACCCGGAAATTGTTCAGGTTCGTATTCAGTATCTTCTAATTCCAAAGCTACCGCTTCTAAATTTAATGTGGATTCCAGATTTGCGGAAGCCACGATGTTTTGAATTTTAATGTCAAATTCATGAGGAATTTCAGTATCGATAGTCCTCATCAAATCTACAGTTTTCTTGATTGCCAATTTGGAATCATCTATAGATTTTGCTCCAGTACAAACAAGCTTACCAGAGCTAAATATTAATGCTGCTGTTTTGGGATCTTTGAGTTTAAATACTAATCCCGGAAACTGTTCACGATTAAAATTAACCCCTTCTAAAGCTTCGGACACTTCAGTCAAGACGATGTCCTTTCCAATGCTTGCAGAAGCAACAATGTTTTCAATTTTAATATCAACATCGGTCAATTTAAAACCTCCAATTCATTTTTTTACTAGTTAAATATATTATTTAAATAGTATATAAAGGTATGTTTATTTGGAAATTATTTTACATTTTTTAAAAAATTTGAAAATTTTAAATTTTTAAAATAAAAGCCCCTTTATAAATGAAATTCAAATTCATGTATTGAAAATAGTTATTTATAAATGTTACTGTATTTTAGTATTACATCACCAAAATCAAATAGGCAGACCCCTTTTAAAGGATATTTAAAAAAAATGTAAAAATCGAAATCAATTCTGATTGTTGGACTTCTCCGTTTAAACAATATCATAGATTTTTTACGCAAAATATAAATCTCCAATACCTTCCACCTGATTGCATCACCTAAAAGATGTCCATCTTTAAATTCCAATTAGTATTGAAGGCCGACAACATCTGACCTGTGGAGCCGACACAAAATGCAAGTGAAAATTCCTTACATGATTGAAAATTTATATCTCAAAAATCATATAATTAATTAAGAAAAAATTAAAAAAAATTGATACCATGATTGAAGTTGAAGTGAAAGCTAGAATCAATAGCTTTGAGGAAATGGAAAAGAGGCTCAAAGATCTTGGTGCAGTCAAAACAAAGGACGAATTCCAGGAAGATATTTACTTTCAAAGCCCGATAGTGGACTTTGCCAAAACAGACGAGGCCTTAAGAATCAGGACAACAAACAATGACACATTCATAACCTACAAGGGCCCTAAGCTCAACGAAAAGGCAAAGACCAGAAAGGAAGTCGAGATGAGCATCGAAAGCGCATCCAAAGCAAGCGACATATTCACCGAAATCGGATTCGCTCCGGCAAGGACCGTCAGGAAATCCCGCCAGTACTACCAATACGAAAACTTTGAAATATCACTTGATGATGTTGAAGGCCTCCCGCCATATATGGAGATAGAAATCGCCCTAAGCGACAGCGATGACTACACAGAAGCCCAGAACAGAATATTCGAACTATTTGAGAAATTGGGCATCACAGACGGTTTTGAGAGAACCTCATATATGGAACTATTGGAAAACTTAAATAATGAATAGTAACAAATATTATATATTAATAATATTTTATAGAGTGATATTTTGCAATATTTTATAAGTCATTATAACAAAGAATGTGAATTGACA
>NZ_ONER01000097.1 GCF_900316895.1 uncultured Methanobrevibacter sp. | reverse complement strand
GGTTGCAAAAATCAAAAAGCCAATTGTTTTGGATGCAGATGCCTTAAAACAGGTTGAAATGTCATTGATTAAAAACCGTGACGATATAATATTGACACCCCATATTTTTGAGTTCAAATCATTTTTCAATGTCAATAATGATTTAAAGCTTGACATCGACTCATATGACTTCAAAAAGGTTGATGAAAACATCACTGAGTTTCAGCAAATCACTCGCCAAATCAAGGGAACAGTTCTTATTAAGGGGCAGTACGATTTGATCTTGTCTGGAACAAGATTTAGAATTAATAAGTCTGGAAATTCCGGAATGACTGTTGGAGGAACCGGTGATGCACTTTCAGGAATATGTGCAAGTTTGCTTACACAGGAATTGGATCCGTTCGACTGTGCATGCTTAGGTGTTTTCATTAACGGTATTGCCGGTGAAAAAGCCTTTGATGTTAAAGGAAATGGATTTTCAGCAACAGATTTGGTGTCCCACATCGGTAGCGTGATTAAGGATGGATTACATTAGGGGAATATTTAAGAATCGTCCGAACAGGTTCATTGCCGAGGTTGAGGTGGATGGCTGTTTGGAGATTGCACATGTGCCAAATACCGGCAGATGCAAGGAACTGTTGGTTGAAGATGCAGTGGTCTGGCTTAAGCCCTCTGACAATCTGAACCGCAAGACAAAATTCTCCCTGCACTTCGTTGAGAACAAGGGGGCATTGGTATCACTTTACTCACAGCAGGCCAATAGCATTGTATATGATGCAATTATTGACGGTAAAATAAAGGAGCTTGCTGGCTATGATCATCACCAAAGGGAAAAGACAGTCGACAACTCACGGATAGACATATACTTGGCAAATGAAAAAGAAGAATGTTATGTTGAAGTCAAGGGAGTGACATTGATTGTCGATGGTGAGGCAAGATTTCCCGATGCGCCAACCGAAAGGGGTGCAAAACACCTGAAAGAGCTGATTAAACTTAAAAAGGATGGAAACAGGTGTGCGGTGTTTTTTCTGATACAGCATCCTATAGGAAAATTCTTCAGGCCCAACTGGGAAAATGACCCTGTTTTCAGCCAAACATTAAACGAGGCATATGATGCAGGAGTTGAAATACTTGTCTATCGCTGTGACAATCAACTTTCGGGTATTGAACTGATTTCCGAATCATTGGATTTTGATTTGGGAAAGAGTTTCGCCGATGGCATCGTTGATGACTAAACTTGCTGCATCATCATAGGGCGTTTCGCTTTTGTTGATTAGCACTAGATTTTTTCCGTTGAAGTAGTTTATCAGACCTGCAGCAGGATAAACGACAAGTGAAGTTCCGCCGATGATTAATGTTTCTGCATTCTGGATGTAATCAATTGCAAAGCTTAAAACCGCATTGTTCAATGGCTCTTCGTATAACACCACATCAGGCTTTACAATTCCACCGCATTCGCACCTTGGAATTCCATCACTTTCTAAAATGTAATCCAATGAATATTTTTTCCCGCAAATCTGGCAGTAGTTTCTATGGATGGATCCGTGAAGCTCCAAAACTTCCCTGCTGCCTGCCTTTTGATGGAGACCGTCGATGTTTTGGGTGATTACTGCTTTCAGTTTTCCCGCATTTTCCAATTCAGCTAACTTTAAATGGGCAGCATTGGGTTCTGCATCTCTGAAAACAAGATTGTCTTTGTAATATGCAAAAAACTCCTCTGTATGGTCCATGTAGTAGCTGTGTGAAACAAGGTTTTCTGGAGTGTCGCCATATTTTTCCAAACTTTTGAAAATTCCGCTTTCAGACCTGAAGTCAGGTATTCCGCTTTCTGTTGAAACTCCTGCGCCTCCAAAAAACACTATATTGTCTGATGAGTTGATGATTTCTTGTAATTGGCTAATTTTAGACATATTATTATTTATATTATTAACAAATATTAATTTTTCCCTCGATTCACAAATAAACTTTTAAATATGATATTTCACATAATAATATTATTAACTTGTTATTAAAATTGCGAGGCATTTTCATGGAAAACAATGATTCAAATCTTGATTGGATGGTTTACTGGTCCCTGCCGAGGTACAATCCCAGAAACAGCCAGATCAGGTTAATCAATGAAATCAATTTCGCAATTAAAAAAGGCTTTAAATACATAATCCTTGAGGCGGGAACTGGAATAGGTAAAAGTGCAATCGCCACAACCCTTGCAAACATGTATGATGATTCCTATATTCTGACAATGACAAAACAGCTCCAGGAACAGTATTTTGACGATTTCGGAGATATGCTAGTTGAAATAAAAGGTCGTGGAAACTATAAATGTAACTATAAGGGATATTGTGACTTCTGCATCAAGGCAGAGTATAATCTAAGAAGATGCACCACCTGCAGGTTCCAAAAGGCATTCAAAAAGGCCCAGGAAGCCAAGAATGTCATTACAAACTATGATTTCCTGTACTATGCAGGGGTGGCCAATCCCCTTTTGGATTCAAGGGAATTGCTGATTCTGGATGAGGCCCATAATTTGGAGCGCAAGATGCTGATGTTATCCTCCTCAGAGCTTGACCGTGAATACATTTCAACAAAGTTCGGAATAGACATTTTCGAGCCGATAATGCACGGGACAAAATCAATCAACGATTTGAAAAGAAATCCCGAGTACTGGACAAGGCTGTGCGATGATCTGATTAAGGAATGCAAAAAGAGGATTAAAAAAATTGAGGGAGATGCAAACAAAACCGTCCAGGTTACCTTGGATGAGTTTGAAAGCGATCCTTCAAAATATTCAAATTTTGATTATGTTGAAAAGCAGAATCTGGAGCAGGACATGAAATCATTCGCTTCAATTGCCTTGGGTTTGACACACAAGGAGTTAATCATTGATTTGCCGAACAAGGACAGCATATTAAGCAACCAGATGGATATTTCAGCAGAATTCAAGCCATATTCGGTTGTTGATGATACTAAAGAGTTATTGAGTTTGGGAAATGTCTGCATATTCCTGACCGGAACCTTGGGAAGCAAGGACAAGTTCTGCGAGTGGAACAATATCAATCCTGACGAGACTTATTATATTTATGAAAAATCTCCTTTTGACGTAGCCAACAGGCCAATATATACTGATTTTGTAGGCAGGATGAGCGGCAGAAGACGGGGAAAGATTCCGAATTGGAAAAATCCAAGGGCCATCAAAAAAATCAGGGAGCTTTTGGATAAGCACTCAAACGAAAAGGGAGTTATCCACACATCAAGCAATGAACAGGCATTCTGGATTATGGAACAGCTGAAGGATTATCCGCTGGTGTTCGTTGGAGGTGGGGATAGAAACGTTGTTCTGAAAGACTTTACCCAATCAAAGGAGAATCTGGTTCTTATAGGTGCTTCAATAAAGGATGGTGTGGACTTTAAGGGTGATTTGTGCCGTTTCCAGATTGTTTTTAAAATTCCTTATCCTCAGTTGAATGAGCAGGTCAAGTACAGAAGGGATCTTGATCCTAAATGGTTCTACTACCAGACCGTAATGGCTCTGATGCAGGCGTACGGACGTGGAATACGTGACATGGATGATTGGTGTGTAATGTATATAATCGATTCCAGCTTTAAGCAACTGTTCGAATATAACCGTGGATTTTTCAATGAGTATTTCACTGAAGCGGTTCAAAAAAAAGAAGTAAAATGATAGCTTAAAGCTATCTGTTTAATTTTTGGTAATTTGCAGCTTGAAGACCGTGGTATTTAATCATACCTTCAACTTCGCTTTGCTCGGTTTCTTTGTCTTCAAAGGTAATTTGTTCGATGCTGTGTAAGCTGAATGGAGATTTTCTGATAATAGGTTGGATTGAGCCTTTGAATAATTTCATGACGACTTCTCCGCTTACTCTTTCCTGCATCTTGTCGATTGCTTGGTCTAGGTCTTCTCTTAATGGTTCTTGCCAGAGTGCCCTGTAGACTAAATCCGCATATAATGTTGACATGTATTCTGCAAATCTTAGCTCATCGGTTGTCAATACCAATTCCTCTAAGGCTTCGTGTGCAGCGATTAACAATTTTGCACCAGGGGTTTCATAGATTTCTCTGCTTTTAAGACCGATCATTCTGTTTTCAATGGTGTCCACTCTACCGAGAGCATTGTTTCCAGCAATTTCATTTGCTTTTTCAATCAATTGGACCAATGGCATCATTTCGCCGTTTATGGCTACTGGAACACCTTCTTCAAATTCGATGGATACCTTTTCAGGTTCGTCGTTTGCGTCTTCCCATGATTTGGTCCATTCGTAGATGTCTTCAGGAGGTTCGTTTGCAGGATCTTCCAATACGTCTCCTTCAATTGCTCTTCCCCAGAGGTTTTCATCAATACTGTAAATTTTATCGTAGCTTAATTCGATTCCTTTGGATTCAGCATATGCCTTTTCTTCGGTTCTTGTCAGATTCATTTCTCTGATTGGTGCGACAATGTCCAAATCTGACATTGCAAGAATGACCGCTTCGAATCTGAACTGGTCGTTTCCTTTTCCGGTACAGCCGTGTGCAATTGCGACTGCCCCTTCTTTTTCAGCTACTTCTATAATTTTTTGTGCAATTAATGGTCTTGCAAGTGCAGTGCTTAATGGATATCCTTCGTATTCTGCATTTGCCTTAATTCCACGTGAGATGTATTCATTTGCGAATTCTTCTTTTGCGTCTATGTTGTAGTGTTTGAGCCCACCTATTTTTGAGGCCATGGTTTTTGCTTTTTCCATTTCTTCTTCGCCTTGTCCTACATCTACACATGCAGTAATTACTTCATAGTCATATTTTTCTTCTAATAATTTAACGCAGACAGAGGTGTCTAAACCTCCGCTGAATGCTAAAACTACTTTATCAGTCATAATTAATCACCGTAATAAGAATGAATATTCATTGATATTTCTATTTTTAATAGTATTTAATTATTATCTAAAAAAAGTTGACAGAAGAAAACTCTTAATTGAGGGAAATTGAGGTTGAAAGTTATATGTGTGGTAATATGGAAACCTCAATTAAGAGTATGGAGGAATTGTGTTTCGTCCTTGATTATAGTTAGGTTTTCATAGTATATAAAGTTTAGGTATGCCTAAACTTTTACCAGCAAGTTTTCTTCTTCACAGAATTTTATCAGTCTTTCATATGTCGGATTTGTTATTAGGGTGTCTATGTTACCGATGATGATTAGCTTACGTTTGGCACGGGTTATTGCAACATTCAATCTTCTCAAATCACTTAAAAATCCTATATTTCCATTGTCATTGCTTCTGACAGTTGAGATTATTATGATTTCCTTTTCCCTTCCCTGGAAACCGTCAACGGTTTTTACTTCAATTGG
>NZ_ONER01000126.1 GCF_900316895.1 uncultured Methanobrevibacter sp. | reverse complement strand
TGACGGACATTGTGCCTTTGAAACAATAGAGGTTGAAGGTACAGATGATGAAAATGTTCCAGTTTTACAACAAAACGGATGGTATGCAAAACCTTTCGAGTACCTCGTTGATATGTACTCACCTGTACGTTACAATGCTATGGATCCGACAATCTTTGTTGCGATTACATTCCCATTCTTCTTCGGTTTCTGTTTAACCGATGCAGGATATGGTGTATTTGTAGCTCTTATTGGTGTTATATTATTACGCGGTTTGGGTAAAATCAAAGAATCCATGAAGTCCTTTGGTTGGATTTTAATCTGGTCAGGTCTGTGGGCTATTATATACTGGGTCTGTTGACCAACGGATGTATTGGGGATTTCTCAAAAAGGATGCTCGGTATGAGATTACCAACCGTATTCGAACCTGTTGACGCATTTGTGCACCCGGATCATATTTTGATAATAGCTATCGCTATTGGTCTTCTTTATACCAACATCGGATTTATCTTAGGTGCCATTAACAACTTAAGATACGGAAATGTCAAAGAAGCTATAGGTTCTCAAATTTGTTGGTTTGTATTTGAAGCTGGTCTTATCTTCCTTGCAATCGGATACTTAATGCCTACAATCGGCATTATCGGTTATGCAATTGGAGGAGTTTTAGTTGTTGCAACTATTGGAATGTTAGTTTGGGCTAACGGTGCATACGGTGTAATGGATATTTTCAGTTACATGGGAGATGTATTATCTTATGCACGTCTTTTAGCTTTATGTTTGGCTACTGGGGGTATTGCTATGACAGTAAACATCTTAGCCGGAATGGTTAATGATATGGTTCCTATGATAGGTATTGTACTTGCTGTAATCGTATTCATAGGTGGTCATATTGCAAACTTCGCTTTCCAAGTATTAGGTGCATTCATTAACGCTCTGCGTCTTAACTATGTAGAGTTCTTCTCACAATTCTTCATGGAAGGTAAAGGTAAATTCGAAGCTTTCAAAGCAAAAAGAACATTTACAAAAATTAAATAAATTAAAAATTTTTCATTTATATCTTAAATTAAATTAAAAAAAATCAATATTATTTCAAAGGTGAATTAAATATGGTAGAAATAGGCTTAGGAGCTGCTTTAGCAGCAATCGGTGCTGGAGTAGCAATTGGTTTTGCCGGATTAGGTTCCGGTCTAGGGCAAGGTATGGCAGCTGCTGGTTCTGTAGGAGCAGTTGCAGAAGACAACGACATGTTCGCTAGAGGTATTATTTTCTCTGCTTTACCAGAGACTCAGGCTATTTACGGTTTCTTGGTTGCTATCTTATTATTAGTATTCTCCGGTTTATTAGGTGGAAACGCAACTAAATTAACTTTAGAAGCAGGTATTATAGCTATTGGTGTAGGTGCATCTATCGGATTTGCTGGTTTAGGTTCCGGTATGGGACAAGGTATGGCAGCAGCATCCTCCGTCGGTGCTATTGTAGAAGACAACGACATGTTCGCTCGTGGTATTATTTTCTCTGCATTACCAGAGACTCAGGCTATTTACGGTTTCTTGATTGCTATTTTACTTATGGTATTCGGTGGAATCTTAGCTTAAGGAGGCTATTCATATGAGCTCAGGCACAAGTAAAATTGTTGAAAGCATCATGTCTGTAGCCCAAGAGAAAGCTGATGGTATCATTCAAGATGCTAATGCAGAAGTTTCACAAATAAATGCTAATGCTGAAAAAACTGCGGAAGCTGAAAAAACAAAAATCTTAGAAAATGGTAAAAAACAATCTGATATGAGATATCAGCAAATTATCTCTGAAGCTAAGATGAATGCTCGTAGAGCAGAATTAGGCGCTAAAGAAGATGTTATTGAAGCTGCTTTCAATCAAGCTATTGGAGAGTTAAAAACCAAAGCTGCTTCTGGCGACGAAGAATACAAAGATTCATTAAGTAAAATGATTATGGAAGCTACTGAAGAGATTGGTAGCAATGACCTGATCTTACAATTAAATGAAGCTGACACAAAGAAATTTAAAGATGACTTATCTTCACAAGGTTCAGACTCTTTTGAAATTGAAGGAATCAAATTTACATTAGGCGAACCTATTGATGCAATTGGTGGTGCTATTTTAAAGACCGCTAATGGAGATATTGAAGTAAATAACACAATTGAAGCAAGATTAGAAAGATTTAAAAGTATCTTACGTAGTGAAGTTGCTGAAATATTATTTAAATAATTAGGAGGATAAATTATGGCAGATGGAATTGCTACCTTAATAAGTGCTTTGGGACTTACACAGGAAACATTTCTTGTATTCTGTATCTTAGCAGTGCTTATTGTAGGTGCAGTAGTTGTAATCATTACATCCAGACCAATTTTGGACATTTATCCTTATCTTAACCCAAGTGCAAGAGTAAGAGCTAGAAAAGGAAGATTATTTGATGAAAAACAAATTTCTGAACTCGTTGAAACCAACGATGTTGAAGAGGTTGAAAACTATCTCAAAGGTATTCCTGAATATGCTGACGTTTTAGATGAATATCCACTTGATAAAGCATTAGACGTAGAACGCGCTAACACTTATGATTTTGTTGCAAGAGTAGCTCCTAAGGACATTAAAGATCCTTTTGTTGTAATGTCTAAAAAATCAGACATCGACAACATCAAAAGTCTTTTAACCGCTAAGGAAGTTGGTCTTAATCCTGATGAGACAAGAGAATTGTTAATTCCTTGTGGATCATTATATGATGAATTGGAATCATTAGCCGACGTTGATAACGTAACTGATGTTGTGACAAGTTTGGATAACACCGAATATGCAGCAGTGCTAGAAGATGCTCTTCCACAATATGAAGATACTAATATGATTCTTCCATTAGAATCTGCTTTAGATAAATACTATTTAGGCAAGTTATTACGTTCTTCTGATGTTCCTTCCGATGAAAACAAACAGATATTGTATTCATATGTGGGAACTCAAGTTGATGTAGCTAATCTAAAATTAATTATAAGGGCAAAACAAGATGGCCTTGATTATGATGCAATCTCCCCTTATATATTAGAGGAAGGATACCAATTACGTGATTGGAAACTAAAAGATTTAATGGAATCACCGGACGTTACAAATATCGTTTCCGGCTTAGAAGGAACAAAATATGCTGAAGCATTAACTGATGCAATTCCTGTTTACAATGAAACCGGTTCAGTTGCTGTATTTGAAAAGGCATTGGATGTTTACTCTTCACAATATTCAAAATCTTTAGCTTCTAAAAAACCATTAGGTATTGGTCCAATTATTGGTTATTTAAATCAAAAAGAAAGTGAAATTAAAAATTTAAAAATTATTGCAAGGGCAAAAAGAGAAGCAGACTTCCCTAATTCTAAAATCATGGAGATGTTAATATGAGTTCAGTAGCAATTATAGGTGATATTGACACTGTTTCAGGATTTAGATTAGGTGGTGTCAAAAAGGCGGAAGTAGTTAACACTACTGAAGAAGCTATTGCAGCTTTTGATAAATTTTTAGATGAAGAAATTTCAATTATTATCATTACCCAATT
>NZ_ONER01000101.1 GCF_900316895.1 uncultured Methanobrevibacter sp. | reverse complement strand
CGCGTATTTGACGACAATGGTAATGTTGCAAGAAATGTCAAGGTCACTTTCACATTAAACAATAAGCAATACATTAAAACAACTGATGATAACGGTTATGCGTCCATTAAGATATCATTAAAACCTGGTAAATACACAATAACTGCTGAATACAAAGGATTTAAGGTATCAAATAAGATTACAGTCAAATCAACAATCATAACCAAAAACATTAAGGTTAAAAAGGGAAAAATAATTAAATTCACTGCAAAGCTTTTAAATAAAAACGGAAAAATCATTAAGAATAAAAAAATCACTTTCAAATTCAAAGGCAAAACCTATAAGATAAAAACCAATAAACGAGGTAAGGCCATTTTAAAGATTACCAAGAAAGTTAAGGTTGGAAAATATACCATTACAACCATATACGGCAAATTGAAAGTAAAAAATACTATTAAAATTAAAAGATAGGTGGTTTGAGTGTCTAAAAATAGATTAATGCTATTGGCATCAATAGTTTTAATTTTATTATTTATTATTCCGACAGCTTTCGCTACGGATAACTCTACTGTTGGCATCAATTCCACTTCAGATGCTCAGGCACTTTCCTCTGACTTTTACTTCGACAGCAACGCCACAAATGACCATGGTGAGGGAACAATTGATGACCCTTACAGGGAAATTAGGGACGGGAGAATCCTTGACAATTCTGTGTTTCACTTTAAGAATGGAGAATATGAATTTTCCGACAGCAACTCCCATACCAATATTTCATTCATAGGTCAGGATGCATCCAAAACAATTTTGAGGGGTAATGACGAATCATTGCTTATAAATTCCCGTCTTGTTTTGGCAAACGTTACCATTTTTAATTTCAATATATTAAATGAGGGGGAACTGATAGCTTCAAATGTTATTTTTGCCAACTCTTCAGCGGTTAAGTTAAGCGGATATGGAAACAGTATAGGTGGAGCCATCTATTGCGTAAATGACAAAACCAAAACCTATTTGACTAACTGCACATTCATCAATAACTATGCAGGCTGTGGAGGAGCCGTTTATCTGAATGGAGGGATTTTGGAAATCACCGATTGTACTTTTATCAATAACACTGCCCTGAATTACGGTGGGGCTATTGCCTGTGAGTCCAAATATTCAAGGGATATCAGGCTGACAATCAAACGTTCCAAATTCATCAATGACAGATGCCTTAAGGATACGGGCGGGGCAGTTTATGTCAAATCCGGAACATTTACAGGTGAGGATTTGGAAATTTCCTCTTGTAATGCTACTTTTGGAGGCGCTTTTGCTTTTCTAAAATCAAATGCCCAATTGAACAATGTTTATGCCTTTGACAATGTGGCCAAATATGATGGCGGTGTAATCTATCAGATTTACGGAAATATGACATTAAACAATTCACAATTTTTTAATAATCATGCAAAAAACGGTGGAGGATTGTTTGTTGATGCTTCAAATCTTCTGAATGTTGGCAATAGTTTATTCATAAATAATTCAGCAGATATGCTTGCCGGTGCATTCTATTCACTTTCAAACACCCATTGCGATTTCAGCAACCTCACTTACGCCAACAATACTGCTGTGGCATATAATGATTTGTTAAAACAGGTCAATGAATCCTTAATATTTACCGCAGGCAACTACACACTATTCAATCATGTTAATGATGGCTCTCCTCTTCCTGGCTATTACAGCTCTGTCGATGAAGGCTATGTCACTCCCGTTAAAAATCAGCGGAATGCCGGTAACTGCTGGGCCTTTGCAATAGTGGCAACCCTTGAATCAGCAGTACTTAAGGCTTCAGGAAATCTTGACCTGTCAGAGGAAAACATGAAGAACCTTGCATCCCTCTACTCCCATTACGGTTGGACAATGGATCCGAATGAAGGAGGATATGATGATATGGGTTTCAGCTATCTGACAAGCTGGTTGGGTCCTGCTCTTGAAACCGATGACGGATATACGGATTTCGGAGTCCTGTCCCCTATTTTGGCTGATGTTCTGCATGTCCAAAATGTTTTGTATTTGAAAAGAACCAGTTATTCTGATTTGAATTCAGTCAAGAACGCAATCAGGGATTACGGTGCGGTTTATGCTCCTATCTATATGGTTCCACATTATGAATATGCAACTAAGAAATATGTGCAGTGCTATATGGGAGACCATGTCTGCGACCATGCGGTCGTGCTGGTCGGATGGGATGACAATTTCCAGATGTCAGGAGCACCTGGAAGAGGTGCATGGATAGCAAAGAACAGCTGGGGCAGTGAATGGGGCAATGATGGTTACTTTTATGTTTCATATTTTGATAAATCCTGCCTTAAAATTGGTGAAAATAAGGGCGGAATCGCATTTATATTCAATGACACCATGAAATATGACAAAAACTATCAGTATGATATAGCTAAAACCGATTACTTTTTGAATGCTACAAACACTGTATGGTACAAAAACATTTTCAACGCTACAGATGATGAATATCTGGCGGCAGTTTCAACATACTTTGAAAAGAGCACACATTGGGAGCTTGCAGTCAGTGTGGGGAACAGTCTGAAGCTGACAAAATCAGGTGACAGTCCTGCAGGTTACCACACTTTCGATTTGGGCCAGCTGATACCCCTTAATGTCGGAGACATTTTTGAGGTAATGTTTAAAATCACAGTTGACGGAGATGCAGGAGTTCCCATTTCAGAAAAACTCAGCTTGAACAATCTCTTTTACCGTGAAAACATTTCATACATCAGCTATGACGGAAGGACATGGAAGGATTTATTCAACATATCCTGGACATATCCTGATCATTTCTATGAGTCACAGGTGGCATGCATCAAGGCGTTTACAATTCTGCATCCGATAGATTCCACAATAGCATTATCCTTTGAAAACAAAACCTCGAACAGGATAACAATTGTTGCAAGTATCTTAAATCAATGGGGATATCCTATAAATCATGGAAAACTTGACTTTAAGGTGGGCGATGAACGCTACACTATTGATATTGTCGATGGCATTGCCAAAAAGGAAATAATCCTTACATCAACAAATATCACTGTTGAGTTTGAAGATGTCGGCTACACCCATTCCAGGGCACACGCTGAACTGCACAATCCATTGATCAACACCAACCTGGAATTGAACATTACAGGTGAACACAATCCTGTCAATGTCACCGCAAAGGTTGTGGATGAATACGGCAATCCCGTAAAATACGGAAATGTTGCCTTTGACATTGGAGGTGCAAAATATAGTGTGGCCGTGGTAAACGGTACCGCAAAGCTGGAAAACATTACAGTCTTTCCTCTGAAATGCACAATCCGTGCCCAATATGATGATGTGTTCTACTACAACTCATCATATGCTGAGAGGTCCATTCAATTGTCATTAATCAAAACAAAAATATCCCTCAACATAACTGCCACTGAGGCAAACAATCCTGTAAATATTGTTGCTCATGTCACAGATTTGAATGGCACTCCCGTTAAAAGTGGAAGAATAGCATTTTTCATGTCCCAGGAATTGTTCATTTTGAATGTAGTGGATGGAATAGCTTACATTAACCATACATTCAAGCAAACAGGCAACAATACGATTTACGTAACATTTTATGACGATAAAATTTATAACTCCTCTGTTTACTCAGAAAGGCTCTTCGTTTCAAAACTGAATGTTAACATGACTTTGGACATAGTCATTGATGAATGCAATGCATATCTCTTCGTTGGAATTAGGGATTCCACACGTGGATTTGATATTAATCTTAAGGTCCATGGTGAAGAATACGTATATTCAACAACCGAATCCTATGTGTTATGTGAGCTCACCGGCCTCAAAAAGGGCATCTATGATTATGTTGTTGAACTGGACAGCCCGATTTATGAAGCCAACGATTTGACAGGCTCATTCACTATCAATCATCAAAATACCAGAATTGAGGCTTTTGATGCATCAGTTTACTATGGAGGCAGTTACTCTGCTGTCCTAAGGGATGAAAACGGAATCATAATTGCTCATAGGGATGTCTATCTAACAGTCAATGGCCAGACAACTAAAGGAAGAACCAATGGTCAGGGAATGGTCGTTTTTAATGTTGAGGTTCCTGCCGGATCATATGGGGCAAAAATCAGTTTCATAGGCGATGATGAGTACATAAAATCATCAAAAAATGTAAATTTGATTGTAAAATCAACAATTGAGTTTAGTTCAAATACTTATACGCTTAATTCAAAGTATCTGGCTATATTAAGAGATTCAGGCGGTAAACTATTGATAAACAAGAAGATTGATGTCATTTTCAATGGGGTTTCCTATAGCCTTATCAGCGATGGAAAAGGACAAATCTCTCTAAATGTCAAGTTAAATCCCGGAACTTACACCGTAAAAATTACAAATCCCGTAACTGGCGAGACCAATTCCCAAAATATCAATGTGGTCAAGAGAATAACTCAAAACAAGGGTCTGACAGCATATTACGGTGCAGGCAAGTCATATAAGGTCAAGGTTGTAGATGATTACGGCAAGGCAGTTAAAGGCTTGAAGGTCACCTTCAAGATAAAAGGCAAAAAGTACTATGCATATACAGATAAAAAGGGTTATGCCTCATTAAAGGTCACTCAAAAACCGGGTACCTATACAATTACCGCAGAATATAATGGATATAAGGTATCAAACAAGATAAATGTTAAATAAGGGCATTGCAGTCTTGAAAATCACCAAAAAATACAAAAAGGGAAAATATACAGTTACTTCCAGATACGGAAAACTGTCAATAAAAAATAAGATAAGGATAGTGTAATCCTTATTTGTTCGCTTTGATTAGTTTGCGTGCTGCCTTTATGTCAGTATTGTAGATGTGTCCGGAAGTTGAGTGGTAGTGCACTCCTCCGAAGTTCAGTTTTTCACCAACAATTTCCTTGTTGACTTCCTCTTTCATCTTAAGACCCAAATAGGCAATGAAAAACATGTTGGAGTAGAATGCTCCGAAAATGTCATTGCTTCTGAATATGCAGTGGATTGTCAGTTCGTTGTCACGGACAAGGCATTGAAGGAACTGAAGGCATGGAATGTCTTCCTCTTCTGCGTCTTCAATCGGGTTGATTGTAACTGCCACAGCACGGTTTGAACCGGTTGCATTTAAGATTCTATTTTTCATGGTTTCAAACTGGTCAACATCAAAATGAGCGAAGATACGATTAGGATAGGTATATACGAATCCTTGGGTGTTGTTGATGATTGCAGGATCATCTACAGATTGCACATAGTTGTATAATGCATCGCTTTTGATTGGGTTTCCTTCCATATCGAATTTTCC
>NZ_ONER01000103.1 GCF_900316895.1 uncultured Methanobrevibacter sp. | reverse complement strand
ATTCATAAGGAAAAACATCAATTTCAGAATCAAGGACTTTGGAATGTGCACACCGCAAAGGGTAATCGAGATGGATGACCTGGTGACAGTGGGCATTTCAGAAATCCTCAAGACCAACATGGAAAAGGGAAACATTGACTGTGTAGTCGGCGCATGTGACGGTGCGGGAACACTTCTAATGACCAATCCCCGTGTTGTTCAGGGCGTTGGGGGAAGAGTCTCCGGCCTTGTAAGCACAACACCGATTCCGGAGGTCATTAAAAATCTCGAGGAAAAGGATTGTGTAATCCTGAATCCTGAAACTGCCGAGCTCAACCAGCTTGAAGGCTTGAAAATCGCTTTGGACAGGGGATATAAGGATATTGCAATAACAATACTTCCGTCTCCAATGGTTGAGGAAATCAGAAACTATCCAGTCGATGATGACGTCAATGTTTACATATTTGTGGCCCATACCACAGGAGCCAGTCCCGATGAGGTGGAAATGCTGTTTGAAAATGCAGATATCGTTACTGCATGTGCATCCAAGGCGGTTTCAGACTATGCCGATGAGAATAAACCATATTATTATGGAGTAAAGGTTCCGATTTTCTGTGCAAGTGAGGATGGCAGAAGATTTTTGGATATAAGGCTTGAGCATATTGGAAAGCCGCTCACAACCAATGATTATCCAAGGGACAAAAGCGATGCTCCACATAAACTGATTTAGAGTGTAAATATGAGGGTTATATATTTTGATACGGAAACTACTGGACTCGAATTCATTGACGATCAGATAATCGAACTTGCAATGCTCATAGTTGAAGACGGTAAAATCATTGAGGAATACGATAAATTCATCAATATCGGCAGGGACCTGCCCCCTAAAATTATTGATATAACCGGAATCACCGATGAGATGCTGATTCTTGAAGGGGTAAGCGAAAAAAGTGTGGCCGATGATTTGAAAAGCAGGTTAACTCCGTCAACATTGATGATTGCGCACAATTGCCAATTTGACCTATCATTCATTTACTTTTTGCTTAAAAGGCACTATCCTGATGAAGCTGAGGGGATTGTTGGAAATCTGGATTGGATTGATACGGTCACTGTCCTGAAAGACAGGAAGGAATTTCCACACAAATTGATTGATGCTGTTGAGTATTATGATATTGAAGAGGTTAACTTCCATCGTGCAATCGATGATACAAAAGCATTATATGATGTCACACAGGCAATGGTTGTTGAAAGGCCTGATTTGAAAGAATATATTAATATTTTTGGTTATAATCCTAAATGGGGAGTAAGTGGGCCTAGATTCCCATTCATTGAATATAAAAGGCAGTATTTTAATAAGAGGATGGTTGGTCCTGATGATATTTTGCCTAAAAAATAGGTTCAGCTAAATTTTGCCTTCAGCTTGAAATGGGGGTTTAAAAAAAATAGTTTTCTACTGCAATGCATTTTGGATTTGGAAAGCCAAGTCCAATGCTTTTTGAGCATCTTTTGGAGTGATGATGGTTACAATGTTGTAATCCGCATCGACTCTTAATTCTATGAACTCTGCATATTTTTTGCTCATAGCCTTTTTGTTTAATTCATTTAAGGCAATGCAAATTGCAGCATGATATCCAATATCATGTTCGCAATAATCTTTTACATCATTGTAGGGACCATTATTTAAAATCCATTCCTGAACGTGAAGATATGTTGACAGATATGCTCTGTTAACAATAGTTCGATCTATGCATTGCAAATCATAGTGTTCTGCCGAATATTCTTGATTTTGAATGTATTCTGCAAAGTCTAATAGATGTTGAGGTACAAATGCATGAACCATAATCATACCTCAGTACCTGTCGGAGACTGCAACATTACATACTTCCATCAAGTTGTCATGACCTTCTTTTGCAGCAAAGGCATCCACTTCATCGGAAATCAAATCCCAAACATCAAAGATTTCCTGATTTGACCAAGTTTTCGGTGCTCTGATATAGAATGAAGCAAATGAGTTATTATTTAGCGGATTTTTTTCTCTAAATAATACTTCACCCAAACCATATTTCTCACTTAATAATATGAGTTTTTGTTCAAGCTTGCTTAGAAATTCGTCATTTTGGACAACTTTGCTTTCACAAGACGGCATAATCGGTCCATTTTGCAAATATTCTATCATATTTTCGCCAGTTTTTATTCTTGTTTTGCCTGCCACATTAATACTGTTGGCGTTTAAAGTATATAAACTTTATACATTACTTCAATTCAGTTTACTATAATAACAAATCAATATTTAAGTCAAAATGAAATTTTACAGGCTTAAATCAATTTTTAAATGGATATAAAAAGAGTTTTCATAGAGGTTGATGGGAAGATTCCATATCTTCCCAAAACGGTAGAGAAATTTGTCAGTGTAATGGAGGTTGGGAAAGATTTCTGTATCTTTCCCTGGGTTAAATATGGTTTGAAATTAAATAGTTAATAACCGGGAGGAAATAGGGAAGTTTAATTTCTTCCCTACATGTACTGAACTAGTTGATCATCCTGGGGCTTGTTTCCAGGCTTCACTTTGTCGATTGCATCCTTAAAGTATTTGTATGTGATCTCACTGGCTTCAAGGTCATCCCTTAGGGCAAGCATTGCAGCTTCTCTGCAAACAGCTTCAATGTCTGCTCCGACATAACCGTCAGTGTTTTTAGCTAATTTTTTGATGTCCACATCGTCTGCCAAAGGCATGCCTTTGGTATGTACCTTAAAGATGGATATTCTTGCTTCTTCATCAGGCTCTTTGACTTGAATGTGTCTGTCGAACCTTCCAGGTCTCATCAAACCGGCGTCCAGAATGTCTGGCCTGTTGGTTGCTGCAATGATTGCAACGTCTTCAAGCTCTTCCAAACCGTCCATTTCAGTTAACAGTTGGTTTACGACTCTTTTGGTTACGCCGCTGTCAGTGTCATTTCCGCTACGGGTACTGGCTATTGCGTCAATTTCATCGAAAAAGATCACTGTCGGGGAAGCCTGTTTCGCTTTTCTGAATACTTCCCTTACGCCTTTTTCGGATTCGCCAACCCATTTTGAGAGGAGTTCAGGGCCTTTGACTGAGATGAAGTTCGCTTCACTTTCACTTGCAACGGCTTTTGCAAGCAATGTCTTACCTGTTCCAGGAATTCCGTAAAGCAAGGTTCCTTTTGGAGGTCTTATTCCTAAGCGTTGGAATGTTTCAGGATGTTTCAGTGGCCATTCGACAGCCTCTTTAAGTTCCTGTTTCACATCTTCAAGACCGCCCACGTCATCCCATTTGATGTCTGGGATTTGAACGAGAACTTCCCTGAGCGCTGAAGGCTGGATCTCTTTTTGGGCGTTTTTGAAGTCGTCTCCTGTAACGACGATTTTTTCCATGACCTCTTTTGGGATTTCCTCATCGTTTTGAATTTCAGGAAGGATCCTTCTTACAACCCTCATTGCTGCCTCTTTACATAATGACTCCAAATCTGCCCCTACGAACCCATGGGTGGTATTTGCGATTTTGTCAAGGTCGACGTCATCTGCTAAAGGCATGTTTCTTGTGTGGATTTCAAGAACCTCTTTTCTTTCTTCTGAGTCAGGTACTCCAATTTCGATTTCACGGTCGAATCTTCCAGGTCTTCTGAGTGCAGGGTCAAGTGAATCAGGCCTGTTTGTTGCACCGATTACCACCACTTGGCCTCTGGATTTGAGACCGTCCATCAAAGTTAAGAGTTGAGCAACGGTTCTTCTTTCAACTTCGCCGTTAGTCTCTTCTCTTTTTGGAGCGATTGCATCGAGTTCATCTATAAATATGATTGAAGGTGAGTTTTCTTCAGCTTCTTCGAAGTATTCACGTAGGTTCTCTTCGGATCCGCCGACATATTTGCTCATGATTTCAGGACCGTTTATTGCAATGAAATGAGCATCACTTTCACTGGCTACAGCTTTTGCCAGTAATGTTTTACCGGTTCCAGGAGGACCGTGCATCAGTACTCCTTTTGGTGGTGCAATGCCGAGTTTTTCAAAGAGTTCAGGTCTTTTGAGAGGAATCTCAATCATTTCCCTTACTTTTTTGACTTCCTCTTTAAGTCCGCCGATGTCTTCGTAGCTTACGTCAACAAGGTTTCCGACACCTTCGATTTTGCTTACGTCAACCGGGGTTTCATGCAGTTGCACTTCGGTGTTAGGGCCTACAATGACGATGTCTTTAGGATTTGTGGACACTACTGCAAACTTGATTTCTTTCATTGCAGGGGTGAAGTCCATCAATTCGTCAAATAGGCTGTTGAAGCCCATGCTTGGTCTTGGTGCTCTGATTTGTGATCCGATGATGTCTCCTTGAACCATCACTTTTCCGGCAAAGAGTCCACGAACGTCGCCTTGTACGCGAATGTTGTTTTCGATTGGAGCTAAAACAACTTTTTTCGCTTCGGTTGCTTTGGTTTTTTTAATTGTAACTTCTCCACCAATGGTTGCTCCGGAGTTTTTACGGACCAGTCCGTCAATTCTTATTACTCCAAGTCCAATGTCTGTCTGTGAAGGAAGAGCGATAGCTGCAGTTCTTCTTTCACCAACAATTTCGATCAGGTCCCTTTCATTGATTCCTAAATCATCCATGACGTTTGGATCAAGTCTTGCTACTCCCTGACCCACGTCCTTTTGTGAAATTGCTTCTGCAACTTTTAATGTGATTTCTTTTTGTGCCATTTTATCATCTCCATTTGGCTGTAATGTATGTAAATGTAATCTGTCAAAATCTTTTTGTTACTTTTTGTAACTTTATTGACAAAGTAATCTGTGTATGT
>NZ_ONER01000104.1 GCF_900316895.1 uncultured Methanobrevibacter sp. | reverse complement strand
GTATAGATTGCCCCACCTTTTTCGGCATTACCGTTGATTAGGATTAAATCGTTTATTGTTACGTTGTTTCCAGTAATGTTGAATATTCTTGATTGGTTTTTTGCGTCAATTGTACGGCCGTTACCGTTGAGTACAAAATTGTCCTTAGCAATAGCAATTCCGTTTTTGTTGTCAGTTTTATTGTTGAACGCATAGTCTTTATTTAAATCTAAAGACGTACCCGTGTTTTTTATTTCATCAGTCAAGTTACTGAATGAGTTTTCTCCTGTCGTATAAACGTCATTTTCTGTAATTTCTAAAGGAACCTCATCCGCATCCGATATGATATCCTCGGAAATGGTGTCAGTTGCACTAACCGCACCAACCATAAGAATGGCCAGGATTAAACCCATTACAAGCATGTATTTAAACTTCATATTTAAACATTTGAAAACAATATATAATAAAATTTAAGATTTACTATAATGTTTAAAAACTAAATTTAGCAATGTGTAACATGATTGAACCACCCCATCCTATAGAGGATAGGGATTCCTGAATTTTTTTCACATAAAAACACCTATAGTTAAAATATTATATTAGTGTTTTAGAATTGAATATTTTCATTCTAAACTATTTAAATTTTGTTATTTTTTAAAATAAATATTGTTCTGAGCGTGTAAAATTGTTTTAGTAATAGAATATTGTTTTAACTTAAAATTAGGCCAAATAAAAACATTTATATATTTTGGATATTTAAAATATTATTTGACATCTTATGATGTTGGTGGCAAAATGCTAACCTATAGTTATGTATGTTGAATAGGGATGTGTCAAAATTTGTTTAACAAATTTATCCTTATTCAATCTTAAAAATCTTGTTTTTCAATGTTTTTCACTCAAATTTCAAGAGATATTATCATGACTAAAACTCAAAATCGATAAAAAGTTAATGTTATACCAACACTATACAAAATATAATCACTCACCTAAAACAGCCAAAACAGCCATAAAAAAATAATTAATTAAAAAACTGTTTTAATGATAATAAGAATGAATAATAATTTATTAAGCCATTTAATAACCAATACTAAGTTATTATGTGCTGAAATAAATATTAAAGTTTAATAGATATTATAAAGACCATAAATCATTTAAAAAGGATTTTTGCCCGTATACTATACAAAATATAATGTAATTTTGGCTCCTACACCATACTTTACAGATAATAACATTGAAATAGTTATGGCTAATCGCAAATGTTTTTTAAAGCAATAATCAAATGATTCATGAAATCATCTCTTGTTTTTTCATCCAGCTCCAGAATAGATAAGTAAGGATTTAAATCCTCAAGCTCCACCAATAGCAATTCGCCGTCTTTTGTCCTGCAGGCATCCACTCTTTGGATTCCGTTTTCAATATCATTCCAAGCAATGAATTTTTCTGCAAACTCCTTATCATCTTGGCAGAATTCATAGTTTTCAAGTTCCCAACGTTTGTCCTTATCCGGAGCATATAATGCATATTCCAAGCTGTCATTAATGAAATAGAACGATACCTCATATTCAAAGTCAATTGCCGGTTGTATTAACATGTTCACGAGGTCTTTTTCAAATAATTCACTCTTTGTTAGAAATTCCAGACCTATTGAATCCGCACCATCCTTCGGTTTAATGACATATCTTTCACAATCCGGAAGCAGATTTATGTTTTCAAGATCATCAATGGTTGGAATAACAGGATAATCCTCTAATGTCAAATCCAAAAGGTATTGTTTGCCTTTCATATCAGCCTTGCCCACAAACTCATTGAAAGTCCGGATATTGTTTGAAGTTACCCTTTCAACAAAAGACTCATACTCCTCCTCAAAACCACTTACAGGACCGGTATTTCTAAAAACGATTAAATCCACATCGTTTTCAAAATCCTTTGAGTTTTTCGGATGGCACAATGCAATGTCAAAATGTTCCTTTAATATATCTGTAACATATAAATCCTCTTCAAAATAATTCCTGCCTTTGGCTTCATAGTACAAATCAGTTAAATACAGTATTTTCATGTTTATTTCCTCCATTACTAAAACTCAAAGTCTGTTGAGATTTCAAATATGCTTTCACATTCATTCAGGATATTAATCAACCGTTCATCCAAATCGGAGTGATTGTCATGATAATCAATTTCACCCAATTCACTTCTAATTGAATAGGCCAAACATTCTTCATCCAAGCTGAACTGTGCATTTACATTTTCTTTATTTCCCCGAGCATCAAGCCTGATCCATTTATTCAAATCTTTTATATACACAGTGTTTAAGGCATGAATCATATAACCTTCACTTGCATCATCTGCTCTTGTAAGCAGCTGATAACTGATGCCTGATGGAATCTGATTTGCTCTTAGCAGTGCTGCAAGAAGGCATGATTTTGTCCAGCAGATTCCCGTTTTATTTTTAAGCACATCATTGGCAGTTCTTGAAACTACCTCTGCTTTAATGTCCCATGAATGGGGAATTTCATCCCTAACAAAGATGTAACTTCGTTTTATATAATTCAAAGTATCTCCAGATTTATCCCTTAATTCCCGAACCTTATCTTGAATAAGGGGATTCATATAATCAATACTTGTTGTTTCCATCAAATAATCTTCCATGTGATTTCACCATTTATTATAATGGATTAAAACTAAAATAAAATAATAATATTCATTTATAAATTTAAAAAACTTTTTAAAAGGGATTTTGCCCGTATACTAACTCTCTTGAATCATTGCTAGAATACCCTTCGCTCCTCGAGTAACCCTCGAAACGGGCAGCCTATCCAACGCTGGGTTTCTCCTAATCATCGACAGTATCAACTTCCCTCATAGAAGGACCGTAGGCATTGGTCAAAAAATGATACGACAATAATAGTATGTTAAAAATGATATTTAATCATTTCTTAAAAAAAAATAAACACCAAGATAAAATCTTGATGCGTGTTTCACTCCCCTGTGGTGTATCGGATTATGTACGATTGCCCCAACTGTGCAGTCCCGTGTTCAGAGATGAAATTAGAATTTCACCAAGAGCAATTTAAACAATGTGATGAAATATGAATCAAAAAATAATTTAAATCTATAAAATACTCAAATATGAACAAAACGAACTACATAATCATATAACCCAAATACAAACGCTCATAAAAACACAATTCCAACATATAACTGTAAACCATCCAAAAAAAAATAAAAAATATTGATTGATCGGGCAAACTTAAAGGGATACTCCCAAATCAACCTGTTCGGATATTTCCTTATACCTGTTTCTGATAGTGACCTCGGTGATGCCTGCAATCTCAGCAATGTCCCTTTGGGTTTTCCTCTCACCCAATAAGATGGATGAAATATACAATGCTGTAGCGGCTATGCCGGTCGGTCCCTTTCCATTGAGAACACCGCAGCTTTTTGCCTTGTTGATAATTTCAATCGCCTTGGACTCGACCATCCCAGACAATCCCAGCTTGCTTGCAAAGCGAGGAATATAATCTGACGGGGAAGTCGGCCTCAATTTGATTTTCAGCTCTCTTGACAGAAATCTGTAGTTTTTGCCGACCTGCTTTTTGGAAACGCTGGACACATCAGACATCTCATCCAATGTGCGCGGAATGTTATTGCGCCTGCAGGCCATATAAAGACTTGCTGCAACCATGCTTTCAATGCTTCTTCCACGGATAAGTTTCATGCGGGCTGCATCTCTATAAATCTTGGCAGCATCCTCACGGATGGAACGCGGAATTCCCAAACTTGAGGATTCACGGTCAAGCTCTCCTAAAGCAAATGCCAGATTTCTCTCACCTGCATTGGAAATTCTCAACCTCCTATTCCATTTCCTCACACGTTGCATCTGCGCCCTATTATTTTCAGGAATGTTGCGGCCATTGCTATCCTTATTTTTCCAATCGATAATGGTGCTCAAACCCTTATCAGATATGGTATAAGTCGATGGCGCACCGGTTCTGGCACGTTTATCTCTCTGTTCATGATCAAAAGCCCTCCATTCAGGACCTTGATCTATTTGAAATTCATCCAAAACTACCCCGCAATGAGCGCAATAGATTTCAGCCCTTTGGCTGTCTTCACGTAAGTCAGTTGAATTGCATTCAGGGCATTGCTGTTTTACATCAGCAGCAAGAATACTTTTTTGTTTAAGTTCCCTATTTGGAACGGTGGCTATGGTTGTTATATTATCATCCTCCTTTAAGGATCGTGGATTAAATCCAAAATATAAGTTTTCAACAAACTAGGACCAATTAATAAAGGATAAAAAAAAAGTTTAATTAGTCAATACATGCTTTTTAAGTTTTTAACGGTAGGTTGTATAAATTCAGGTACGGTGATATTATAATATAATGAGCTTGCAGCGAAATGAAATTCCCATAGAAAACCATAGTACACAAACAAAACGCAAAAAGACTTCACTACTGGGATCGAAACGAGTCCAGGTATAACCCT
>NZ_ONER01000105.1 GCF_900316895.1 uncultured Methanobrevibacter sp. | reverse complement strand
CTTGTTGGCATACATCAGCACGTTGAATTTTGGAGCCTTACCTGAAATCTCCTCAACTGTCATGGACAGTCCTCCCCAGTAATCGAAGAAGTCATCATTGTCCAGCACACCATACTGGTTGGTGTTACGGCTGGCAACAATTGTATCTGAGTTTGACAGAGCCTTTAAGAATACCAGCGGATTGGTATCTCCCCAATATTTTTTGGAATACATGTTTCCCATTCTTCCAAGGTAGAAGTCTGCGAGCTCTGAAGTATCGTTCCATGTCCATGACATTGATACCAATTTTGAAATTCCTGCACCATAATCACCGTTAGGTGGTGCAAATATCCTTGTTATTGCACATTCACCAGCATAAGTTGGATTATAGCCAACATCTTTATAATATAGAGTGTCTTCAATCCAGTGCTGTGCCACATAATTTGAATCCAAAGGCTCGTTTGAAACACCATAATAATTGATGCTTCTAATTACTCCTTCAAGAGCCTCCCTTAAATATTGTCCTTTTTCAGAATTCATTAATGTCTGATTATTAATTATTGCCAAGTATGATCTTGCAAGCGCAACACGGTATGCGTTATCCATTAAAATTGATTGTGATGAATATAAATCCCTGAACAGTCCGCTTGTAATTACGGTTACATCAATCCTTTTTTTATCCCATCCGTCCGGACGTGTCAAATCATCCAATCTTATTACTTCCGGCATTGGACTGACCTTTTTACCGGTAGGATTTCCCTCATCATCATAACCTGCACTTGATGAGTCTGTCCAAACAGGCTTCATGCCCAAAAGATAGAGTACTGTTGAAACCAGCGCACCGTCATCCCTTGCGGTTTCCACACACCAGATACCCATGATAATCTTTTCGGTTGTGTCGTTTAAATCGGCTAGAGTCAGTAATGCAAGGGTTTTTGCATATTCCCATGCTTCCATTGTTGGAAGTTCGCTTGACTGGTCCTGGAACATGTTTTTACCTGTCGGCAATATTGCAGGTTTTACCACAAGTTCGCCACCTTCTCCAACTGGAACATATCTGCCGTTCAGTCCGTCAACCATTGCGGCCAATTCATTTGAAACTGAAAAGTTTATCAAATCGATGTATTTTTTAGCGAGATTAAGACAAGCAAGGAAATTAGGGTTGTTGAACTTCTCATTTTCACCTATTAAAACTCCGTTAACAGTGCCCACATCCCAGTAAATCAATGCCTTTACGATGTCATAGGATTTGTTCAGTATGAATTCCCTTTCAAGTGCTGACAATTGATTATATCCTTTTGAATAGTAGTAGTTTGACAATTCAGTGAATAAGTTAAGTGTGCCCTGATTGTTTTCAAGCACATAATCATAGGACAGCATGGCTGAAACTGTGCTTGCCAGATCCGCTTCTGACCAGGATTGGCCCAATGCATGAAGACCCAGTGGATAAAGGGTGGACTGCATTGAAGTCAGGAAATCGTTTACCTTTTGAACGAGCAAATCACTTGAGAGGCTTTGGACTTCCTCTTTTGTCAATCCAAGATTTGTGGAGTAGTCATTATCTATAATCAGCTGACGTAACTTGTCCGGATTGGTCAAACTGTTTGCCATCACTGTCAGGTTGCCATACAGATGGGTATAGGACATTGGAGAGGTCAGATGTGAAATGATAACTGCAAAACCCCTTCTTTTTGCCTGAATAGCTTCACCCAAACCATCAGCAATATAGAAGTATAACTGCGGAACATCTCCAACCACAACTGATCCGTAATCGGTGGCTGAAAGTAGAATCTCTTTTCCAGGAAGCCATTCATGTGTAGCGTGCCTTCCGGTAAATATCATCGCATTATTGTATTTTGTCTGCATGTAGTAATAGGCCGCCAGATACTGGTGGGTTGGAGCGACTGCAGTACAGTGATAAAGGTTTTCTATGTCTGATTCCCATCCCCTTTGAGGTTCGGGAGCTATAAATATGTTACCATAAGTCAAACCCGGAATTACAAAGTAATCGACACCGTCTCTTGTGACTACCATGACATTTCCAGGTGCTTCTCCCCATCCGTTCAATCCTGAAACGTTCAAGCCTTTAAATTCATTGAAATATTGCAGGAACAGATTATAATAGCTTTCATCCTTGGTGGATGTGTACTGTTTTAATGCATTGACTATATTTGTTAAAATATTCTTGGATGCTACTGAATTTTCCTCCGGCAGGAGCGCTACCACCTGATTGTACCAGTCATCTATTGTATCTCCAATTGTGACAGTATAGTCAAGCTCCACTGCCCTTCTTGAAAGCTCCCCTATGTATGCTACCGGACCTTCGCGGACCTGAATTTTTACAATCTCATCCAGGGAGTTGAACCATTCATTATATTCGCTGACCGGCAACAATGTAACTCCTGACTGGTTAGCAAGCTTTTCAAGTTCTCCAGGCGCCCAATTAGCCACGTTAATACCGCATTTCAACATCAAATCTTCGAGCTCTGCTACACTTGTCGGCAATTCTCCTACATTGTATCCCTCATTTTTCAAGGTTAAAAGGATATTATAAATGCTTGTTATGGTATCCAGGTAACTGGAACCGATATTCTGCTTTCCTGGAGGGTAGTTATAATAAATTATTGAAATCAATTTCTCAGCATTTGCAGTGTATTTCAAATCAACCCATGCATCAATTCTATCGGTAAACAGGTCAACGTTTCTCTCATATGGAATATATGTAACGATTCTGGCACCTGTAACATTAGAGATGTAACTTGCCTGGCCTCCAATGAAAACCGCATCAATAATCCCCTGGGTTTCGGCAATGGTGATGTGCCACCACTTGTCGCTTTTCTCAGTTGTCAGACCAGTTGAGCCTAACTCCCACATCTCATTTGAAACATAGTCTGAGTGAACTGCCCTGAAAACAGGCACTCCCAGCTCTTCAAAGAATGATGTTGCCTTTGTGAAGTTTTCACCGCCGACACCATAGGCAACCATTGACACAATTGCATCAACATATGTGTCATATTTAGATGAGTTTTCCAAAAATCCTGAAATGTCTCCTCCCGCACTGGTCCATGACTCAACCATTACTCTCAGCTGTTCGGCAGATCCTCCTGCTGCATAAACCGGAATCACATTATATCCTTTTGATTCCAATGATTCAATGAGAGCATTTGTCGGATGCAACTGCTGGGAGGAAATGTACATTGTACTTTCCAATATTCCGACTGTGCGTGTATTTGAGCTGTTGAAGAATGTGGCGATGTATTCATCCAGTGAATACCACCTGTCACGATAAATACCATAAGTCTTTGAGCCTGTGAAATTCTGAGCTTCATATGCGAAATCATAGCCCAAAAAGTTTAATGTGAATAGAATCTGATTTTTGAGGTTTTGCTTATCGTTGATGTCCTTGTAAAGAACCAGGTTATTGAAGACATTGTCGAATTTGGCTCCGGTGGAGGTGATGTATGAGTTTACATCATTGAAGTTCAATCCCCTTTTTGTGTTTTTAAAATAATCCACCAGCTCATTGTCACTAAAAGAAGCAAATATCTTATTATAGTTAATAGTATTGTTTCTAATGAGGTTAATTGAACTTGAACCGGAGTTAACATTACCTGAAGGCAGTTCCAAAATCAAAAATAGCTCTTTGTGGGATAATTCAGGGTATTTTCCTAAAAGCTTTGTCAGAACAGAATCGACATCTGTACTAATCCATTCTCCGATGAATGCATCGGATTTGTCAAATAGTGAATGAAGTTCCTCTTCATCCATGTTCTTTATCTGGTCCCCGCTTCGAACAACCATATTGAATCCTGATAATCCATCGTGATTGTATATCTCATCACAGGCTGAATCTATAATGTTGGTTCCTGGATTGTCCGAAATGATAAATACCGTCTTGTTTTTAGCATCACTTTCATGCAAGCCGTTTGAATCATCAATAGCCAATTCATCTTGATAATGATCCTGTAAAGTCAAGTTACTGTCGCTTTGGGCGAAGCTCACTTGAGCGAACAGGACAAATGTCAATAGAATTATTATGAAAAACAATTTTTTATTACTACCCACATTAATCCCTCAAAATTTTATAGCATATAATATTATGTGACAAGTAAATAATAAATATTATTATTAAAGTATTACTTATTACTTCATTTTTTACAAAAAAGTAATACTTTTTCTAAATCATCCTACAAAATATTTATTAAATCAAAAAATCATAATTATATTATTAAAAACTAGGGGATAATATGAAAGTAGGGAATGGTATTGTAAAGAAGTATTCGAG
>NZ_ONER01000106.1 GCF_900316895.1 uncultured Methanobrevibacter sp. | reverse complement strand
GTGCCAATTGATTCTAATTCGACTTTCATAATTATTATATTCGTCATTATCATTATTAAAACTTACTTTTTCGATATGAAGCATTTCAGGTAATCGATTTAAAAAGTCTTTATTTGCCAAAAAACGAAAGATTTATATACAATTCGATACAAGATTATAAGTGTAAAACACATTGAGGTGAAAAAATGAAACTTAGTGCAAGAAATCAATTAGAAGGTAAAATTACAAATGTAGAACTTGGAGCTGTTATGGCTAACATTAAAATCGAAATTTCAGAACCTAATACTATTACCGCTGTTATAACTAAGGAATCAGCTGAAAAATTAGGTTTAGCTGAAGGCGATGATGTATGTGCAATCATCAAATCCACTGAAGTAATTATCGGTAAATAAATTTGAGGTGTTTGATATGAAACTTAGTGCAAGAAATCAATTAGAAGGTAAAATTGTCAGCGTTGACTGAACCTAACACTATCACTGCAGTTATCACCAAAGAGTCTGCTGAAAAATTAGGTTTAGCTGAAGGCGATGACGTTACAGCTATCATAAAATCTACCGAAGTAATCATCGGCAAATAGATTCAAAATATTATTTTTTTACATCTGGGGTTTAAAAAAAATTAAAATGGCATGGCTTTTCAGCCATGAATCAATTATTAAGTTTGTAGGATTAGTATCCTATAAATCCTAATAATATTAAAATTACAAGAATAACAATTCCTGCTTTTAAGAGTGTTTTTAGGTTTTTAATTATGGCATAGATAATGAGGAATATGATTATTATCCTTAAAATATGCATTAACATGGGATTATCCTCCTGCTAGTATTGTTTTGGTTCCTTCTTTGGAGATTTCCTCTTTTTTAAATTCAACATCATATTTGACAGTTTCAATTACTTCTTTTAGAGCATCAAGGGTTTCTCCACGGTGTGCACCAAGAACTGCAACTAAAAACAGCATGTCTCCAGTGTAGAACTCACCTATGTAGTGAATAACGGATATTTCATGAACATTATATTTGATTTTAGCGTTTTCCACAATTTTTTCAATTTCACTTTTTGTTTTTTCCTTGTCAGGTGTTGTTAAAATTAACTTTTCAAGGTTCATGTTTTCTTCTTTTCCGCGTACAATTCCTTCAAATGTGAAAATCGCACCTGAATAATCAATCTTTTTGTCTTTTTTTAATCCAGCTATTAAGTCTGCTGTTGTAACTTTATCTTCTTTTGCTTCTATTACTCTTACAACCATTATTTCATCTCCAAGTAATATATTATAATAAAACTATTATATAACTATTGTTATAAATCACTTACTTCCTTAACTGATAAATTTTTCAGTCTTTCAACGCCATTGATTTCAGTAATCAAATCAACGCTGGCCTGGGGAACCAATTCCTGCCAGTTTTCATCATTTAAAATTCGTCTTCTAACCTCACTGCCAGACAAATGCAGACGATCGTAAAGAGGAGGTTGTCTGACTTCATAGCCTTCCTCACAGAACAGCTGCTTAACTAATGGATTGCCTGAATAGACAATACTGAACGGAGGGGTCAGCATTTTAACATGAGATGGCCATATTGCATTGAAATTGATGTCCTGCATTGGAATGATGTAGTATCTTGACGGGTCAACATCTTTTTCAGCCAGAGCCTGACTCATCATTACTATGCGCTCTCCTGCAGTGAACGGGTCTTTAAGCTCATGGCTTAACTGAGCGCTTCCGATACCTATGATAATCTCATCCACTTCTTTTAGAATTTGTTTGATTACTTCCATATGGCCGTTATGGACAGGTTGCATACGGCCAATTAGAATTCCGCGAACTTTATTCATATTATCACCTAAGGTGTCAGTTCATCTAAACTTCTGATTAAATTCTCAGCAGTCTTATGTTTTTGAGATAGGGAATCTGTAATGCATGTTTCAACAAGCAAGGTATTGATTCCTTTGTCAGCTATCGGTTTTGTAACCTTCTCAGGGCTTGTTCCCAAATCAAAGTTATAATCGACAAGATTTACGTCACCGCATATCTTGGAAATATAAGAATTGATCTTGTCTGTCCTGTTTGACAGGCTGAATACAAAGTTCGAATACTCATATTCGGGGTTAATCTCATGGACATCCACTACAATGAATGGTTTTTCTTTTGTAATGTCTGGAACAATGAATTTATTTGCAAGCTCCTCGCCTGCTGCACGGGTTTCGTCATGGGAAGTCAAGTTGGATATTGTCTGGACATAATAAATAACATAACGCTTGGTTAAATTATTGGCGCCGTTTTCTGAAGTAATGTTGTGGATAGTCCTGTTGACCTCCTCGTGAATTTCATGTTCTCTTGGATGAACTCCCAAAATAATTCCAACGGTTTCATTGGAAGAAGGATCTCCGGCTATAATCTTATAGACTGTACCGTTGACGTTGCTTCCAATTTCAGTAACATTGTAAATATTATTTGGGTTATTATTTACCTGACTGATAATAAAAGATAAATTGATTATTACAATAACCACTAAAACAATTAGTAATATTTGATATTGAAATTTTTTGTTCATAAATATAACCTATTTAAATATCTGCCTAAACTTATATAAAGACTTTTCACCAAAATTAATAACATAACATATAATAGGAGTATTTTCAATGGAAAATAAAAATATAATTATAATTGCGGTAGTAGTTGTAATAATTGCTATTTTAGGAGTTATATTTGCCACCGGAATATTGAACGGCGGTGAAAAAACAGCAGGAGTCACCACTCCATTCAAGACAGAATTTATGGAAGGTACTTTTGCTGGAAATGTTAGCTTAGAAAACGATAGTGAAAAATTCATGCATTCATATGAGGATAAGGAAAACAAGATAACATATAACATTTCAACTGTTGACGATTCAGATGCCCTCATGGACATCTATTACCTTCAGGGTGTAATGAACCCTGAAAAACGTAACTTTAACGGAAATGACTGGAATATCTACTTCACCCAGGCTGTAGAAGGAAACGATACAAATTCATCAGATAAGCCAATGAACATTGTCATATGTCAATCACAAGGTGAAAAACAGGGTTATCTCATCTATATGATTATTGATGCAAAATCCAAAGTAAATGCAACACTCAATACATATGGACAATCCTATACTGACTTTGTTGAACCGCTGCTTAAAAGCGTTACCTTAAAGGAAAGCAAAAACGTTCCGAAAATCTATGAGGAATTCGGATTGACAGAGGACCAGTTTGCACAGCAAATGGATTTGATTAAAGAATATAAGGCAGGAAACACTTCTGTTTTAGATCAACAGCAAGAGGCTGCAGCTGAATGAGGATTACAGTTTTTCATGCAAACGAGTGCGACAAGAAAAAGTGCACTGCCATAAAACTGGCAAAAATGGGGAAATGCAGGCTTGTTGAAAATATCAACAAGATTCCCTCAGGTGCAATAGTTCTCAATCCGTATGCTGAAAAGGCTGTATCCTATGAAGACTACAGATATGTTCAAAGGAGAGGAATTGTAGGACTTGACTGTTCCTGGAATGAGGTGTCAAGTTCTAAAAAATTCTTTTCACTTTCAAAATACCACCGATCATTACCTTTTTTGATAGCCACAAATCCCGTAAACTATGGAAAGGCATGTATCCTATCCACTGTTGAGGCAATCAGCGCCACACTTTACATCACACGTTTTAAAGAGGAAGCCATCGATTTGATGGATGGATATAAGTGGGGCCACACTTTCATCGAACTGAACCATGACCTGCTTGAGGCATACAGTGAAGCAGACACCAGTGCAGAGGTCGTTAAGGTTCAAAATGAATTTTTAGCCGAGAAAGGCATTAATTCACAGGACTAATTTTTTTCTTTTTGAAAGATTTTGCTTTGTATCAATGTTTAAATAATTTGAAATTTAAAATTACAATTACACACATTATTCGGAGTTTTTAATATGAATAAGAAAATTTTATCAATACTATTTTTATTAGTATTCCTTTGTGCGGTTGCACATGTCAGTGCCGCTGAAATTTCTGATGATGCAGTCGCTTCTGACAACTCAGATAACATCAGTCTGGAAGAGAATGCTGATGAAGATATGAAATTAAGCGAAGCTGCAAGTGATGTTTTAGCTAATAGTACTGGAGATGATTCAACAGAACCTCCAACCAACACAACTCCTGCTCCTGTTGTTGAAAAGTCAACAGCAGTCATAAAGGCATCAAAAGCTAAAGTCGCTTATAAAAAAAGCACAAAATGGAAAATCAAATTGGTGGATTCTAAGAAAAATCCTATTGCAAAGACAAAGATCCTTTTAAAAATATATACTGGTAAAAAATTCAAGAAAGTTTCAGTATGGACAAATGCCCAAGGTGTAGCAACCTACAACACCAAATCTCTAAAAGCAGGTACACATAAGGTTGTGGCAAGCCTGGCGGATGACACCTATAATTTCAAGGCGGTTTCAACATCAATCAAGGTGATTAAACAGACTCCATTGAAGATATTTGCCAAAAAGACTACCATGAAGGAAGGGTCTCTTCTGACAATTTTGGTTATGAACAAGAAAACCAAAAAGCTGGTAAATGGAGTGAAACTCAAATTGCTTATCTACACAGGCAAGAAGTACAAAACCATAACAGTAAAAACCAAAACATTCAATAAGCTTAAAGGAATGGCGGGTTATGCAACTAACCAGTTGAGTGTAGGTACACATAAGGTTAAAATC
>NZ_ONER01000107.1:2263-6509 GCF_900316895.1 uncultured Methanobrevibacter sp. | reverse complement strand
GTTCAACGGGGATAGCCTGAAAAAATACTTAAATTAACCATTATTAAGTGAAAAAAATTCAGGAATCCCCATCCTCTATAGGATGGGGTGGTTCAACTTAAAGATAATCGTGCATTTTGCAAATATATTTGTCCGATTACTGTATTTTTAAAGATTTCAAGCTACTTTTCACTTTTAAGAGTTAAAGTTAATGAAAATAAATGCATCAGTTGCGGCAAATGTGTAAGGGCATGTCCGATGGATGTTGAAATGTTAAATAATTCCAGAAAAAGAGAAAACGGTACGGAATGTATACTGTGCCTTAATTGTGTTCACAGTTGTCCGAATGATGCCGTGAAATTATGATTTGGACAAACAGGTTTAATTTGAAAAATTAAGTATTTTCAGTCATCATAATGAATCTTTTTGATTAATTTGATATAATATTAATTATTTTCTAACCCGAATAACGTTGCCATGCCTATGTTATAAGCGAGCCAATTGTCTCGGCTGTAGTGGAGGTCTGGGTGAAAATAATTGGTGAGCATATACAATATTGAGGAAGCGGTCCTTGCTCAGAAAACGAATATTCAAGACAAAACATAGTGTTTTAAAATGAATATATTGCAGAGATTTATTTTGGAATCAAAATCGAAAAACCGATTTTGAAAATCGACAAAGTTTTTGAAAGAGTATTTTCTTTAACTTTATTAATGTTAAAAAACATAATAATTATATTATTAATTAATAGGAGTTTATATTAATGACAATCGAAAAAGATGCAGAAGATATTATAGAAAAATTCTCAAAAATATTGGAAGACATTCCGGATTCTGACGAAACCTGGTACATTACCGATAATTTAAACCTAACTCGTGAAGATGAAGCTCATGAGAAAAATCCTGAAAAAATATTAAGAAATGCCAATATTGATAAAGATGGAAATCTTATTGTGAAAAGAGCTGATTGGACAAATTAAGAGGGATTTATATGAGAATAAACTTGGTTCTAGAACTTTTAGATTCTCCAGGACAGTTAGTTAAAGCATTAGAACCAATAAGTGTGTATGGTGCTAATCTAGTAACTGTCATTCATAAGAGAGATTATAAAAACGAAAATGGGAAAGTTCCGGTTCAGCTTACTTTAGAGGGTGAACATGAAGACCTTAAAAAAGTGGTTGACAGATTTGAAGAATTAGGATTTTCCATTATTGAATTGGATGGTGTTGTTAGAAAAGAAAAAATCACTACAATATTCTTTGGCCACATTGTAGACCAGGACTTAAGGGACACTATGGATAGAATAAATAAATTGGACGGTGTTGTAATTGTGGCATTTGATATTAAATTGAACGGTGAGGAAAAATCCACCGCATTGATTAATATCGAAGCGGATATTGGCAAAAAGCAAACAGTATTTGATAAGATTGCAGAAATTGCAGAGGAAAAGGAATTGCTAGTGATTAATGAAGTTTAAGTGATGATTATTATGGATGAATGTAAAGTCATTATCATGGGATTCGGTTCAGTTGGCCAAGGTGTTGCCAATGCCCTATCCATGAAAAAAGATTTAATTAAGGATAAAACTGGTGTTGCAGTAAAAGTAGTTGCAGCAGCAGACTCATCTTCATCTGCAATCTCACAAGATGGCTTAGATGAAGAATTACTTGTAAAGACTAAAAAAGAGAAAGGAAAACTATCAGCATATCCTGAATTTGGGTCTGATAAGAATGGTGCAGATGTATTGGATGCTGTTGAATACGATTGTCTTATAGAAGCAACTCCTACAAATATCGTTGATGCACAGCCTGCACTTTCACTAACCCTAAAGGCATTCGAACAGGGAAAAGATGTTGTAACCTCAAATAAGGGACATTTGGCCTTAAAATTCAAGGAAGTTGTTGGTGCTGCTGAAGAGGCCGGTGTGGAATTTAAGTATGAAGCCAGTGTTGGCGGATCAATGCCAATCATCAATTTCACAAAAGATACTTTAGCTTCCTGTGAAATCAAATCAATCAAAGGTATCCTGAACGGTACCACAAACTACATTTTATCAAGAATGACTTCTGAAGGTTCAGAATATGAAGTCATCTTAAAGGAATCACAGGAATTGGGTATTGCAGAAACCGACCCGACCCAGGATGTTGAAGGTATTGATGCAGCATGTAAAACCGTCATCTTGGCAAATTCTCTATTGGGAATTGATGCAACCTACAGTGACGTTAAGGTTGAAGGTATTTCAAAAATTAACTCCCAAGCCATTGAACTGGCCAAAAGGGATGATTACCTGATAAAATTAATTGCTGAAGTATCCCCTGACAATCTGCAGGTATCTCCTCGTTTAGTTAAAAGAGGAAGTTCCTATGATGTAAGCGGAACCTTGAATATGGCTACAATCAAGACCGATTTGGCTGATGAGGTATCCGTAATTGGACTTGGAGCAGGTTCCCTTGAAACCGCTTCTGCGATGTTGACTGACTTGATTAGTATTTTAAAAAGTAAATACTAATTTTTTTATTTTTATTTTTACTTTGATGATATTATGAAATATGTAATTTTTATCCCTGACGGTTCCAGTGATTACCCTGTAGATGAATTGGACGGAAAAACTCCTTTGATGGTGGCCAATACTCCAAATATTGATAAATTGGCCAAAAAAGGTTTTGGAGGTTTTACAAACAATGTTCCTGAACAGTATACTCCAGGCTCTGATGTTGCAAATATGAGCATTTTCGGTTTCAATCCTGCAGATTACTATACCGGCCGTGGACCTTTAGAGGCCGGAAGCGAAGGCATTCCAACAAAACCTGAAGATGTTATATTCAGATGCAATACAATATTCAGCGAAAGCGATGCAATGGATGACTTTAATGCAGGCCACATTTCCACTGAAGAGGCGGATGTGCTGATGAAAGGTCTGAACGAATATTTCACAGAAAAATATCCTGACTTTAAGGGAAAGTTCTACACCGGAGTAAGCTACAGGCACCTGTTCATTTATTCCTGTGACAGTATAGAAGATGCAGAAATCCTTTCAAGCATCAAGACAATGCCTCCTCATGACATTGTTGGCGAAAATCTTTTAGATAACATGTTTGGAGAATGTGAATTGGCTGAAGAAATCCAAAACATAATGTTTGAAGCAAGAGAATATCTAAAAGACCATGAAATCAATCAGAAAAGGGAAATTCCTGCTAACATGGTATGGCTATGGGGACAGGGAGTGACTCCAAGCTTGCCTAACTTCGAAGAGACTTACGGAATTACCGCTTCAGTAATCACAGGAGTGGATCTTCTTAAAGGTATTGGAAACTTCGCCGGAATGAACATTATTGACGTTCCTGGAGCAACAGGATATTTCGACACTGACTATAAACAGAAAGGTGAATATGGTATTGAAGCATTAAAGGAAACTGATTTATTGTTGATTCATATTGAAGCTCCTGATGAAGCGGGTCATGCTCAAAATACTGCTGAAAAGGTAAAGGCTATCGAAAGGATTGACGAGTTCATTGTTGGTCCTATCATTGAAAGTCTTGAAGGCTCACCATACAGGGGAGCAATATTGCCTGACCACCCGACACCGATAAGCGTTGGAACTCACACCCGTGACAATGTGCCAATAGTCATATTTGATTCCGAACGCGAAGGTGACGAATGCGAATCCTTTGATGAGGAAGGCGTTAAAAAAGGTTCATTGGAATTCAAAAAAGGACATTTATTAGTTCAAAGATTGATTGATGGAGATTATTAAAATGAAAGTATTATTGGTAAATGGAAGCCCACATAAGAACGGATGCACATACACTGCATTAACAGAAGTTGCAGAAACCTTAAAAACACATGACATTGAAACAGAAATATTCTGGATTAAAACAAAACCTATAACCGGCTGCATCGCATGCATGAAATGCGGCGAGAAAGGACAGTGCACTTTTGACAATGATGTTGTAAACGAATTTGTTAAAAAGGCATATGATGCAGACGCTTTCGTATTCGGCTCACCGGTTTATTATGCCAGCGCAAACGGATCCATGACTTCATTTATGGACCGTGCATTTTACTCAAACTCACATGGGGCTAATGGAGAAGCTTTTAAGCATAAGCCTGGAGCGGTGGTTTGCTCTGCAAGGCGTGGTGGTACAACTGCAACTTATGACCAATTAATCAAGTATTTGGGAATCAGCCAAATGCCTATCATTTCCTCATTCTATTGGAATATGGTTCATGGAAACACTCCTGAAGAGGTAATGCAGGATGAAGAGGGA
>NZ_ONER01000107.1:0-2153 GCF_900316895.1 uncultured Methanobrevibacter sp. | reverse complement strand
TAATTTATGAACATATTTAAAACTCCTGAAGGATACTTATATTCAAATAGGGCATTACTTGCTCTATTCATTCCTCTTTTAATAGAATATGGGCTTGAATTCTTTGTAGGATTTGCCGATTCAGTAATGGTAGCTTCATTAGGTGAAGCGGCAATTTCTGGAGTTTCTCTAGTTGACTTTTTAGTTCAGCTTCTTATTTTTTCATTTTCAGCCCTTGCAACGGGTGGTGCTGTTGTAGCAGGACAATATTTGGGCGACAAACAGATTGACAAGGCACGAAATTCTGCAACCCAGCTTGTTTGGTTTTCAACTATTCTATCAACAGTTTTAATGATATTGGTAGTTTTGTTAAGGCACTTCCTGATTGGAATCCTGTTCGGCCAAATCGAGGCGGACGTTTGGGCAAATGCAGATATGTATTTGTATATTGTTGCACTTTCAATTCCATTTCTGGCCATTTATAATGCAGGTGCTGCAATTTTTAGAACAACCAACAATGCAACCATTCCAATGAAAATCCTACTCATTTGTGATGTATTGAATGTTGTCGGAAATGCATTTTGCATTTACTATTTGGGATGGGATGTTCGGGGAGTAGCTATTCCAACCGTGATATCAAGGGCATTGGCCGCTGTTTTGATAATGCATTTTGCCGTGGACGATAACTATAAATTACATATTAAAAAGACTTTAAAACATAAGTTTGACTTTGTTATACTTCGAAAGGTATTGCATGTCGGCATTCCATATGGTATTGAAAACGGACTGTTCCAATTGGGCAGAGTTCTGGTTTTAAGCATTGTCTCAACGTTCGGAACCATGGCAATAGCTGCAAACTCAGTTGGTTATGCTATTGGAATATTTTCGGTTCTTCCGGGATTTGCCATTAATCTGGGTCTAACTGCAGTGATATCTAACTGTGTCGGGGCAAATGACTATGAACAGGCTAGATATTACAATAAGAAATGCCTGATTATTGTAGTCATTTCACATATAGTCATAAATCTCATCATATTTGCAGGTCTGCCTTTGATTTTGGGCATATACAACCTCTCGGCCCAAACTGCAGTCATGGCTAGTGAAATGATAATATGGCACGGCATTTTTGCAATAATAATATGGCCATTGTCATTTACCATACCTGCAACATTCAGGGGAGCAGGAGATTCAAAATCAGTGATGTATATCAGTTTGGCCGTAATGTTTGTATGCCGAATCGGCCTTTCATATGTAATCGCCGATTGGATGGGAATTGGAGTGTTCGGAACCTGGATTGCAATGTTCATCGACTGGTATGTGAGGGCAGGAATTTATATTTACAGATATTTCTCAAATAAATGGACAGAATATAGGGTGGTTTAAATAAGAGCAAAAATAACATACAAGAACACACATACATTTAGCAAAAAGCAGCTTCAGGATTTGTTTTTATCTGTAGAATGGTCTTCAGGTCATTTTCCGGAAAAGCTGGTTATTGCAATGAAAAACTTTGAAACTGTTTATTCCGCATGGGATGAGGATAAGCTTGTTGGAATGATTTGTGTAATGGATGATGGGATAATGAATGCTTATGTGCATTATCTGCTGGTCCATCCTGATTATCAGCTAAAGGGAATAGGAAAAGAACTTGTTGAGAGGGTTAAAAATCATTATAAGGATTATATGAGAATTGTAGTTGTTGCGTATGATTTGGAAGCGAAATTTTATGAATATTGCGGATTTGAAAAGGCAGAGGATGCAAGCCCGATGTTCATAACTGAATTGTGGACATAGAATGATTGAAAACAGTGAAATTATATAAACAATTGGAATAGGTGAATTATGGTTCTATTTAGAGGAGATATCAAGTGCAAAAGCTTGCAGAGACGTACATCCATCAGCGTAATATTGCCTGCAGACAATATTCACTTCCTGCAGGATACAGAAGAGATTGTTCCAAAGCCTTACAGAACACTGTATCTGCTTCACGGACTGTACGGCAGTGATGACATATTTCTTGCAAACACCTCCATTCAGAAGTTTGCGGAAGACAATGGGATAGCAATTGTAATCCCTTGTGGTGAAAACAGTTTTTATGTTGACAATCCTAAGGCTCATGCCTATTATGGTGAATATGTGGGTCAGGAACTTTTGGACATTACAAGAAACATTTT
>NZ_ONER01000110.1 GCF_900316895.1 uncultured Methanobrevibacter sp. | reverse complement strand
TTCGTATAAAACAAAACTATATATAATAATATAATCCAATAAATTATTAATTCATAGCTAATGAATTAACCAAAAATTGGAGATAAAAAAATGAAAGCTAACGCACAAAAAATAGCTGATGGAGTATACTGGATTGGTGTACTCGATTGGGACTTAAGAACCTACCACGGTTACACATTAGACGGAACCACCTACAATGCATACATTGTATTCGGTGAAGACGAAGTAGCAATCATCGATAACGCTTATCCTGGAAAAACCAAAGAAATGATGGCACGTATCGACGATGCTTTCGCTCAAGAAGGAAGAGAAGTCAAAGTTGACTACATCATCCAAAACCACGTGGAAAAAGACCACTCAGGAGTATTGGTGGACTTGCACAAAAGATTCCCTGAAGCACCTATCTACTGTACCAAAATTGCAGTGAACGGTCTTTTAAAACACTACCCTGCTTTAGAAGGCGCTGAATTTATCACAGTCGGAACCGGCGACTCATTAGATGTTGGTGGAAGAACCTTAGCATTCCTCGATGCATTCCTCCTACACTGGCCTGACAGCATGTTTACCCTGCTTGCTGATGAAACCGGTATTTTATTCCCTAACGATGCATTCGGTCAACACTTATGTTTCACCCAAAGATTCTCTGATGAAATCCCAGAATATGTTCTAATGGATGCGGCTCAAAAGTTCTATGCTAACTTAATCACCCCACTCTCAAAATTAGTGCTCAAAAAACTAAACGAAGTAGTTGAATTAGGTTTATTAGACTCCATTAAAATGATCGCACCATCTCACGGTCAAATCTGGACCGACCCAATGCAAATCATCGGAGCTTACCAAAACTGGGCAACCGGTGCATGTGAAGACAAAATCACAATCATCTACGATACCATGCACTACTCAACCCAGCAAATGGCTCACGAAATTGCTGAAGGTGCAATGTCTGAAGGCTATGATGTTGAAATCTTCTTCCTGCACGAGGATGAAAGGTCTGAAATCGTGAAAAGTATCCTAACCAGTAAAGGAATTGCTGTCGGTGACCCTACAATCAACGATGTTCCATACCCAAGTATCGGAGACATCATGTACTACCTTAAAGGATTACTCTTCAACAGAACCGGCATTGTAAGAAAAGCAGTTACCTTCGGTTCCATGGGCGGAAAAGGTGGAACACCTGCAATGCTCGCTGAAGAATTAGGAAACTACGGATTTGATGTTGTAGACACCCAAGAAATTACATTCGTGCCTACTTCTGAAGAAGACGAAGCAAGCTACGAGTTAGGTAAAAAATTAGCTCAAGCATGTAAAGAATTATAAATTGAAAGAATTTAACTATTCTTTCCCATTTTCTTTTTTTTAAAAATTCCACTAATAATAATAAAATTTAACTGAAATGACAGAGTCACTGTCGCTAGATTCCAAAGTTCCATCTATTTGTTTTATCAGCTGTTCGAATAAAACAGCCCTTATGTCAGATCCGGATATTATTTCTTTAATACCTGAACCATTGTCTGAATAGGTTAACAATCCCTCTTCCCCAATTTTTTCAAGATTGAAACTTATCTTTTTTTCCAAATCCTCATTAAATGAAAAATCAAGTGACAGGCTAACCATTTCATTAACAAGCAACATCAGTTGGAATACTTTTTTAGGACTTGCATAAAAATCTTCGATTTCATTAGAGAATTCAATATTTGACTTGGAGTAATAATCATTGAGAATCTTTACAAAATCATCGAAAAATTCACTGGTGCTGATATAATCGCTTTCATGATTGGTATTATACATCAGGTTTTGTATAGATGACATTGATGCAATTGAAACACATGAAAAATTAATAATTTCATCCTTATCGATGTTAAATCTCTTTTTTAATTTAATGAGTGCCAATACTTCTTGCAAATCATTATTTAGTCTATGGTTAAAATTTTTCAACAACAATCTTTTTTCATCAGGTTTCAAATCAGTGACATCCATTTTTACACCTCAAAAATCTCCATTAACGGCATGCAGTTCATCGACCTATTTTCCTTCTATTTCACCTACAGGAATATCTTCGTTAACCAGTTCCACATTTTCATCATCACCCATGTGCACAGTTTTAGCCCAGGTTCTCTCTTTCCTTGTCAACATTTGATATACAGTGCTGAAAAACAATGGAATCAAATGGAAAGAATATAGCCAATAGCCAAAAACACCATAAATAATTTTGAAAAAACCTACTTTGTTACGGGCCAAAGTAATTACCGCCCCAGGTAAGAAACCAAATGCTGAAAGAATTGCGACAATAAAAGGCGCCTCCATTCTAAGTAATGGAACGTTGAATAGGGCTGAACTGATAAAATTAAGCACGAAAACTATGAAACCAAAGAATACAAGCATGTTAAAACCATAAAATATCATGTGCTCCATAACACTGAACTTTTTGAAAACCGGCATTGAAGAACGGATGATTTTCGGTCCGTATATGAATAGGGTTTCAAAGTTACCAATTGCCCAACGGGCTCTCTGACGTAGCAGCTGTCCCCATTTTGAAACGGCCTCCTGATAAACAGAAGTTTCACCACAGTAACGAATTGCACCGCCTTCAATCATCAACTTAACACTCAAATTCAGATCTTCGGTAACTGCAAAACCATCCCAGCCGCCACCTTTGTAAATGGCATCTCTTTTTACAAGCTGTCCATTACCGCCCAGGAATCCAACTTTTCCCAATATATCCTTAGCACGTACAATGTTACCGAAACCGGCAAATTCAACATGCTGCATAAGAGTAAGCCAATTCTCATCCTTATTGTACATCTCAACACGGGCTTGAACTCCCTGAACTTCAGGATCGTTTAGATAAGGTATGATAATATTTAAAAAATCAGGTTTGACTCTTGCATCTGCATCAAAAACTCCAATAACTTCCCCTTTAGAAATTTCAAGAGCATCATTTAATACAAACCCTTTACCCTTACCGGAACGTGGCGGAACACGTGTAATGATTTTTAAATGAGGAAACTTACCTTTTAGCTTGGCCAGTTCCTCTCCTGTTCTGTCCTTAGAACCGTCATTACAGACAATAAGTTCAAAATTAACTTTTCCATCATGATAATAATCTATAGATGCCAAACTATTAACTGTTTCCGCAATGGTATGCTCCTCATTGTGGGCCGGGACAATCAATGTGACAAAAGGAGGAACATCCCACTCTTCAACAGGACGTTCTTTTTTAAGACTGGCCACGGCTAAGAATATCATTATTATGGAAGGAATGAATAAAATCCATTGCAGCCAGGTGGCATCACGACTAATAATAATATAAAAGATTAAAGCAAAGCTTGCCACTAAAATGATGGCAACATCTGTTTTTTCGATTATGAGTTCTGTGTTTTTTTCTGAAACCTTATTTTCGGTTTTAATAATTGTCTTAATATCCTCTTCATGTTTTCTTAAAGCCATGGTAAGAGTCAATTCCAAATCCCTGGCGGTATACGGTTTTGACAAATAACCATAAGGTACCGTTTTCAGTGCTTCGAATGCTGTGGAATCATCTGTATTTGCAGTTAAGAATATTATCGGTATTCCTATTTCACTAATTTCATTAGCCGCTTCAATACCATTCATATTCCCTTTTAATTGTATATCCATCAATACAATGTCCGGAAACATATCGCGGGATTTCTCAATAGCTTCAGATCCGTTGTCTATAGTATCCAGAACTTCATAATTCAAGTCTTCTAAATCAAGCTTCAGGTTTAATGCAGTAATCGCTTCATCCTCAACAACTATAATCGTCTGTTTTGAGTCGGCATCCTTAGATTCATAATGCTTAATAGCATCGTTTGACAGCTTATACTCGTCCTTTGCCTTCTGCTGTAGGTCGCCATACTGCAAGTAATTTTGATAGTCTATTTTTTGACTGGTTTCGATTAGATTTTCTTCTGCACTTTCGACCGGTATAGCCTCTTCCTGAGATTTATTTTCTTCCTTTGCTATCCCTCTCGCTTCATTAACCTTTTCGGATTCAACTGATTGACGGTTAATGGCTAAAGCAATATTTTTAGATAGTATAT
>NZ_ONER01000112.1 GCF_900316895.1 uncultured Methanobrevibacter sp. | reverse complement strand
GGATGTAAAAGACAATGTAGATAATGCAAGGATAATGGCTAAGTTCCTTCCTTCATATCTGCGTCTTGCATTTGTTCGCTCCACACATGTTTTCAATGTCTCTGTGCAGCTTTTGCAGTTGAACACGCCAACAGGTTCATTGATGATTAATCCGAATGTGGATTTTGATATTTGAGCACCGATTCTTGGAACGGTATCAAATTCAGATCCACCAATATCAGTTTCACTGTCCGGTTCGCCGTAGAAGTATGCTCCAATACGGGCAAGGGTAGTCTTACCGCTTCCGCCCTTTCCGAAATGGAACATATATGGAATTAGATTTTCCAAAGGCAATCCCATCTGTTTTTTGGCAAATCCGAAAGGAACTATCATTGCATGCTTTAGTGTTGTAGCTAACTTTCCTTCCTGACCGATGAAATAATTTCTCAAGTCCTCAATCAAGTCCAATGCCATATTCATTTTGTTAATGTCAGCTTCTTTTAATTCAAATTCTATTATTGTCAGGCTTTTGGTTTCATCGTTATAGTAGAAACCTGGAGTTTCTATTTCGTTTTTGATTATTGCCAAATTGTTTTCAATTGCTATTTGAATTAAACCAGGAACCACATCTTTGGATTGGTAACGTGAGAGGACATAACCGTGTTCAATGAGATAATGTTCAATTTCAACGATGTTCATGTCTTTGGTATGGAAATGTCCTCCATCTGTTGTTCTCCATTCGATGCTGAAGGTTCTTCCGGCTTCACTTATGGGATTGTCATGTATTGTAATCCTCATAGGATAGCAGAACAATACTCTGGTGTAATCGGCCACTTCATTTCCTTTTTTCCATTCGATAGTCGGTGTAGTGACTTCATTGTTCCTGTAGTCCATAACGATATATTTGTTGGAGCCAGTTTGGAGTTTGTAAATCTTATTGGTATCATATGGTATGATTGCCCTATTTAATTCACGCCCCACTAGAACACTGGTCTTTTTGTCATATTTATCTGAAATGAATCTTTCAATGCCTTTTATCCCACTATTCGGATTTTCATCGCCCAAATAAATGTCTTCGAAGAGTTTAATGATTTCATCCAATGTTTTCTCATGAGAAGGAAGCTGGTTGTATAATTCAGTAAGAATTTTTTCTACAACTTCTGGGTCTGTACCCTGCAAATAGAAAGCACTGATTATGTTTTTAAAGTATGTAAACTCATAATCCGGTTTATAGACATTACCGATAGCTTTTTTGATTTGTATAGCTGAACTTCCTTCACTCATTTTAATTACCTATACCTGAACGTCCCTCACAATGAAACTGTAGAATGTGTAGGTTCCGGATCTTTCTTTGACTTGAATAGTCATTTCACTTAACCTGTTTACGAATTCACGGTATTCGGAAAGATCAACATTTCTTAAAATATTGGATTTGCCAACTGAACCTGCATTTTCCAATTCAAGAATGCTGGTTAAGAAATCAAATAATACACTTCCTTTTCTAACGTTTTTGTGAATGTCTCCATCATTTTTAAGATTAACATTGATTTCAACATATATTTTGTCTGCATCCTGAAAGATGTATAATTTGAATCTGTTCACTGTTTTTTCTTCGCCATCATCGTCAAAGGTAAATGATGAAACTGAAGCCATTTCAGGTCTGCCTCTGATTAGGGTTCCATCTTCAAAGTCTTTTAATTCTGCTTTTTCATATCCTTCCGGAATTTCTACAATTTCTTCATAATCTAATTGTGTACCTGTAAATATTGTTTGTTTGCTGTTTTCAAAGCTCATTTTAATTCTCTCCTAAAAAATATTAAAAGAGGAACTAGCTATTGTCCTCTTTTAGAAATTTTGATTGTCCTGCAATCTTTTCAGCTGACATTTCTTCTGCTGACACTTCTCCTGCTCCAATGAGTTCAGCTATTGCACGGTTTGTAGCACGTGTCTTTGCAGTTGACATTATGGTGTGGTCTGAGACTTTGTCCTTTCCTTTCTCGGACCTTGAGCATAGTGCATCTGATTCCACGCTGCGGCCATTTGGAAGTGTTGCTCTAACGCAGTAGTATGCTTCTCTGACTCTTCCCATTTTTGTTCTTTCAATTTCGCGATCCACTATTTCGGTATCGACATTGAATGCACGGGAGAGTTTCTGCCATGCTGATTTTTTCTTGAAGTGTCTTTTTACTTTAACGTAGTTTCCGTTTTCATCTTTTTCTTTAACAATTATTTCCTGATAGTCATTGTCATTCAATAATCCTTTGCAGAGTCTCTGATAGGCGTCCCATTGCTCAATTGCAACATCGACATCAGGGACGGTATCGACTTTGACTATTTCACTTTCTGTTGGATTTTCTATTAGTTCGGCTTTTACCATTTTTTCACCTTTTATAATGTTCCAAAGCTTGAGATTGTTATTCCAAACCATCCGATAGCTATGGCGAATATAATGCTTCCAATCCAAATCACTTTTGGATTCAACTTCATTTCCTTTTTCGGATATAATCTTGCTGGTTTGCTCATCTGTATGACTTCCTTATGATGCGAATTTCACTGATGAAGTTCAGGTTGATTATTTGGATTGTTCCGTTTTTCCTGTGGATTGCTATTGTGTTTTCGTTCAGCAAATGGAACTCATCTGATTTTGAAAGCAGAAAATGAATGCCTTCATTTGCATAGTGAAAACCGATGCAGTATCCATCAGTAAGTTTTTGCTGCATTTCAAGAAGTGTACTTTCCATTTCAGTCACTCCTTTTTTTCCTGAATCCGACAATGAAAGCCTCTCCTCTTATGAACTTGATGAGTCCGATATCTCCCGCTTTTGCATATTGAATCAGTGCCAATAGCTTGGTATGGATTAGTGTCTGGTATGCCTTTTTGCCGCCGTCCACCAATACGATACCGTCATCGTCAATGTAGAGGATTTCCTGTTCAACATCACCTTTGGCAACTTTGATTTCACCGCTGTGGGTAAGGGTGCCGTGGTAGTTGTCTTCGAACTGATTATGTTCGATTCCGCAATCTGGCAAATGGCTGTCCATTCTATTCACCTTTATTCAAATGTTCATTGAACATTGCCATTATGTCGTCCCATATATCTTTTGGGACTAAGACATGTGTTTTCCCGTTTACTTCTTGTTCTAACATGATTTTAGACTCCTGTTATAATTTTTAGTTCATCGTCTGGTGTTAATCCAGTTTCATTATCTTGATTCTGTATGACTGGAAGAATTCCCTTTCATTGCGTATGTTTTCAGTTTCCTGAATTTCTGCAATGACTTCTTCAAGTGCCCTGAAATTATTGAAAATTATTATTTCATTCATCCGGGGTTTTATTACTTCACACATTGTTTTTCTTCTCCTATGTTTTCCCATCATTATGTGGGTGTAAATGATCAACAATCTAAAATTCAATAGGAGTCAGAAGTCTTTGAAAATAAAAATAGTACGTGGTTAAAAATAGTTTTCAATTCTTTACCGAATATTTAGTACAAGATAAACACTGCTTTTTTTAATTTACAAATGTTTATATATTCCTTAAAATAAACTAGAAACTGGGTTAAGTTTTGAAAAGTATTAATTTTTAACATTGTTTCGCGACGTGTCTAATTATTTTTATTTTTCTTACCTGACCCCTTAGGATTATAATGAAAAATAATATTTATTAGCTCGTTATTCAAATAAAATTATTTTTTTATAATCCTTTTTTAATAATCTTTTTTTCCTGTTATTTTCTTGATATTTTACCTCCAGATATTGATTTTCAGCCCTCACAAAAGAAAAGTTGTACGAGTGTGAAAAATTGTTCTCACTCATAAAAATTGTCCTCACTTCGTAATGGCTAATTAATCATAGTCTGTTATTTTGTGTATATAAACATTTTGCTTTCTATTTTTGGCTTAATCGTTCATTTATTACAATGTTATACTTGAAGATAAGGCATGTGTTTTTCCAAAATTCTCTAAACATTGAATCAAGATTGACAGTCAGAAAATATTAAATGTATAATATCATAGGTGCAATTTATCTTGAAAATTTGATGATGGTTCCAACCGAATGCACAGATTTAAAATTATTTCTCACAATCACTTTTATATCATAAGCTATTGATAATGTGTTTTATATAATCAAAAATAGTTTTTTACTTTTCAGTTAATAATAAAAATTGTGTAATAATGTTTTTATTGTGTTTGAGGGTGGGACACGAACTCACTAATTTTTAATATTTTTTTTACTTATTTTTCCTTTAATTTTATATACTATGAAGTACAATCTATTATTATAGATA
>NZ_ONER01000113.1 GCF_900316895.1 uncultured Methanobrevibacter sp. | reverse complement strand
TAATGTATTTACCACATATTCGACATAATCTTCAACACCATCATTTTTTTCAATGATGGGAACTAAAGCAAATAAGATCAGTTCTTTTCCAGATATTTCAGTATTGTCTTTAAGTTTGTCATTAATAGTATTAATAATTTCTTCACTGTCATAATCAGTTAAACTAATCACGTCATAAATGAAGTCATTGTCTTTGTTCACGGTATATATGATTTTTTTAGATTCTTCTTTAGTGGTAAAAACACATAGGTTAACTTCTTTTGGGATTGAATCGAATTTGTAGTCGGATATTGCCACATATATGTGGAATCTTTGGTGATGTTTTTTTCCGACTTTTGTTGATTGAAGTTCGATTATCAATATTTCATCATCCAATTCCAGTATTATATCTGGCACAAATGTCGTTGGATCTAGTTGGCGCAATTCTGTTGTCATTATCTTGACTTTTTTGGATTTTTTACCTAAGATATCTAAGAATATTCGTGCATCTTCCTCACTAACCTCTTTAAATATCATGTCTTCCTGAAATTCTGACATCTAAAAACCTCTTAAATTAGTTTAATATAGTAATATATTTCTAATATTATTTAAATTTATCATTAAAATAATTTACATTATTTAATTTAAAAAATATTATGTAATAACATCAATTTTGTAAATCTAAATCAATTTTATTAAGTGAAGTAAATATTACGTGATGAGAACAATTTTTTAAAAAAAGAAACATTAGAATCATAAGATTTTTCTATTGTTAAAATGAAATTTATTAAGAGGCATTAGTGTAGTAAATCAATAAGGTTGCGAACATATCATACGTTTTATACGAATTGTTCGTGTTTATTCAGTTATTTTTTTCAATAATTTATGGAATTTCCAAATTGAATGGCGATTCATTATTGAAATAGCTCTTTGTGTTTGAATATTCATTGGACAAATATTTTCACAGGCAAGAGATTTCACACAATCATTATAAAAATGATTACTGTAATTTTCTTTGAGAAACTTTAATTTATCCATATTACTTTCCTGTTTTGATATTTTAGAGGATGTCACAGGTAAAATTGCGCCATAGTAATTGTCTTCGCCGGTATAGTTAGGACAGGCTTCTAAACAGCACCCGCACATCAAACATTGTGATGCTTCATATTCAAATTCTAGATTATCCTGATTAATACGTGATTCTTCTTCAAGCCATTGCCGGGAATTTTTAATGTTTTCAAACATTGAGGTTCTATCGACAACCAAGTCCTTTACAACATGAAACTTGCTTAAGGGTTCTATTGTAATCTTATGCGTTTTTTTGGTTGTTGCTTCTCCATTCACAAATGTTTTGCATGCAAGCTTTGGTAAACCATTGATTATCATTGAACAACTTCCGCACAGTCCTTGAAGGCAACTGGACGAATAATGGATTTTAATATCATGTTTCACATTGATTCTTTCTAATAGAGTAGTTACCGGAATGTTGAGATTGCCTTCATAAGTATATTCCTTCATGCCTTTTGAGGTTTTTATAATTACGGTTATTGACTCCATTTTTACCAGCTCATTCTCTCCTCTGTATCGTTGAATGTAATTTTTAATTCATCATTGTCAAATGATATCACGGTTGTTTTTAGGTATTCATCATTTGTTTCGGGATAATCTAATCTTTGATGTGCGCCTCTGCTTTCTTTCCTTGCTAATGCTGATGATAGCATTGCTTTTGCAATATCTGTCAGTGATTTTAATAAAATGTAATCATAATAGCACCCATGACTGTTTACATGAATTGTTTCAAGGGAATCCAGTTTATTCAATCCTTCTTTTAGTTCACTTTCCGTTCTGTAAATCCCCATGGTTCTGTTCATTATATTTGCAATTTCTTCTTCAATTTCATATGATGAAATGTTGTTGGCCTCTTTTTGCAGTTCCTTCCAATTTTCATAGGCTTCATATTCGTAGTTTAATATTTCATATTTTTCAGAACTATTATTTTCACATGAAATTTCTTCCAATTGATCAGCCACTATCCATCCACCGTGTATGGCTCCAAGCAATGAATTTCCTCCAAGACGGTTGGCGCCGTGGTACTGTGAAGAGCATTCTCCAATAGCGAATAAATTCCTAATATTGGTTTTATGAGCATCGTCTGTACGTATGCCTCCCATGAAGTAATGGACGCCCGGATAAACTGGAATTGGCTCACGAGTAGGGTCAAGATTTAGATAGTTCATACAAACATCATAAACCTCATCAAGCTTAGTTTTGACGGTTTTTTCATCCAAGTGAGTTAAATCCAAATAAACCTTATTTTCACCATCAATTCCCATGTTATCTTCATGACATACTCTGTATATGCTTCGAGATACAACATCGCGTGGCATTAAAGCACCCTGTTCAGGATACCATTCTTCCATGAAATACCATTTTTCACCATTGCGCAAAGTATATAATTTACCACCTTCTCCACGGGCGGCTTCAGTAATGAGCATTCTTTTAACAGGGGTTTCTATGGTTGTTGGATGGTACTGTATCATTTCCATATTGGCTAATTCAATGCCCTGATGCAATAATTTCCCGCTTACAAATCCGTCATTGTGCAGGGATCCGCTGATTTTTCCAAAAACCTTATTCATGCCGCCGGATGCTATAACAACAAAATCAGCATAAAAATCTCTTATTTCCTCTGTATTTTCGTTAATCATAACCACGCCACGACAGACTTTATCATCGTCCAATATCAATGATAAGAATCTCCAACCGACATATCTTTTAATTTTATCTTTATATTCCCATTTCCTGCATTCGGTGTTGATCGCTGTTAGTATCTGTTTTCCTGTTCTTGCACCGGCATAAGCTGTTCTCATCTTCTTTTGGCCACCAAAGTACCTGACATCCACATTGCCGTCGTCATCTCTTGTGAAACTTGTTCCAAGTTTGCTTAACCAATCGATTATTTCTGGGGCATCATTTGTTAGTTTTTCCACGGCATTATGGTTGTTGATATGTTGTCCTGCATTAATGGTGTCTGTATAATGTTCATTTACAGAGTCATCTTCTCCTTTAGTGTTTAATGCGGCATTTATTCCGCCCATTGCCATTACTGATTGGGATCGTTCTGAATGCGCCGGTGAAAATAATTTCACGTGCATATTTTTGCTGGCGGATTTTACGCTACAGGTCAGTCCTGCAAGACCTGCACCAATCACTATAATTTCTTTTACCATAAAATCAACTCTTTCATAGAATATAATATGATAGTTCTGTTAGGAACAATAATGTGAATATTATAATTAACAGGATTCTGATAACTTTCCTGCATTTGTCAAAATCATTTTTTTCAACTAAAAATCCAAATGAGACCAATAATCGTGGAATGCTTATTTGCAAATGGATGAATAATGTTATAAAGAATAATGTGTCGATAGTTAGATGAGTAATTTGCCAATTAAAATTTGGAATATATGCTGGAAGATAAATGTATGATAAAACATGCGCTACAATAAAGATGATTATAAATATCCCACTGATTGCCTGAACTATCGTATCCTTATTGATATTGGCATATACATGTATTTTTCGCTGTTTAATCTTGTCTTTGATGAATAGATATAAACTTATAATTATATGGGCTATGACAAAGAATAATAGTACTTCACCGGTTACAATAGTATTTGGAGTGTATTCAATTAATCCAGCTAGTAACAATCCTGTTAATAAAGCATGAGATGCAAGTATTAAAATTATTATTATGACTAATAGTGAATTTAATTTTCGTAATTGAAACATTGTTAGTTATTTATGGTCATGTTAATTAATTAATTTTTGTATTCAGGATGTAGTCTCTTAAAATTAGCAATATTTAATAGTTATCTAGTCAAACAGTTATTCTTTTTTATCAGAGTTTA
>NZ_ONER01000114.1 GCF_900316895.1 uncultured Methanobrevibacter sp. | reverse complement strand
GCTGATCCAATTGCACGTTTACCGTTGATTATATCAGTTTCCATTGCAACAACAATTCTTCCGGCTTCTTCAGAGGCATTCAAGGTAAAGGACATTGATTCCCTGCAGAAATATGTTTCAGAGGCCTATAAGTATTCATTGCTCTTTGTAGTTCCGATGTGTGTCGGCCTTGCGTTGTTTGCGACTCCTACCCTGCAGGTATTGTACTTTAAGAATCCGGCTTATGTTGCAGGTGCGGCCGCTTTGGCCATTCTTTCAATCGGTATGACATTCTATTCTATTTTCACCATTTCAACAAGTGTCATCCAGGGAATAGGAAATCCTAGAATTCCTATGTATATCCTGATTGGAGGGGCGATGGTCACAGGTGTCCTCAATTGGTATATGGTTCCGTTTCTGGGCATTGCCGGCGGAGCGTTGGCTACCACAATTGCATGCTTTTTGATGATGGTTCCGTGCATTTATTTTGTATTCAGACTTACCAAGACAAAGGCTCCAAAGAAATCCGTGGCCAAGATATTTGCAGCGTCAGTGATAATGGGAATTTTCGCATTAATAATTCCAAAAACCACATTGTGGCTGTTTCCGGGTATTTTTGCCTGTATGATTGTTTATTTCTTTGCATTGATTCTGGTCAAGTTCTTCGAAAAGGATGACATCGACAGTCTGAGGGAAATGTCTTCAAGATTCGGTCCGCTGTCCAAGATAGTAAATAAGCTCATGAATCTGGTTGAAAAACTGCAATCCAGATAATGAAACGGGCCTGAATTGTTGTTGGCCGAATATTGTCACTTGTCATTTAGGGTGCTCGGGTCGATGTGTAATTTCAACTGAAAAAATTTTCACGATTTCAATATGTCCATAATAACAAAAACTTATTTAAATATAAGTAATATAAATATTATTGTTATATTTCGGGGGATTTATAATGACTGATGTTAGCGCAGGTGTTGAATATAAAATTAATGTAGATGGTAATTCCTTTTTGCTTGACAGTAAAAAGTACAATTTACTTGTATCTATTTTAGAGACCGGGTCTCTGACAGCAGCTGCTAAGGAAATCAATGTTTCTTACAGGACTGCTTTGAACTATATTGATAAAATAGAATCCAGTCTTGACGTTAAGGTGGTAAGCACTACCAAAGGCGGAAAAGGCGGTGGAGGAGGAACTTCTCTAACCGATGAAGGATACTCCATTTTAAAGGAATGTAAAAAAATCAATGCTATTATGGAGCTTCACAAGGATGTCAATGAAATTGAAGCTACAATTGTCGATATCAATGATGCCAAAGGCGTAATGACTATCAAAAACGAGGAGTTTGAAATCAATGCTCCATTGAACAGGAATTATAAAATTGGCGATGAGATATTGGCCTTGATCAGTTACGATAACATCTTTTTGATGTTGGAGCCACAGACTTCAAGTATCCGTAATATCCTGAAGGGCCAGATTGTTGAGATGAGGCTTGAAGGTGAAATTATACGTGTTAAAATTAACGTAGGTGGAGTTACCTTGTGCAGTGACATTACAGTATCTGCAGAAAAGGAACTGAGTTTGAACATAGGTAAAGAAGTTTATATAGGATTTAAGGCAATGTCCGTTGCTACTTTAAAATTATAGGTGATATTATGCCATTGCAAATTTTAGTCGATGAAGATAAATGTATAGGATGTGGAAATTGTGCTGAGATTTGTCCAAAATCAGCTAAAATTTGGAAAGTTGGTAGAGTTGCACGTATATTGGATTTAAGATATTGTCATGTTTGTACACTATGTGCCATGGAATGCCCTACTGACTGCATTAAAATTATACGTCCCGGCGAAGAAGCCTAAATTATTGAAGCTAAAATTAATTATTTTGTAGGTTAGATTATGACTAGAATTTCAAATGTTTCAAGAAAAACATCAGAAACTGATATTTCAATAAAGATGAATTTGGATGGTAAAGGCAAATACGACATTGAAACAGGAATTAACTTTTTTAACCATATGCTGGAATCATTTTCCAAACATTCAATGATTGATTTGGATGTAAAGGCCGTGGGAGATATTGAAATAGATGATCACCACACAATAGAGGATGTCGGAATCCTTTTGGGAGAAGCGTTTCTTGAAGCAATCGGCGATAAGAAAGGCATAAAAAGGATGGCCCATGCCATAGTCCCTATGGATGAATCAGTTTCCACAGTGGCGATAGACATAAGCGGACGCAGCTATTGCAACATGAGCCTGGACTTCAAGAATGAAAAGATCGGGGACATGACCTCAGATATTATCATTCACTTCTTCGAATCATTTGCATCCAGCGCCAAATTAAACATTTACGGCACTGTTGAAGGTGCAAACGATCACCACAAGGCTGAAGCTGTCTTTAAGGCATTTGCAAAAGCCTTGAAAGAGGCAATTAAAGTGGAACATGATCAGATTCCTTCCACAAAAGGAGTATTATAATCAATAATACTTTTTCTTTTTTTATTATTTTATGGTGATTCTAATTTTTTTACTTATTGCTTTATAGTTTGAATTTCCGGCATATTTGAAGACCGCACGGTATTTTCCTTTCTTGGTTAGCTTAAGCTTAAATGTGGCAATTCCTTTTGAATTGGTTTTGGCTTTGTATGTCTTTTTGTTCACAGTCAATTTGATAATGCTGTTTTTAATGACTTTGTTTTTGTTGTTCTTGAATTTCACAGTTACCTTTTTGGTTTTTGATTTGGCCTTGAATTTTTTGGAAGATGATGTAAGCTTTGGAGTTGCCTTCTTGACTGTTGCCTTGACGGTTTTTGCTGAAGATTTATAGATGCCGTTTCCTGCAAAAGTGATTTTTGCAAAATATTGTCTGGCAGGCAGATTTACGGATATCTTAACCTGTCCGCTTGCATCTGTTGTTTTATTGTAAACCTTACCGTTTAACTCAACAATAACATTCTGTCCTGCTAAAACATTGCCTCTATCATCTTTAAGTGTAACAACCAGGTTTTTGGCAACATTAAATGTGGTGCTTATGTCTGGAGCCATTATCTGGCTGTCAATTTTATTCACGATAATACGGGCATTTGCAGATGAAGGGAAATAACCGCCAGCACCGGCAAATAATATTTCTGCAGGGTATTCTCCTGGAATCAGGTCAAGTGCAAATATGGCCTTTCCGTTGTCATCGGTAGTTGCAGTGTGATTTATTCCGTTCAAATTAATTGCAATCTCCTTTCCTTTTACTGCATTGCCTTCACTGTCTTTTAAACTGACAACTAATTTTTCATTTGAATTGTAAGTGACGGTCATGTTATTTGCTTCAATGACTGTTCTTGAACCTACATTGACTGTAAAGGTATTGGAGTATGCCTCTTCAGCTAATTTTAGGTCATGGTATTTCACTGAAATTTTATGATAACCTGCCGGGAGGTCTGAAATCGCTATTGTGAATTCGCCGTTTTCCACGTTATAGTAATTGGGCACGCTTTCATCAATCGAAATGGATAGGGAGTTAAATTGACTGTCAGGAGCTGTTAATGTAATATTTACGCCAGAACCTGTTTCAACTTCAGTTGGAAGATCGGCAGTGATGTTTTTTGAGTTTTCAATTACATAAACTCCCTCAATCAGGTGGTATTCTCCGCCGGAAGTATTGAAGTCCAGATAAAATTTATTCATGCCTGTGATGTTGCTTGACAATTCAACTGATGAGATTCCGTTGATTATTGTATCTGAAGCCAATAATAATCCTTTTACACCATTGTTATAGTCGTATACATTGAAAGTGCCGTTAACCCATTCATTTGCATGCATCGCAATTGTGAATTTTTCATCAACGCTCACATA
>NZ_ONER01000115.1 GCF_900316895.1 uncultured Methanobrevibacter sp. | reverse complement strand
AGTCTCACTGAAGAAGGTCAACGGCAAATACCTCAAGGGTAAAGTGCTCAAGATCAAGTTCAACAAGAAGACTTACAAAGTAAAAACCAACAAGAAGGGCGTTGCAACATGGAAAGTCAAAAAATCCATGCTCAAAAAGCTCAAAGTCGGCAAAAAATACAAATACAAAGTAACCTACGGAAAAGATGTTGTAACCAAAAAATTAACAATTAAAAAATAGGGATTCATGAATCTCTATTTTACCCTTTTCTTTTTTTCGACCCCATCCAACTGTCCAAATACTCAAAGAATCCCTTATATTCTTGCTATTTTTTGTTTTCAAATAATTTTTTGAAAAAAGAAATATGTGTACACTAAAGTATTGCCAATTTGGCATGTTTCAAGATGTGATTTAATTAATGGCATGTTTCAAGATGTGATTTAATTAATCTCATTTGAGGTATGATTTTGGATTACATCTGGGGTTTATAAAACTGATGTTAAATCATACCTTCAAAATCGATTAGTAAGAATAAATTATTGAAAATTTATCTTACAATAATTAATATATCTATTTATAATATATATTTTTGCCTATTTTTTATTATAATTCTTTTATTTATAAATAATACATTTTTATTTGTATTTTTTTAATAACAATTGAATTTTAATAATTTTTATATTTTTTGATATTACTTATTTTTATCATCGTTTAAATTTTTTATAGAAATTATTTTAGTAAATAAAAGTTACTAAAATAGAAAACTTTTTATATATAGTGGATTCTAAATATATTTAAATAGTATATGAAACTTAATTTTTTAATGATGAATTTAATACAAGTGAGGTTTGTTTATGAAATTTGAAGAAAAAGAATCAGTTGAAGATTCTGTCGAAGTAGTCGTTGAACCTGAAATCAGGGAAGATGATGATGGTGAAGAAACCAAACCTATGTTAGATTATAATAATATTAAAAGCTCACAAGATATTGAAGTTCCACCTTTATTAATTGATCAGGTCATTGGGCATGAAGAGTCCATTGAAACAATTAAGAAAGCTGCAAAACAAAGAAGAAACGTTTTGCTCATTGGTGATCCGGGTGTCGGAAAATCAATGCTTGCTAAAGGTATGGCACAAATATTACCACATGAAGTTCTTCAAGATGTATTAGTATACCCTAATGTGGAAGACAACAACCATCCGTTAATCAGAACAGTGCCTGCAGGTGAAGGTAAAAAGATAGTCAGAGCAACAAAAGGCTCTGCTAAAGGTCATGAAGAAAGAAAAACAATTATTACCATGTTTGCAATTGGAGGAATATTGGTAATTGGATTTATGTATGGAAGATTGCTGGAATCAATTATTGCTGCGGCATTAATCCTGCTCATATCAATTCAAATTAAACCGAAAACTAATAACATGTCCCCAAAATTATTGGTAAATAATGAAGAGGCAAGATTTGCTCCGTTCATGGATGCAACAGGAGCTCATGCAGGTGCACTTTTAGGTGATGTACGTCACGACCCATACCAGTCAGGAGGATTAGGAACTCCTGCACATGAGCGTGTCGAAGCAGGAATGATTCACAAGGCCAACAAGGGAGTTTTATACATTGATGAAATCGGTACAATGAGCATGAAGACCCAACAGGAATTGCTGTCTGCAATGCAGGAAAAGCAGTATTCAATTACAGGTCAAAGCGAAAACTCATCAGGTGCAATGGTAAGGTCCCAGGCAGTTCCATGTGACTTTGTGCTTGTGGCATCAGGAAACCTCCAGGTTCTTGAAGGAATGCATATAGCAATGAGGTCAAGAATCAGAGGATACGGTTATGAAGTGTTCATGAAAGACTACATGGACGATACCACTGAAAATAGGGAAAAGCTTGTCCAGTTTGTAGCTCAGGAAGTCAAAAACGATGGAAGAATCCCTCATTTTGCAACCGATGCATTGGATGAAATCATCATGGAAGCGAAAAGAAGATCTGGTAAGCAGAATGCATTGACATTAAGATTAAGGGATTTGGGCGGACTTGTACGTTCCGCAGGAGATGTAGCTATTGAAAAAGGCTCAGACATTGTAACTGCTGAACATGTTGTTGAAGCTAAGAAATATGCAAGAACCCTTGAACAGCAAATAGCAGACAGATCCATCATGCAAAGAAAAGATTACAGTATGGTGTCTGCTGAAGGTGGAAGGGTAGGTCTTATCAATGGACTTGCGGTAATTGGGGATAGAAGTGGAATTGTATCTCCTATTGCGGCTGAAGCAGCACCTACACAATCCAAAAACGGTGGTCAGATTATAGCTACCGGTAAATTGGGTGAAATCGCTCAGGAATCAGTTCAAAACGTAAGTGCATTAATCAAAAAATACACCAACAAGGATATCTCCCAGTATGATATTCACATTCAGTTTATCCAAACCTATGATGGTGTTGAAGGGGATTCTGCAAGCGTAAGTATCGCAACTGCAGTGATATCCGCTATTGAAGAAATCCCAATTGATCAGACCGTTGCATTGACTGGTTCACTAAATGTTCGTGGAGATGTAATGCCGATTGGTGGAGCAACCGCCAAAATCGAAGCGGCTGCTGAAGCTGGAATGAAAAAGGTATTGATTCCAAAATCCAACATGAAAGATGTGATGATTGAGAAGAAATACGAAGACATGATTGAAATCATTCCAACTGAAACTTTAAGTGATGTTTTGGAAAACATTTTGATTAGCGGTTCCAACAAGGATAGGCTGATTGAAAAAATGAAAAACATCGGTTCTAAAGTGGCTGATAAGGTCCCACAAACAAGTATTAATAATCCAACTACCAATTAGTTGGATACTCTTATATTTTTTTTTAATTTTTAATAGTTATCTGTAAATCTTTTTTTCGATTTTTAATTATTTTTTTCATTGTCCATTAATTATAAATATTTAATTATCAAAATGTATTATTATGGTTAGTAGATTGAAGTTTTATTTGGCAAAATTATCTGGTAAAGTTGTGACTCAACTTTCAAAAATAGGTCCTGGTGGCGGAAAGAATATCCCAGGATATGCCTTTGATAGAGTTGGTGGTCATGAATCAATTTCTGAGCTTGCAAAAGATTTAAAGATTGGTTCAGTACTTGTCACTGGAACCAATGGAAAGACAACTACTACCACGCTATTCATTAGGCTGATGACCGGAGACATAGAATTCAGAAAAAGCTTCGAAAACAATACTATCCATTCAATTGTTACTGCAATCCTAAATCAAAAGGGTGATTTGGGTATTTTTGAATATGGAATACGTAACTTGAAATACGGAATTCCTGATACTGTTCAAAGACTTATAAATCCAATTGGTGTTGTCTACACAACAATTTCTAAAGAGCACACTGCTGTGGCAGGTGTAAAAAATCCATTTGAGGATTATTACAAGGCTAAAGTCTTATTGTCCAAAGGCATGACTCGAGGGGTAGTAGTTACAAACTGTGATGATCCAAGAACTGCGCTAATTGGAGTCAATAAACAGAAGGATATTAAAGTAAACTATTATGGATTGGCGATTGATGATATCGTGGACGATGATGCAAATCCGGTTGAATGTCCTAACTGTGGTGAGACTTTAGATTATTCAATGAGATTTTTAAGTCATAGGGGACGTTATTCCTGTAAATGCGGATTTAAACGACCGGAACCTAATGTCAAGTTAACCAATGTAGAATTCAACAATGACAATTGGAAATTGACAATTGTAGGGGATGTTTATAATTATACAGTTTCCAAAAACGTCCAATTTGAGGTAAACCTTACCGTTCCTCCTTTCGGAATACATAACATTTACAATACATTGTCCTCAATTACCGCTTATGCAACTTTCACTCCGAAAACCGAAAATATCAAAAGTAAGGTTGAAAGCGTTTTCAATAATCTGGACATGTCATTCATTCCGCCAGGAAGGTTTGAAGTTGTCAGATATAATGACAAATTCATTGGAATCGGCCAGGGGGACAATGGGGATGCAACAAAAATCAATGCAAGATTCATGAGCCAGTATGTTGACGGTCCTTTGGAATTTATCTACACCACTCCGGATGTTGATGAAGAGGAAATCTTTGAGGATCATTATGAAGTAATCAAAAGCATGAATCCTGAACATATAATTGTTGTTCCTGGAAGGAAATCCATAGAAAAAGCTAAAGAGTATTATGAGATAATCAAAAAGGATTTCGAT
>NZ_ONER01000116.1 GCF_900316895.1 uncultured Methanobrevibacter sp. | reverse complement strand
GACATCAACATTGCCGGAGGACACATCAGCACCGGACTTTTGGAAAGTATCGAAACACCGTTTAACCTCAACATCTACAGCAGCAGCGACGAGGATGCATTTGAACTTGCAAAAAGGGGAGCCGTGGACATTCTCACTTTGGATGACCCTCTGATTGCCTATGAAAGAGACATCAACTTCATGCCGATAGCCTATGACTATCTCGTTCTGGTTTCAAGTCCGAAATCCAGAAACGTCGAAAGCATATCCGATTTGGAGGGCCTTGACTTTGTTGGAGTAAACGGATCTGCCCAAAGGCTTGCCTGGAACAGCCTTAACCATTATGACATAAAATACAATATAAAGGAAAGGGTAAATTCACAGTTTGACGCATTTAAAATTGTAAGAAACTCTGAAAACTTATATACATTTTTGAATGCCAGTTATTTCAAGGGAAACGAGCTTCTGAAGTATGACACCCAACATGTCATAAGCGTCATCAAGGTCAATGAAGACAAGGCCGAAGTTGACGAATTCGTCAGATATCTGCTTAACGATGCCCAAAAATCCATCGAAAATCAGGGTTTCACACCGATGGGATGATTACTTTTCAAATGCTCTCGGCAAAATTGCATATCATATAATATTATATATTCTATACTACACTCATGTTGCACCGTGCTTTTGTGAATGTGCACATCCGTGAAAATGTGTAATTCAAAACATTAAATAATGATGAAACACAATATAAAATTGAAAAATAAAAAGGCGATATTATGGTTAAAAACAGAGATTTACTAGCAATTGGTCACTCTGCTCATGATTACATTATTAGAGTGCCTGAATTTCCAAAAGCTAATTTTTCAGCGCCTATCACCAACATGAAAACATTTAATGGTGGGGCAGCTGCAAACGTGGCTTGCGTTGGAGCAAAATTAGGATTAAAAACTTCACTCGTCTCAGCTGTCGGTGGAGATTTCAAAAAAACCGAATACTATGAAAACATGCAAAATTTGGGCATTGACACTGATTCATTAATCATTGTTCCGGGTGAGGCGACACCTACAGCATTTGTCCTCACAGATGACAATGATGACCAGATCAGTTACTTCTACTGGGGAGCTGCAAAGGAATTTGCACAAAGCAAGGTCCCGGTAAAGGCAATTGAAAATGCAGAGGCAGTTCATTTAGCAACAGGAGACCCGGAATTCAATTGGAAATGTTCACAGGAAGCCAAAAATCAGGATTTGCTTGTCTCATTCGATCCGGGCCAGGACCTTGGAATGTATGACACAAAGAAACTGGTTGACGTCATTGAAAACACAACCATCCTCTTCGGCAATCATCATGAAATCGAAAGGATTCTGGATGCCCTTGAAGTTGACCTGACAGGATTGAGGCAGATGGGCCCTAAAATAATTGTGAAAACCTGTGGGGCAAACGGATGTGAAATCTATTCCAACGAAGAGAAAATCAAAATCGATGCAATCCCAACCGAAGCGGTTGACCCAACCGGTGCCGGAGATTCATACAGGGCAGGATTCTTATCAAGATTCCTGAATGGAGAAACACTTGAAGAATCTGCTAAGTTTGCATCATCCGTTTCATCATTCATTATCCAACATCAAGGCTGTCAGACCAATATGCCAACCTTTGATGAGGCATTTGAAAGAATGAGCGAATTCTATTAATTCCCATCATTTTTTCAATTTTATTTTATTTTTGTCAATACGACCTTATTTTTTAATTTAAATTATAAAATTAACTATTTTTTAAAAAAGACTTGATATATATCAACAAATTTGGAATAAAAATTTATCCTATTAATTTAAATACTATTAAATAAAAATAAGAAAATATCAACTTTGTGTGGAAAAATTTTAAAATAACTTTGACTATTATAAATGTTAATGGAGAGATACTATGACACAAATTAGTGATGCTAAGAAAGGAATATTAACTGATGAAATGAAGCACGTTGCAGAAATAGAAGGTGTTTCAGAAGATTTCATTTTAAGATCAGTGGCAGAAGGTACAATTGTAATACCAAGTAACGTTAACAGAGATATTGAGGCTTCAGGTATTGGAGCCGGACTCAGAACAAAAGTAAATGCAACCGTAGGTACATCAACCGATATCGTGAACTTCGATGAGGAAGTATTGAAAGCGCAAATCGCAATCGATAACGGTGCAGACTGTCTGATGGAATTGAGTATTGGCGGAGACTTAGATGTAATCAGGAACAGGGTTCTTGACATGTCCCCATTGCCTGTAGGTTCAGTGCCTGTTTATCAGGCAGCAATCGAAAGCATCAGAAGAGACGGTTCTGTAGTCTACATGACTGAAGATGACCTTTTCAACACCATCGAAAAGCAAGCAAAAGATGGTATTGACTTTATGGCAGTCCACAGTAGTATCAACATTGAAACCTTAACCAGACTCAAAAGACAAGGCCGTGTAACCGGTCTGGTCTCAAGAGGAGGTTCATTCATGTCCGGATGGATTGTCGAAAACGAAAAGGAAAACCCATTATACGCCAACTTCGATTACGTACTGGAAATCGCAAAAGAGCATGATGTTGTTCTTTCACTCGCTAACGGTATGAGGGCAGGATCCATTGCAGATTCAACCGACAGGGCACAAATACAAGAATTGATCATTTTAGGAGAATTAATCGACAGGTCCCGTGAAGCTGGAGTGCAATGTATGATTGAAGGACCAGGACACATTCCAATCAACGAAATCCCAACAAACGTAATGATTCAAAAGAAAATGTGTTCAAATGCACCATTCTACATGTTAGGACCTATCGTATGTGACGTGGCACCAGGTTACGACCACATCGTATCCGCAATCGGTGCGGCATCATCCGCAAAGGCAGGTGCTGACTTCATCTGTTACGTAACCCCTGCAGAACACCTTGCATTACCTAACCCTGATGATGTAAGGGAAGGTGTAATCGCAACCAAAATCGGAGCTTATGCAGGAGACCTCGCAAGCGGTCAAATCGATGGTTCACAAGACCTTGCAATGGCAGAAGCCCGTAAAAATCTCGATTGGGAAGCACAATATGCCTGCGCAATGTTTCCGGAAGCTGCACGTGCAAAAAGAGACCAAAGACCTCCTGAAGAAGAGGACACCTGTACCATGTGCGGTAACTACTGTGCAGTAAAAATCGTTAACGAATGGTTGGATCAGTCCGATTCCGACTTAATCAAATAGATTATTTATAATCTATTTATTTCTCTTTTTTTAAAAGAATATATTAAAATAAAAAAAAGAAGTAGATTGTTATTAATCTACTTAACTATTATTTTTCCTTTTTTGACTACCTTGTTGTAGTAAGCGTTGCCCTTGAAGGTTATTGTGTATTTGACCTTGGTTTTCTTGGTTAATTTTTTGCCAAGCTTGAAGGTTACTACACCTTTCTTGTTGGTTTTAGCAGTGACAGTCTTTTTACCCTTAATCTTTTTACCGGACAGTTTGATGGTCACTTTAACCTTTTTCATGACCTTGTTTTTGCTGTCTTTCAAGGTAACTTTTATGTTTTTGGCTTTTTTGGACCTTTTGAACTTATAGGTCTTTTTGGCCTTGAGGATTTTAGTTTTCTCCTTATTGATAGTTACTTTAACGGTTTTGCTTACAGGGTTGTAGTTTTCGCTTATTGCCCGCATTTGCCGCTTTAAGAATTGCAGGAGTCAATTGTATTGATGCAACACCATCCTTGTCTGTGACTGTAGAGCCTATGACTTTTCCGTTGAAGATGAATGTTACCGTTTCTCCAACAACCGCCTTGCCGTTTACATCTTTAATGACTGCACTGTATTTTCCGCCGTAATTTATGACATATGCAATGTCTTTGGCAGTGATTGCAGCAGTTGATATGGAAACTTCAAATTTAGCGGATACATTCTCAGCAAGGTAATTTCCACCAAATGTAATGTTAGCCTCATATGTTCCTATTCTTAAATTTGGAATGTCGATTGTTGCAGTTCCATTGATTAAACTGGCAGAATAGACAGTGCCATTGACGATTGCTGAGACAATGGCATCGTTAATTGGTGAGCTTCCGCCGGTGACATTGACTTTGATTTGTATGGAATTTCCATAGGTACAGTTAGTAATGTTGACTATTTCAATGGTTGCAGGGCATTTGGATACTTCAAATTTGACTGATACATTGTCAGCAAGGTAATTTCCTTCATATGTCAAGTTTACGGAATATGTTCCAGCATCTATCTTAGGAGCGTCGATTGTTGCAATTCCATTGGTCACATCAGCGGAATACTTCTTGCCGTTGACTATGATGAATATACTGCCTTCGTTAACTGCTGAGCCGTTACTTGTAACATTGGCTTTGATTTGTATTGAATCGCTATATGTGCAGTTTGTGACATTTATGACTTCAAGAACTGCCGGAAGTTTAAGCACATTGAATTCAAGGGTTTTTGTTGGATTTGCATCTGTAGCATTGCCAACATATGTTACAACGACATTATATGATCCGGCGTCCAATGTACGATTAAAAGTTGCGATTCCGTTTTGTACAGGTATGGAAATGTTTTCCCCATTAATGGAAAATACAACACTACCATTGTTGAGCGGTTGACCAAATCTTTTAATATTGGAGGCGGTTATCACGACATTCTGAGTGTAGTTAACATCACTTACTTCAGACACATCCATCTCGACAATGTATTTTGGAACCAAATTGCTTGGAGTAAGATTGATTACTGTAGCCTTACTGTTTTCACTTGCTAAAGCGATGTCATCAATTCCCTCAGTTGCAGTGTTTTGTGCAAATATGGTATTTTCGACAGTAATCTCGGCATTATCATAAGTACCGTTAACTAGTATTGCTCCTCCGTAACTTGATGCAGTGTTTTTTGATAAATCACTGTTGTTTATTAATATTTTTCCAACTGCATTATATATTGCTCCACCATTTTCGGCAGTATTTCCCATAAAATGGGATTTTTCAATTAACACATTTGAGAAAAAAGAATATACTGCTCCACCCAATTTTGCATTGTTATCTATGAAATTTGAATTATTTATTGTCGCTTTTGGGTAACCCTGAGAATAAAATGCACCTCCAAATAATGCTGCATTATTTGCGGTGAAATTACAATTTAAAACAGAGACCTTATCATAAGCATAAATTGCACCACCAATTTCAGCAGAGTTTTTTAAGAAATTACAATTTTTTACAGTAGCATTGGCGTTTTCATCTTCAGACTGACAAACGTATATTGCACCACCATAATTTCCCCATGCATAATTTTCGGTGAAATTACAATCTTCAATCAGAGTGGAAGGACCGGCATTTACAGCACCTCCTTCACCTCCATGGTTTTCATTAAATTCCGTATTTCTTATTGTTACATTAGCTATATCGCAAACAATTGCTCCGCAATAACTTGCACTATTTTCAGAAAATTTACTGTCTTCAATGAGCACTTTTGCCTGCCCTTTTATATAAACTGCTCCACCGTCATTATATACAGTATTGTTTTTGAATTCGGTGTTGGTGATTACCATTTCGTTATCTTCGTCGAATTGCCCGGCATAAATTGCTCCGCCCCTACGGCGGTCACCACTACCCTCCTTAATTTCGCCATTTTCAAATGTGCAGTTGTTAATGATTTGGGTCGAATGAGCGGCATTTAGTGCACCACCGATATTTACAGCACTATTTTTGTCGAAGATTGTGTTTTCAAGAATCAATGTGGCATTATGAGCGGTTATTGCTCCACCATAACCTGCAGAATTCTCTTTGAATTTGGAATCAGTGATTCTGATTGGGTCGGTTGATTTTACATATATTGCACCACCGTTACCACCATCATTCACTATACGATTAGAGTAGAATACACAATTTATTATGGTGATATTTGAAGATTCCTCGATGTATAAAGCACCACCATCAACTCTAAGGTTGTAGCCAGAATTATAGAATGTTATGTTTTTCAAGGTGACATTGTTTGCATTTTTTATATGGAATACTCTGCTTTTCATTTCCCCATTGATGTAATGATTGTTACCGTCAATGACTACATTATCCTGGTCAATGACAACACCCTGATTATATAACCCCTCATCGGTACTTTCATTATATGTATAATCACGTGTAAGATTTACGTTCCCGCCCTCGGCAACTATGTTGTTCAGGTCCGTAAACGTATTTTCATATATATTTCCACTGTCAGGTTCCGTTGTTATGTCGTTTTCAATATCAGCATCAGACGATACGATTTCCTCCCCCGCATCATCGTTTGCAATGACATCCGTGTCATTTAAGTCACTGGCAGATATTGCTGTCAGTGAACATAAAAGAACGAATAATATTGAAAAAGCAACTAATAGTTTTTTATGCTTCATAATAATATTTTCAATAATAAATAATATATAATTGTTGTAAACCAAAAAAATCAGCTAACCTCTTCACACCGCCATGCCGAATATCCGTCAAACTAATACTTTTTATATTACAAAAAACAGAACTTAATGTAGTATAAAACTTTATTCTTATTATTATAATGGTGAATATAAATGACACATTGGATTGAAAACATAGCTAATGAATTGAGTAAAATGGACGTAGAAGAGCATGTCATTGCA
>NZ_ONER01000119.1 GCF_900316895.1 uncultured Methanobrevibacter sp. | reverse complement strand
TCTAATTGTAAAGATGACCTTCAATTACCATTAGGAGTCCCTGCAATGCCTATACAAGATGCAATTGATTTGGTTAGATTCTTAGCAGATATTTCAGTTAATTCGTCACGATTTGTTCCGGGAGCTCAAGTCATTGGCGGGCCTATTGATATTGCAGTTATTACAAAACATGAAGGTTTCAAATGGATTAGTAGAAAACATTATTATAATCAAAATTTAAATATTACAACAGGAGGAAAGTGAAAATGAAATATGGTGTTTCAACATTTAAAAATTCCTCACTAAGTCGTTTAAAGGATAAAAACACTACTTCTGTTGGTAGCGATGATTTAAATTTATCTTCATCAACATTAGGATTTACAAATGATGACTGTAATGATTATGTTGGCTTTTTAGAAGAAATGGATAAATTACGAGCTAAAGTTAGAAGTGGTGACTTAAGTGACTTCGAAGAGCTCAAATAGAATTTTCGTTTCTAAAGAGTATAGGGGATTTTTAGATGAATTAAAATTATCTAATCCTAAACTTTATGAACGGTTATGTGATAAAATACGAGAAATTCGTTCTAATCCTTTTAAAAGCAAATTTAAGAATTTAAAAAATACTGATGGATATAGGCGTGCAAGATTGGGAAAATTTCGTATTGTTTATTTTGTTGAAGGAAATAAAATTCTTATAACTCGTATTGGTCTTAGATCACATGTTTATAAAAAGGATTATACAGTTAACAATTTCACTATCAATGAATCTTATTAATTTTTTTTATTTGAAAATTGTATCAAAATTTAAACTGTTTGAATTATATTCCAATCAATAATTTCTATTAAAAATAGTTAGGTTCATTAATATCGGAGTTATATTCCATTTTCAAAAGTCAAATCAATAAGAATATTAATATCAGTTTAGGCTTTATAAACATGTTGTGTTTAAAATATAAATAATATAAAAATCTTAAATATTAATTACTAATTTTAGGAGAAACCAGATGGGAATTGAAGACAAGATAAAATCTATTGAAGAGGAAATCCAGAAGACCCCCTACAACAAGGCCACCTCCCACCACATTGGGAAACTTAAGGCAAAACTGTCCAAATTGAAAGAGGAATCTCTGCAGAGAAGTAGCGGAGGGTCAAAGGGACAAGGATTTCACGTCAAAAAGTCAGGAGACGCTACAGTAGTGCTTGTAGGTTTCCCGTCTGTCGGTAAATCCACTTTACTCAACAACATCACTAATGCCGAAAGTAAGGTCGGAGCCTATCAGTTCACAACCCTTGACATCGTTCCGGGTGTCATGGAGCACAAGAATGCAAAGATTCAGGTATTTGACATTCCAGGAATCATCACAGGCGCAAGCAGCGGAAAAGGCCGTGGTAAGGAAATCCTTTCGGTTGCAAGAACTGCCGATTTGATACTTGTTGTTCTCGACACGTTCAACCCTCAGCACCTTGATGTCATCATAAAGGAGCTTAGGGCAATCGGAATCAGGCCGAACGAGCATCCGCCTGACGTTACCGTCAAAAGGAAAAAGCTGGGCGGTGTAAAGGTATCAAGCACCTGCAAGCTCACACACATGGATGAGAAAACAATAAGATCAATTTTAAATGAGTACGGATACATAAACGCAGATGTTCTCTTCAGGGATGACGTCACAATGGACCAGTTCATCGATGTTCTCGACCGCAACAAGTCATACGTTCCTATGCTCATCCTGTTGAACAAGGTCGACCTTGTTGACGATGCATACATTGAGGAGCTCAAGAAATACATTCCGGAGTTCATTCCGATTTCAGCAGACAAGAACACCAACATCGACGAGCTCAAGGATCTGATATTCGACAATCTCAATTTGGTTCGCGTTTACCTGAAGCCTCAGGGAAGAAAGGCGGACATGGAAGATCCCCTTGTCATCAAGAAGGGCTCAACCGTAATCGATGCCTGCGGAAAGCTCCACAGGGAATTCGTCAAGAACTTCAGACATGCGAAAGTTTGGGGAACATCAGTCAAGTTTCCGGGACAGAAGGTTGGTCCGGACCATGTGCTTGATGATGAGGATGTTCTCAGGATAATCCTGAAAAAATGACTGCCATATTCATAACCGGAACCCCGTGCACCGGTAAGACAACACTTGCTTCCAGATTGAACGGACAGTTGATTAAAATCAATGATCTGGCAATAAGTCATGGTTTCGTAATGGGCATTGATGAGAATAAGGGTTATAAGGTCATAGACATCGACAAGTTGTCACGATATGTAGATGAAATGATTAAAAATTGTGATGAACTGCTGATTTTTGAGGGGCACCTCTCACATCTCTGCGACGGCGCCGACAAGGTGATTGTCCTGAGGGTAAATCCGGAGATGCTGGAGAAAAGGTTAATGGAAAGGGACTATTCCGAATCCAAAATCCGGGAAAACCTTGAAGCCGAAGCCTTGGGAGTGTGTTCTGCCGAAGCCTTCGAGAAATATCCGGAAAGCACCTATGAGCTGGACGTCACTGATCTGGGAATTGACGAGGCAGTGAAACTGGTTGAGGATGTCATCGAAAACGGCGGAGACTATCCGGTCGGAAGCGTTGATTTCATGGAATGGCTGGTTGAAAATTGAACCTCCGACAATGAAGTTAAATTGAATGTTGTTTAATCTCTATTTTTACTTTAATTTTTTTAAATCTCCATATTTTTTCTTTATCAAATCAATATTGTCATGTGAATTCACAATATCACAAATACACACTGCTGATTTTGTGCATATCAAAAAAATATATATAAAATTCTAATCTAATTATAATTGCTGATGTCAGTCGAGCCTGCAGCCATTAAGTCTTTATACTAGGTCCTACATATTAAGACATGATTGGATATAGGTGGTGGTAATATCTCAAAATCTCTTTTGAAATTGATGAGGGCTGCTTGAGAAGTTGAGGATGCAGGCATTTGAAGTCGAATCCGATTACTTGGATTTGATTGGTGAATACATTAAACAAGGAATAAAAGGATGTGATAATATGCAGGATATTCATATATCTGAAGAAATTATGAACGGCATAACTGATAGGAGTAGGCAAATCAATTGCAATCCTGAAAAGTTAATAAATAGTATTCTTTATGACTATTTGAGGAAAGTTAAAGACCTCCCTCCAACAATTGATGCAGAAAAGATTTGGGCAATGCTTGATCATGATGGCTCTGAGGGTGATGACGTATTGGAAAAGCTTTTCAATCTTGGTGAAACCGGTTGGGATTGAAATTCGACAAACACCACATGTGATAATATGATTTTTCTTGATACCTCATACATTAATAGTTTAATTATTAAAAATGACCCTTATCGCCAGTATGCTAAAAATATTAAACCTCTTTTGGAAAAAGAAGCAAAAATAACCAATATAACAGTTCTTATAGAAGTGTTTAATAGTATTTCTCCATATAATTTTTTTGGTGATGTAAATGAGTTAAAAAACTACTTGCTAAATATATATGATTTTGACTTTTTAACTGAGGAGGACTATGAAAGGGCATTTGAATTTTTCAATTATTATAATCGCAGTGTGAATTTTTCCGATTGCACAATTTTGGTTTCCATGCAAAAACATGGGATTGGCAGAATCGCATCTTTCGATGCAGATTTTGACAAGATTAGTGGATTTGAAAGG
>NZ_ONER01000123.1 GCF_900316895.1 uncultured Methanobrevibacter sp. | reverse complement strand
CATAAGGTCATTAATTGGAATGGTTCTTCAGGATTCCTGGCTGTTTTCAGACACTATCTCAAACAATATCCGCTATGGAAATTTGGATGCCGATGACAGCGAAATCACTGATGCCGCCAGACAGGTTTATGCCGATAATTTCATAAGACAGTCAAGTGACGGTTATGAAAGCGTTTTAAACGAAGATACCGACAACATTTCTCATGGTCAAAAGCAGCTGCTTACAATAGCAAGAACAATTCTTTCAAAAAAAGAGATCTTAATTTTAGACGAGGCAACATCCAGCGTTGATACAAGAACAGAGAAGTTAATTCAAAAGGCCATGGACAAGCTTATGGAAGGCAAAACCAGCTTTATCATAGCGCATAGGCTATCAACAATAAGAAATGCCGACAGGATTATCGTAATTGAAAATGGTGAAATAATTGAGCAAGGAACTCATGAAGAGCTGCTTGCCCTTAAAGGATATTATTACAATACTTTAAATGCCCAATTGAAGGAAAGTCTATAATGAGCACTCATCCCAAATCTTTTTAGATTTCTCGTCCAATTCTTCAATTTCGTTGGCTTCACTGAAGGCCTTGCTGGCCTGGCCGTATTTCTGCCAATCGTAATATGTATATGCCTTTCCCTTTAAGGCTTCGAATGGCACATCATCTGAAACTGAATCATAGACATTAATTGCATCATTGAACTCTCCATTCAATCTGTTTACATTTGCAATCGCTAATTTTGATTCAACATTATCTTCTAAAGCCAGAGAGCAGAGGAACTCTTCAACTGCTTCTTCATACTTGCCCAAGTTAGTCAGTGCCAGCCCTTTCAGATAGTAAGCCTCATGATTTTTATTGTTCAAATCAATTGATTTGTCACATAGCTGAACAACACGAGCGTTTACAGCTTCAGCATCCTCCAATTCATCGGAATCTACCTTATCAAGTTTTCTTCTTGCTACCTTAAGGTAGTCCTCATCCCTGTTCAGTGCAATTTTTGCTTCACGTGAAGACTCTTTAATGAAATCAGGAACGCCATCCTGATTGATGACCTCATCCTTAAATTTTGATAAATCATCTGCAAAATCTGAAAAATGATTTATTACAGTTTCCCCAAATTCTTGAACATCCATTTCATCAAGATTTTGCTTGAATTCATTTGAATCAATTTCTTTTAATATTTCGGTTGTTTCATCTTTTAGATATCCAATTCCATCATATATGGATTGAACGAATCGAGATTCAAAAACAACCTTATCTTTGCTGCGTCTGTTGACATTAATATCTTCCCAATCTTTAGACATTTTAATCACTATGATATGATATTGTAAAAATAGTATAAATAATATATGTTAGTTAAGATGAAAAACTCTTTTTTTGAATTTGAGATTGAAAATCCAAATACAAACAAAACCTATGATTGAACCTATATTCATTCCAATGATTGCTCCCAGATACACTCCAAAAACGCCCATGTCAAATGTAATTCCAAGTATATATGCCAATGCCATGCTCAATACCAGTTCCCTCAATATGGTTATTGCAAGTGATTTGAAACCTGAGCCAACGCCCTGATATGTATAGGCCGCTGTTGCACCAAATGATATCAGAAAATTATAGAACACCAGCAATTGCAATATTTCGGCAGATCGGTTTACCAATGCGGGATTGCCCGCCTGGAAGTTGAATAAATCGCAAAGAGGATAAGCGAATATGAAAAACATTGCACAGATTGCAATTGTAATCGCCAAACTTAGCAGTGTCGAGTATTTGATTGTTTCATTGAAATTTTCCCAATTCCTTGCACCATAAGCTATACCCGAAACGGTTATTGTTGCAATCCCTATTGCCATGCAGGGAATGAATGCAATTGTTATGAATCTCCATGCGATGGTGAATGCGGCCACTTCCGCAACACCTGCAGTTACGATGATCAGATAGTTAAGGATAATCGCTACCAGAGCAAATATTATCTCTTCAGTTGAGGCAGGAATGGAAACCGCAAGGATTTCCTTATATATCCCCAATTCATGCTTGTAATCTGAGAATTTGAACTGGAAAAATGTGTCTTTCTTAACATATATCCAGTAAAGCATCAGAAGAAATCCTAAAAATGATGCCAAAACTGTCGCCAGCCCCGCTCCGAATATGCCAAAATCAAGTCCATATATCATAATCGGATCCAGAATCATGTTAAAGACAGATGTTAAAATCAATGGGTTTGTCGCACGGGCCACATCACCTTCCGCCCTGAATATGCTTGCGGCCACATTGGGAGCTAAAAATACAATATTCAACAAAAATATAATCTGGCCATAACTTAGGCAATATGTGCTGACACTACCTGCCCCCAATAATATTACTAAATCATCTAAAAAGAAAATACCTATCATTAAAACTATAACTGAAACAACAAGTGTTATAATTATTGAGTGCATAACTGCATTATTTGCATCTTTAATTCTTTGAGCTCCGACATATCTTGAAATAAGAGAATTCGCACCTGCACCCACACCGCTGCCAATGCCTATTATCACCAGATACAAGGGGGAAATAAAACCTAAAGCTGCAAGAGCGTTGGCATTGATGCCTGCCACCCAAAAACTGTCAATGAGATTGTTTAAAAACATTAAAAGCAGTGAAAATATCGTAGGGAAAGCCAATTTGTTAATGGCCTTGCGGGGATTTCCGGTGATTGATTCAATATTGTCATTAGCCTGCATCAATAATATTCTATGGAAAAAAATATTTAAGGATTTTTAAAAAGAATCAGTTTTTCTTTTTCCTGGCCAATTCTTCCAAATCATCGAATTTTCTATCAAGATGTTTCACTACAAGAGAAACTGTTAAAGTTGCTGTACCTACACAAGACAGTAAAAAACCGCTCCAAACCAAAAATATTGCATCGACCTTACCAATACCGGTTGTTCCTAAAACGGTATAACCATTACTTGTAAATGCATTGGAAACCATGTTCAATGAATCAAGAGGGGAAACATCTTCAACAATAATAGTGAATAAAAAACTAATGAAAACAATTGAAAACAATAATATAATTGTTATTCCTAAACTATTAGTCTCGGTATATTCGACGAATTTATCAAAATAGACCTTAATGAAATATGCAAGGGTTATTAAATGTATTACATCAATTAACAGATAATAATCTGTCAAAAATAGCACACACAGTGAACCTATAGGTATTAATCCGAATAACAGTATTTTATTTTTTAAAGAACCCCATTTAACATTAACTGCAAAGAATA
>NZ_ONER01000125.1 GCF_900316895.1 uncultured Methanobrevibacter sp. | reverse complement strand
TGTTTTATAATAAATTATTTAAAAGATTTTAAATAAATATCATATTATCTTACCTTTGGAGGAATAATATGAATAAAAGTGATTTGAAAAGAGATTATTTTATGCTTAAGGGTCCACTTGCCAAAAAAGGTTATGACTGGTGGTGGCATTCATTCACTGGTTACAATAAGAAAACCGGTGAGGCAAGACCATTTTTCATAGAATACTTTACATGCAACCCAGCTTTGGCTGAAGACGAACCTGTCCTTGGACAGGACCCTGAAAATCAAAAAACAGGCAAACAACCGTCATATTGTATGATTAAGGCGGGAGCATATGGTAAAGACCCAAAACAGATTCATAATTTTTACTCAATGAAATACTTCAACTGCCCTGATGATGAGCTGAACATCCAGGTGGGTGATTGCAGTTTGACAGAAACCCACATGAGCGGATTTTCAAGAGTGTCTGAAGAGGACGCCAAAAATCACCCTGAATACATGTCCGATGCAGGAGACATGATGTGGGATTTGGATATTGACAAGCAAATCACATTCAACGTAGGTTATGGTGCAAGCTCATTATTCAGAAAACTGAACTCATTCGAAATGTTCTGGCATGCAGAAGGAATCAAAACCCAATACAGCGGCACTGTCTGGCTCGATGGGGAAGAATATGAGGTTATTCCTGAAAAATCCTACGGATATGCCGATAAGAATTGGGGAGGAGACTTCACCTCACCATGGCTTTGGATTTCCTCATGTAATATAACAAGCCTTATCAGCGGTAAAAAATTGAATAACTCCGCATTTGAAGCCGGAGGTGGAAGGCCAAAGGCATTCGGTATTGAACTGCCTCGTAAGCTGTTAATAGGATTTTACTATGAAGGAAAAATGTATGAATACAACTTCGCCAGATTCTGGAATATGGTCAAAATAGACTTTGATTTCCAGGAAGGTGAAGACGTTCACACATGGCATGTTAATGCAAGCAACAGAAACTCAAGAATGGAACTGGTGCTTTACTGTAAACGTGATGAAATGATGCTTTTCAACTACGAAGCGCCAGACGGCAAAAAACGACACAACCGCCTATGGAATGGTGGAAGTGGATACGGAGAAATCAAGCTATACAAAAAGGACGGAACATTAATTGACCATGTTAAGATAGAAAATGCAGGATGTGAATATGGGGAGTATGATGACGAATGATATTCACAGACATAATTGCATTAATCATAGTATATGTTTATGTGGCGGTCATTTTCGTGATAGCGGAAATGGTTTTAAAGACAAGACCTGAAGTTTCACGTAAGTTTCTGCACATCATGGTAGGTAACATGATATTTGCCATGCCATTTTTCTCAGATCCTTGGGTAATGGTCTGGTTTTTAACACTGCCTATCACAATAGGGCTGTTCTTTTTAACTGAATACTCACCAATCAAAATAGAAAACAGCGTAACCGAATCAGGTCATGCATTGGGATTGTTTTTCTATGCACTGATTTGGACAGTATTGATTGCGGTATTTGCTACAATTGCACCTGCAAACGATCCTAAATACTACATATGGATTGTAGCATTGGCCATTGTTCCTATGGTATACGGTGACGGATTTGCAGCATTGATTGGTCAAAAATTCGGAAAAGTCAAATACACAGTGTTTGGAGGTACAAAATCTCTTGAAGGATCACTTACCATGTTTGTCATTACTTCCGTCATGAGTGTATTTGTCTGGATGGTTTTCACATCAATCGGTTGTGCAATGCCTGAATTCAATATTGTCAACATATTATTGATTTCAGCCGTAGCAACACTATGTGAAGCGTTCAGTTATGGTGGAATTGACAACTTGTCAGTTCCGGCAGTGACTGCAATTTTATATTATTTAGTAGCTGTATTATAGCTACTATTTTTAACATCTTTTTTTTGCATTTCAGTGGCCAATTTTTGCATCTTGGAAACATCGCCAAATAGCCATTTATATAGACTTTGCTTAAGTTATATTATCGAATGGTAAATAGGTGTAAAAAATGGATTTAAGACAAAGAGCTGAAAAAAGAGTGGATGCAAAAATCGAATTTCAAGAAAATCTATATAAATATTTAATCGTAAATGTATTAATAGCAATTATTTGCCTGTTATTCCTGCAAAGTTTTTGGCTATTGTTCTTTGTGATGATTTTTTGGGGATTTGACGTTTTAGATAAGTTTTTCAAAGCCTATTCCATTAAAGATTATCGAGAAGAAATGATTGAAAAGGAAATTTCAAAAATGGGTGAATAAGATGTCTGATAATTTATATAAAAGAGCTGAAGAAATAGTTGAGAAAAAAATAAAATTCTATAAGAATTTACAAGCATATATTATAGTTAATGCATTTTTAGCTATCATTAATTGGTTTTTCACACCGGAATTCTGGTGGGTATTGTTCCCTGTATTTTTCTGGGGAATAGGTGTTTTTAAAGATTTTTTGATGGCATTTGTATTTGTCGATAAGTTTAGTGATAATTACAGAGAACGTAAAATCCAAGAAGAAATGATGAAATTAAGTGATTAGACTATGAAGGTAAATTTATTTGTTTCAAGAGATATTGAAGAGCCTTATGCAGATATTCATACTAATGAACTGACGGATAACGTTGCAAAAGCCATGTCCATTCTGGAAAGTGATGATTCATCTGATATGGTTGCTGTAAAAAAGGGATCTGACATTGCACTTCTGCAGATGGATGAGATATTCATGTTCAGGGTTGAAGACAAGCAGGTCAAAGTGTATTCTGAAAATAGTGAGTATCTGATAAAAAAGCCATTATATCAGGTTGAAGAGACTTTAAGCAGTGATTTTGTAAGAATTTCAAAAGCCACTATCGTTAATCTTAAAAAAATTGAGCGTGTAGCCCCTTCACTTAAGGGGATGATGTTTATAGAGTTGAAAAATGGCTTAAAGGACAATATCTCAAGAAAATATTTGCCGGACTTTAAACAGGCTTTGGATTTGTAGGTGAGAAAATGAAAGTTGATTTGATTAAAAGATTGGCGATGGGTGCTTTTGTCGGCTGTTTTATCGTGATGCTTATTATGGTCTTAATTTCTTTACAGAGGGGTCCTCAAAATGTTCATTTTGATGGTGTGACAGTAATAAATGCATTTTTAGGTTCAATTGTTGTCGGTTGGGGATTTTCCCTGACAGGATTGATTTATGAAAGGGAGGATATCGCATTTCCTCTTCAAGTTGC
>NZ_ONER01000146.1 GCF_900316895.1 uncultured Methanobrevibacter sp. | reverse complement strand
TATATTCAAAAATTCTTAGATTCATTAAATATCATATTAAATCAATTCATTGAAAATGACATTTACAAATTAACAGTTGAAGATATTGAATTAGAAAAAGAACCTGAAACAATTACTTTCACTCATTTGGAAAATCCATTTATCCATAAGCGCTTTGAAAAGCAAGTCGAAACAAACCCGGACAACATTGCACTTGTTGCAACAGATGCAACATTAACAAATGAGGAATTAAACATTAAGGCAAACCGCATAGCCAATGCACTTATTAGAAAAGGAGTAAATGCAAAAAGTAATATTTTAATAATGCTTCCAAGGGACAGCAGCCTAATAGCAGCAATAATAGGTATTTTAAAAGCAGGATGCGCATTCATACCTATTGATTTGGAGTATCCTAAAGAACGGATTGACTACATATACAATAACAGTCAAGCAGACTATATAATAACCGCAGATGGAAAATCAAGCAATACATTAGAAATAAATGAACTGCTTGAAGAGAAAAATACTTCAAATCCAGACATAGAAATTACCCCAGATGATTTGGCATACATGATTTACACATCAGGATCAACAGGAAATCCAAAAGGAGTAATGATAAGTCATAAAAATGCATGCAACGAAGCCGAAGGAAACCCTAAATGCGAATACAACAACCTATTAAGTATTGCAACAATCGCATTCGACACATCCATGGAAGACATCCTGACAGGTATAACAAATGGAATACAAATAATTTTTGCTAATGATTCTGAAATCAAAAACATCGTCGATTTAACCAGATTAATTAAAGAGCATAAACCGGAAGTGATGGAATTCACACCATCAAGATTACTATCCTACCTTGAAGTAGAAGAATTCTGCAAAGTTATTAGCTGTGCAAAATGTATAGTCATGGGAGGAGAGCAATTCTCAGCAAAAGCATTCAACGAAGTTAAAAAATACTGCGATGCAAAAGTATACAACAGTTACGGACCAACAGAAGCAACAATCGCATCCAACTACAAAGAAATAACCGACCCTGAAAACATCACAATCGGAAAAGCATTGAGAAACTACGTGACTGAAGTAAGAGATATTGACGGAAAATTACTCCCAGATGGAGTAATGGGAGAACTCTACATCGGAGGTGTCGGCGTAGGTAAAGGATACTACAACATGCCTGACAAAACCGAAGAAGTTTATTTAACCATCAATAACATTCCATACTACAGAAGCGGAGACTATGCGATATCAAGGCCTGACGGAGACATAGAAATCCACGGAAGAATCGACAACCAAATCAAACTCAGAGGACTAAGAATAGAAATCGGAGAAATCGAATCCAACATCAACAAATACTCATCTATAAAACAAGCGGTCGTCGTAATTAAAAAAATCAATAATAATGACCATTTATGTGCATATTATACTGCAGACGATGATATAGATGTAGACAATTTAAGAGAGTTTTTAAAAGATAAATTAACCAAGTACATGATTCCAACCGCATACATGCAACTTGATGAAATACCTCAAACACCAAACGGAAAAACCGACCTGAAATCACTCCCAGAACCAAAATTAAACTTGGAAAACATAAAACCTGAAAACGAAATAGAAGAAAAACTCAATTTGGTGTTACAGACGATTTATATGCAATAGGATTTACCTCATTGATATTAATGAAATTCAACTCACAAATCTATGCTGCAATGGGCGTAAACCTAGATATTTCCCTACTGTTTAATGAGCCGACAATTAGAAAACTTGCAATAGAAATTGAAAACAGTTTAGACGATGCATCCGATTTAGATGAATATATTGAGTTGGCAAATAGCCTAGATTACTTCCCATTGACTGAAAATCAATTAGGAGTATACTACGAATGCATGCAAAATCCTGATGAAATCAAATACACAATGCCAACACTTTTAAGATTTGACAAGGACATTGAAGCGGAAAAATTAAAAGAATCAATAATCAAGACAATTGAAGCACACCCATACCTCAAAACCAGAATCATTACAACAAGAAAGGAATGACAACACTCCAATAGATGAAATAGAAATTGTTGAGGTTGATTCAATAAGTGATGATGAAATCATCAAAAACGATGTTAAAGCATTCCACTTTGGTGATGAACAGTTATTCCGATTTAAAATATATCAAACAAAGGATGAAACATTATTATTCCTTGATTTCCACCACCTGATTACAGATGGAGTGTCCCAAATCAACTTACTCTCAGACATAGCCAATGCATATGAAAACAGAGAATTATCACAGGAAATCGTAGACGGCTATGTTTACAGCCTTATTGAAGAAAACACCAAAAACAGTATAAAATACGAAGAGTCCAAAGAATTCTTTAATCAAAAGTTATCACAGGAAATTGAATCAACAGTTCTGACAACAAATCTGAACGGAAATCCTGATGAAGGAAAGATGAAAACAATCGTTGAAGAAATCGACTCCAGCAGGGTTAAAGAATTTTGTAATGAACATTCATTAAGTCAAAATGCTGTATTCCTATCAGCACTTACACTAACATTGAATAAATACACATTTAGCGACAAAACATTAATTACAACAATATTTAACGGAAGATCAAATCCATACTACTACCATACCCAAGGATTCTTAGTTAAAACACTCCCATTAATATTCAACAATGAAAACAGACAAGCAACCATTAACAAATTTATTAATGATACTGATAAAGTATGGAGAGACACCATAAGCCACAGTGAATACCCATATACCTACATTGCCGAAGAATATCAATTAAAACCAGAATTCTTCTTCTCATATCAAGAATTCTTAAGTTCAGAAGAAGCAACTTTAAACGGCAAAACTTATGAAGAAAAAGCATTGCTTTCAGAAGACCTTTCAGCTACAGCATATAAGATTAACTTCGACATTTATGTGACAGAAGATAATATCCGCTTCGCAATTCAATACAATGATGAACTATATACAGAAAAGTACATCAAGACATTTATTGATTCAATGAACACTGTTTTAAACCAATTTATAGAGAATAACATTTATGAATTTGCAATATGTGATGTTCAATTGGAAACCCCA
>NZ_ONER01000128.1 GCF_900316895.1 uncultured Methanobrevibacter sp. | reverse complement strand
TCGCCAAATCGCTGTTAAAAACATTTCCAATCCTGAAGATTTGATTAAGATTGCTCTTGAAGACGATGACCAGTTTGTAAGAAATCATGCAATAACAAATCCTGCTATAACAAGCGAAGATGATTTTACATATGTTGCAATCAATTCAACCCATGAAGAGGTGGCTTTTGAAGCCTTAAATCACATAACCGAAGAGAAAAATTTCATTGACATTTTAAAAAATGCAAAATTGGATTCTGTAAGGAAGGCCACTCTTGACAATATCAATGATTTGGAAACCCTGATTCGAATTGTCCTTGCAAATGAGGATGAGGAATTCTCCCTTAGGGCATTGAATAAAATCAAAGTGGAAAAATGCTTGTTTAAAATTTATGAACAGGGTATATCTGAAAACATATCCGTTAGGGCGGTATCTTTAATCAAGAACCAGAAGATGCTGACCGACATTGCAAGAAATGCCCCTGCATGGAGAATCCGTGAAGTTGCCGTTAAAAAAATAGTAAGTAAGAAAGTCCTGAAGGATATCTCACTGAACGATGAAAATGAATACGTAAGGGAAGTTGCAAAAAAGAGAATGAATCTATAAATAGAATTCAGGCTCTTTTCTTTCGCTGTTTGCTTGTTCAAAAGCTGGCTTTTTAGCTTCAAACGCATCTCCTGAAAACCTACGTGCATCTTCAGGACAGATTGAGATGCAGGCTGTGCATCTTGAACATAAACTCAGGTCTGTTTCAATAGGATCATCTTCAGGTATAGCTTTTTCCGGACAGATTGAAACGCAATCATAACAGAATGCACAAACGGTTTCATCACAGCTTATTTCAAATGGCAGCTGTTTGTAATCGGTGTATGGTCTGTTTCCGGGAATATCAGATTCTAATGATTCGTTTGACTCTAATTTTTCAATGCATTTCTTTGCGAATTCATCAATTTTTTCCATATCGCTTTCATCGGGTCTTCCTACTGCAACGCCATCAAATATGGAATGATGGGAAACAGTAGAAGCGGCAGCTATTACATTGAAGTTGTTTTCCCTTAACAAATCTGTTAATTCAAGAAGAGAATCAGTAACATGGGCATTACCATAATTAACGACTGCTATTGCAGGAGTTTCATTCCCCTTGATTTTTGATAATCTTTCACGTGCGGCTTTTGGCAGCCTTCCGGCAAAAACTGGCATCACTACAACTGCAACATCCTCGCTTTTCAATTCCTTTTCAGAGTTGAATATGAGCAAGTTGCAAATCTCCTTTTCCTGACCAAAGCTACTGGCTATACTGTCAGCTACTTTTTGGCTGGTTCCTGATGGACTGAAAAATATTTCAACAATTGACATATAACTTCACCTATATAATATATGTATAGAAACTATTTAATAATATTAAATTTAAAAAATAATTTGGTGATAAGATGGAATTAATGAGAGAGCTATCTTTAGCGCCAGGTGTATCTGGCAGTGAAGAAAAAATAGCTGAAATTATTACACGTGAATTAAAAGATGTAGCCGATACAATTGAAACTGACAGTATGGGAAACCTAATTGCTACTAAAAAAGGTGAAAAGAAAGCGCCTAAAGTAATGCTTGCTTCCCATATGGATGAAATCGGTTTGATGGTAAGATACATTGACGATAACGGTTTTATTAAGTTTTCAAACATTGGCGGAATAAATGATCAGATGTTAATGAACCAGACTGTAACTGTTCACTCTTCCGTTGGAGAGCCTATTGTTGGAGTAATCGGTTCAAAACCGCCACACGTAACAAGTCCTGAAGAGAGAAAAAAGGTTGTCAAATCTGATGACATGTTCATTGACATTGGAGCCAAGGACAAGGAAGAAGCAGAAAAGATGGTGAGAATCGGAGACAAGATGACTTTCAACTCACTATTTGTTGAGTATCCAAATAATCTAATCATGGGTAAGGCTTTGGACAATCGTGTAGGCTGTTATGTGATGATGGAAGTTTTAAAAAGGGTCAATACCAGAGCTACTGTCTATGGTGTAGGTACAGTTCAGGAAGAAGTTGGTCTTAAGGGGGCTAAAACCTCTGCATTCAAATTGAATCCTGACCTTGCAATTGCGCTTGACGTAACCTTGTCCGGAGACCATCCTGGAATCAAGCCTGAAGAGGCACCTGTCGTTATGGGTAAAGGTCCTGCTATAATTTTGGCAGATGCTAGTGGAAGAGGTATTTTAACCCAGCAATCCGTCAAGGACATGCTTATAAAAGCAGGGGATGAAAACGAAATTCCATATCAATTGGAAGTGAGTGATGGCGGAACCACTGACGGAACTGCAATTCACTTGACTCGTGAAGGAATCCCTACTGGTGTTTTATCAGTTCCTACTCGTTACATACATACTCCTGTAAGTGTATGTAGTATGGAGGATATTGAAAATACCATTCAATTAATTACAGAAGCTATAAACAACTTATAGCTTACTTTTTTTTCTTTTATTTAAATCGGTCATCTGATTTTTGTGATTTTGCCTTTTGGTGTTTTGTTTCAAACCATCCTATTTTTAGCTCATCAATTGTATCCTCGTATAGCTGGGGCACATAGGGCTTTATGTCAAGAAGAGGTGTTCCGTCCAATATGTCAACGTTTTCTATATGGATTGTATTTCCTTCAACTTTTTTTACTTTAACGACACTCATTCCGATTCTGTTTGGTCTTTTTGGTGATCTTGTTGCAAAAACTCCGTGTGTGTCGTTGTCCATGAACGGCTTTACCTCAAGCATGTATCCGTCAACTTTGTGAAGCAGATAGATTAGGTGGATGTGTGAAAAGTCTCCCAAATCTTTTAGGCCGTCAACATATTTGTCCTTGATTTCGATTGTTCCTTTAATTCCTTTTGCGCCTGTCGGCTGAATTGGCATTCCCTCAATTTTTTTGAATTGGGTGTGGATTGTGCCAATTGATTCTAATTCGACTTTCATAATTATTATATTCGTCATTATCATTATTAAAACTTACTTTTTCGATATGAAGCATTTCAGGTAATCGATT
>NZ_ONER01000130.1 GCF_900316895.1 uncultured Methanobrevibacter sp. | reverse complement strand
TCCTGATGGGAATCCAGGATGTCTCTGATGTTTATGTCATCCACGCTTGAATCGCTTTTAAGGCCGTTATTGTAAAACTCCTCATTTGGAAACTTCATTAAAAGACTGTTCATACGGTATTGTATATCCAATAATTGTGATTTGAATGGATACATTCTTATTAGCTCTTCAAACAATGTTTTTGACAATGCCCCTGCTCGGTCACTGATTATTGTTGGAGGGAGCTGCTTGTGGTCTCCCGCAAGGATGAACCTGTGGGCCTTTGCAATTGGAATAAGTACGCTTGGGATTGTGGCCTGTGAAGCCTCATCAATGATTGCAACATCAAACTTGACTCTTGCAATGGCTTCAAGGGCAGATGATGAGTTTGTGGCCAGTATCACATCGCTTGAGTCGATGATGTCTTTTATCATTCTGTTTTCAATCCTTTTGATTTCGTCATGGGCCTCATCGATTTCCTGATTGATTTCAATCCATTTTGCCATTGATTTCATTTTGTCTGAGCTTATTCCACGTCCGCCTTTACCTTTTGATGCCATATGAAGAATGTCATAATCGCCATAGCCTCTGCGGTACTGTGGGGTTGGCTTTGTGTGGACCTTGCGCTTTTCAATCATATTGTCAATCTTTTTGTGGATCTTTTTGATTTTCTTGTTCAGCTTGTGGTTTTCAGCCTTGTATGCAAGGGTCTGTGTGATGTTGTGCTTTGAAACCCTTTGGGGGTGTCCGAGCCGTGTAAGGGTCAATTTTTTGTTGTCCATCAGTCTTTCCAAAATGTTGTCAACGGCTGCATTGCTTTCTGCAGTTGCCAGTACCTTATGGCCTTGCCTTGTTTCCTGTGAGATTAATTCAACCAATGTCCTTGTTTTTCCGGTTCCGAATGGCCCATGTATCAGAAAGAAATTTTCACATGAGAGGGCATTTTCGATAGCCTCCTTTTGCGAATCGTTGAGATTTTCATCGATATATGCTATATAAGGCACATCCCTGTTCTTCTTTGGATTTCTCTCATTCAGAATGTATTCCAAAGCATTTTTGCCCTTTAGGCTCAAATGGTTCAGGTTATCCTCCATTCTTCTGAAGGTGATGTCATTGGCATACAGGTCAAGTCTGACCTTCTTTTTGATTGCCCATTTTGGGACGCGCTTGTCAAAGGCAACCTTGATGAATCTGGCACCTTTCTCGGTGACTGTGCCGGTCAAATCGCTTCTTAATGGATTGTCGGTGCTGACCAGTACCATGTCTCCGACTGATATTTCTGTGTCGATTACCTCAGACCTTCCGAACTGAACTATCTGCAGGCCCAATTCCTTGCCTAAACTTTTTCCCTTTACTTTATTGATGGCTCTTCCCAGTTCTTCCCTTTTTTGACCTGACATTGTGCTTATTTCACGTGTCATCAGGTCAATTTCAGCATCTCTTTCATAATTGATAAGCGTTATCAGGTTTTTTATATATTTCTTCATTTTCATACTTATTTTTAAATAAGAGTTTCACTGTATATTTAATTATGCTTTTCAAAAAAATTGAGGAATTTGGAAATCTTGAAATGGCCTACATTTCCGATTTTTCAGGGGGTTATGTTTCACGAAATAAGGTTGTCCTGGATAATTTGGAATTAAACAGATTTACTCAATTTGTACTTGAAAAATGTGTTTTTGGAACTCCAATATTTAAATTAGGCAATAAAGGCAATAGTATACTGGTTTTATCGGGAATTCATGGAAATGAACTGCCTCCGCAAGTTGCCAATTTGAAATTATTTAATGAAATGTTATATGAGGATTTAAATCACACTTTATATTTTATTCCATTTGCAGCGCCCCGATCCACTATGGAAAATCAAAGAACATTAAATTCAATGGATTTAAATCGTTCAGCCCATATTAAAAACTCCATAAGCAATTTAATTGTTCAGGCGGTTGAAAATTTGGACATACGTTTTGTTGGGGATTTCCATTCAACTTCTTTCAATTCAAATCCTGGCATAGAATCCATATTTTCATCAAAATCTCCCTGTGCTGAAAGCTATTTGATTGCAAATTACATTTCACGGGATATTGGATGTGATGTTTTGTCTGTTGACTTTGCAGGCTCTTATTATAAAGGCGCAGTTGAGGATGTTTGCAATTTAAAGGGTGTTCCAGCCATCACTGGTGAAGTTGTATGTCCATTTGCCAATATAGCTAAGGGAACGGTTGAAAGGTCATATGCCCAAATTGTGAGTTTTTTGGAATATTTCGGAATCTAAAATTATGTGAATAATTTTTAGAAATTTTTATATATGTTCTCTATATATTTATGTGAAAAAAATTCAGGAATCCCCATCCTCTATAGGATGGGGTGGTTCAACAAAAAGAAAACAAAAATCAAAGCCAAAAACAAAAAATTCAAAGCAAGCAAAAAAATCAAGAGGATTACAGTAACTCTAACAACAATAAAAGGATCTTCTGTCAACGGCAAAAAATACCTAAAAGCGGGTAAAAAACTCACATTGAAAGTCAAAGGCAAAATCTATAAGGCTAAAATCAATAAGAAAGGTAAAGCTGTATTTAAAATCAAAAAATTCAATAAAAAAGGAACATTCAAAGCAAAAATCAGATTCAAAGGAGATAATATATATAAAACCTCCAGCAAAAAGATAAAAATTAAAATTAAATAATTGAATCGGCCCAGTCTTTGCATGGTGCATATTTTTTGAGGGCATTAGTTTTCAAATGCTCTCTCATTAACCTTTTAAATATAAACATTCTATTTTTAACTAAGGTGATTAAAATGTCGTCCTATAAGGGTCATTCAATATTTGCAGTTCTACTTTCGTTGATGTTTTTTCACAATCCTCTAACAATTGCTTTAACATTAATCGGTGCAAATATTCCGGATTTTGACCATGA
>NZ_ONER01000131.1 GCF_900316895.1 uncultured Methanobrevibacter sp. | reverse complement strand
CTCTTAAAATTAGCAATATTTAATAGTTATCTAGTCAAACAGTTATTCTTTTTTATCAGAGTTTATTAGTTCAAATCGATAAGGTTGCGAACTATCTCATACGTTTTATACGAATTGTTCGCATATTTGTGATTTGTTGTTGGTGATGGTTCAATGGCTATGTCAATCTTAATAGATTAAATTCTTATAGTGTTCATCATTTACTTCTTCTAACCATTCATTGCTTGTATTTTCACCTGGAACTTCAACAGCAATGTGTGAAAACCATGAATCTGCTTTTGCGCCATGCCAATGTTTTACATTAGCTGGAATTGTAATTACAGTGCCTGGAACAAGACTTTCAGCTTTTTCGCCTTCTTCCTGATACCATCCTTCACCAGCTGTGCAAATCAAAATTTGTCCTCCTCCCTTGCTTGCCTTGTGAATGTGCCAATTGTTTCTGCATCCTGGTTCAAAAGTGACATTGGCAACAAATACAGGAGATTCTCCAAATTCATTTAAAGGATTTAGGTATGAGTTTCCGATAAAATATTGTGCAAAGGCATCGTTTGGATTGCCCATGCCAAAAATATTTGCCTTTTCAAAATCCTCTTTGTTTGAATATTTCAAAAACAACACCTTCTATTGCAATTCAAGGGTGTATCTTCCGCTGGCTATTGATGCTATTACTCCTCCATCAACCAAGAGATCAATTCCTGTGATGAATGATGAGTCATCGCTTAATAGGAATTCTGCAGCTCTTGCAATCTCTTCTGAAGTTCCTACTCTTTTTGCTGGGGATGAATTAATCATTTCCTGATAGGCATCACCTGCTGATTCGAATTCGTCATAGGCTAGTGGAGTTACAATGATTCCAGGTGAAATTGAGTTTATTCTCGCACCCCTGTCTGCCCAAGTGGTTGCTGCGGCAGTTCTGACCTTTAGGTGGTTTGCCCTTTTTGCAACTACGTATGCCACACCAGAATTGACCATTGCATCATTTTTAATGAAATCCAAATCCTTTAACTCATCAGTTGATGCCAATGCAATTTGCTGTTCGACTTCAGGAGGCAAATTCATCATGTATCCTGTTTGGCTTGAGATGATAAGTCCTGCGCCTCCTTTGGTCATATATTTTCCAAATATGTCAATTGCAAGGGATGTTGCAACAAGATCCAGATTAATGATATGCTCTGGGCTTGCCTGGTTCGGTGATGCGCCTGCAGTGTGTATGTAATATTTTACATCTCCAAGCTCGCTGGCTCTTTTTGCAAACGCTTCAACTGATTCTGCATCCATTGCATCAACAATCTGTGTTTCTACGGCATATCCGTTATATTTAAGCTCTTTTTCTCTTGCTTTAAGGTTATCTTCATTGATGTCTCCTAAAAGTATTGTCCTGTTTGTGCTTATTCTTTTTATGATTGCAGTCCCCATGCTTCCTGCACCAAGCAATGCAACTACTTCCCTATTTTCGTTTAAGTTAAATTCCATGTTTTTGCCTCCATTCTATTCATTTGCATGCACATCAAATGCATTCATTAATATTTCACCCACGCCCGGAGCATCGGGGTCATGTGAACCTTTTCCAGTGTCCAGTGCACGTAACTTATCTATTTCACTGTCAGTTAGCTTGAAATCAAATATTTCCATGTTTGATTTGATTCTTTCAGGGTTCAATGATTTTGGAAATACGATTATTCCTTCCTGATTTTCGAATCTTAAGATTATCTGGCCTGCATTCTTGTCGTATTTTTCGGCAAGTTCCAAAATTACAGGATTATTTAATAAATCCGCATTTCCTCTGCCTAATGGTCCCCAAGCTTGGATTTTAACATCCAATGGATTTAAAATTTCTTTTAATTCCTTTTGTTGGATATATGGATTGAATTCAACCTGGTTGACTGATGGAATTGAATCAAAATCAGGAACCCATTTGTTCCATAATTTCATGGTCATGTTGCTCACGCCGATTGAGAGAATTTTTCCTTCTTCCCTGGCCTCCTCCAGTGCCCTCCAGGCTTCATCAACTTTGCCGTATGGCTGGTGAAGCAGGTATAAATCCATATAGTCTGTGCCCAATTTTTCCAGTGACAGGTCAATGGCTTTTTTGGCATCCTCATATTCATAATCCTGCAGCCATAATTTGGATGTAATCCAAATGTCTTCTCTTTCCACGGCACTGTCTTTTACGGCTTGGCCCACTTCCTGTTCGTTGAAGTATGCAGTTGCTGTGTCGATGTGTCTTATTCCCAAATCGATTGCAGTTTTCACGGTTTCATATGTTGTTCCGTCTGCAGGAATCATGAATGTTCCAAATCCTATTGATGGAATTTCTAATCCGTCATTTAATTTCATATATTCCATATCATCACCATATCTTATATCATTGTTATTTTAAATAATATCTCTTTGAGAGTTTTGATTTCATCTTCACTTATGCTGGATGTAACTTTATCTTCCCAGTTTTGTATGATTTCTATTATTTCATCTGTCTTTTTGATTCCTTCATCTGTCATTTTGACTAGTTTTTTTCTCCTGTTTTCAGGGTCTTCCTTTCGTGCAATATATCCGTGGTCCTCAAATTTTCTTAAAAGCTTTGCAATGTATGCTCCGCTCACTTTAAACAATTCCACCAAATCATGTTGGGTTGCAACACCCTGGAATCTTATTCTTAAAAGAACAGAAAATTCCTTTAGTGTCAAATCATTGTCCTTAAGGTTGGATTCATAATATGATCCATAACTTGAGATTAATTCCTCAACATAATGGTAAATGAATATGTTTTCTGGATTTT
>NZ_ONER01000135.1 GCF_900316895.1 uncultured Methanobrevibacter sp. | reverse complement strand
GAAGACGTGTATTAAAATGGAACGTATAATACCGGACACAAGCGCTGTAATCATAGGTGCAATTTCCGAAATCATGGAAAAGGAAGAGCTTGATTTTCCGGAAATAATTGTGCCTGAAGCGGTGGTTTGTGAACTAGAACATCAAGCCAATGCCAACAGATCTGAAGGCCATAGGGGATTAAGCGAACTTCAGAAACTCCAGAAACTTCAGGATGAAGGCAAGCTGGCAGTCAGCTTTAAAGGAAAAAGGCCTACAAATTACGATATCAGATATGCCAAAAGCGGCGAGATAGACAGCATCATAAGAGACCTGGCAAGAAGCGAAATGGGAATCCTCGTAACCAATGACAAGGTGCAGGCGGAAGTTGCAAAGTCACAGGGAATACCGGTTTACTATCATGAACAGGAATATGAGATAAAGCCACTTTCAATCGAGAAATACTTTGATGACGAAACAATGTCTGTCCATCTGAAGGAAAACGTTGTGCCGATGGCCAAAAAGGGAACACCGGGACACATTGACTTTGTCATACTGAATGAAAAGCGCTACACCTACAGGGAACTTAAAGAAATTATGGATGAAATTCTTGACAAGGCAAAAAGTGACCCCAAAACATATTTGGAAAGCGATAAGGAAGGCTCATTTGTTGTGCAGTCAAGAGAATACAGAATTTCAATAGCTTATCCTCCATTTTCAGAAGCTTTGGAGATAACTGCAGTCAGGCCAGTTGCAAACATCGATTTGAATGAATATCATTTATCAGATAAGCTTTTAGAGAGAATAAGAACAAATGCTGAAGGTATTCTGATATCAGGATCTCCAGGTGCAGGTAAATCAACATTCGTACAGGCAATCGGCAAATACTACTCATCAAAATTGAATAAGGTCGTAAAGACAATGGAATCCCCAAGGGATCTGCAATTGCCTGATGAGATAACACAATATGCACCGCTGGAAGGCAGCATGGAAAATACCGCTGACGTACTGCTGCTTGTAAGGCCTGATTACACAATCTATGATGAGCTAAGGAAAAACACCGATTTCAATATCTTTGCAGACATGAGGCTGGCCGGTGTTGGAATGATTGGAGTTGTCCACGCAACACGCCCTATTGATGCAATCCAAAGGATAGCTTCAAGGGTTGAGCTTGGAGTAATACCATCAATCGTTGATACCAGCATCTACATTGAAAACGGTAAGGTAACAAGCGTTTATGAGACAAAGATGACCGTAAAGGTTCCGACAGGAATGAAAGAGGCAGACCTTGCAAGGCCTGTCATTGAAGTGAGGGACTTTGAAACCGGCGAGCTCAAAAATGAAATCTACACATACGGTGAGCAGACCATTGTAATGGACATCGATTTGGTAAACGGCTCCGGCAGCGAAGAGAGCTATAAATCTTCAGTCGACAGAATCGCCGAGCAGGAGATTTTAAGAAAAGTCAAGAAGCTTGTCCCTAAAAAAGCGAAAGTTGACGTTGAAGTCATTTCACCTGAAAGGGCCAACATCTACATCCCAGAAGAGTTTGTGCCAAAAATCATCGGCAAAAACGGAAAAAGGATTGCTGAGATTGAGGAAAGCATTGGAATTAGCCTGGGCGTTGAAGTCATTGAAGCGAAACCTATCAGCAAGGCTCCGTTCGAAGTGGACATATTGCATACCAAAAAGCAGCTGATTCTGGAACTTGGAAAGGATAACGGACGCAAAAACTTCGACATTCTGATTGACGGAGAATATCTGTTGACCGCAACAACCTCCAAAAAGGGAGAAATAAAAATCAAAAGAGGAATAGAATTATCCGACTTCATCATAGAAGCCATTGAAATGGGATTGAAGATTACAGCAGTTCAAAAAATGTGATTAATATGAAAATTGGAGCATCTACACTGGCAGGAATCGAAAACGATTTGGAAAATGTTTTGGAATTCATTGAAGATTTGGGCATTGAATATGCCGAGATTGTCCACCAGTATCCTCATGACAAACCAGACATTGAATCTTTTGAAAGCTTTAATTTAAAATATTCCGTCCATACACCATTCATGGACGTCAATATCGCTGCGCTTCAGGAAAAAAGCAGGCTGAATTCCATCAGGCAGATTAAGGAATCCATTGATTTTGCCAATGAGATTAATGCGGAAGCAGTCGTTGTCCATCCGGGACTTGCAACATTTCTGGCAAACAAATACTTTTTGGATACAGTTTATGAATTTGCAAATGAATCAATTAAAGAAATCGGCGAATACGGACGTGATTTGGGAGTCCTGACCACAATAGAAAACATGCCTTCTTTTGACGGCATGCTTTATCAGAACATGAATGAATTAAATGACCTTCTCGTTTCACTGGACATGTCAATGACACTCGACATCGGCCATGCCAACCATGTGGGATATTCCCCAGACGAAATGATTTTTGATTCAATTAAACACATACATATGCATGATAATTTTGGTGATGATGATGCACACCTACCATTTGGTGAAGGCTCTATTGATTTAAAAAGCATAGTCAATAAGTTAGAAGAAAAAAATTATGATGGCATCTACATCATTGAGGTAAATGATACCGATTCTATCAAAAAAAGTTATGA
>NZ_ONER01000136.1 GCF_900316895.1 uncultured Methanobrevibacter sp. | reverse complement strand
TCTTTCTGGATTTATATTTTTATAATTTTTTACTTTTTTTTTAAGATACGCGCTGAAATTTTTTCAGTTAAGGATGATGTAGTGGAGGTTTTCTCGCATGATATTCTTAAGATAATTCTTGCTGTGGTGGTTTTAAACATATTTTTCTCATATGGAATGTTATATTTGTCAAATTCCATTCTGGATATTGTTCCGTCAGGCAATGCATTCAATTCATTTTTAACAGGCACTTTGATTACAACAATACTCATTTCTCCGATTTCTGAGGAATTGATATTCAGGGGTGTCTTTTTAAATAGGTTGCAATTGGCGGTTCCTGTTGTTTTTGCGGTATTGATTTCCTCCTTGCTGTTTGCGGCGCTTCATAGCTTTGGATCAATATTTTCTGCATTCATTTTTGGAATCTGCATTGCAATATTGTATCTTAAAACCGATAATATTTTTGTTGCAATATTCGCCCACTTTTTCAATAACCTGTTTGCCGAGATAATTGTTGTTCTGGACCCGAATAAGATTTTATTCACAAACAGTTCTGTTGTGCTGATAATGTCCATTTTGGCTGTTGTTTCATTTGTCATCATTTTGCTTTTCATCATCGGCAATCTGAAAAAGTTAAATAACAATGATTTATAAAAATCTTATCATGGATTTAAGAAAAATTGGAATTGTTGTAATTCTTGTAGGAATTGTCGTTACTATAGTTTTCATCGACAATCAGCAGATTTTTGTTCCGGCGCTGACCGTAACCATGGTGGGATTCTTCATAACTATTGTCGGTTTTGTCAGTGAAATCAGTAAAAGAAAAATCATCAATGACCGTTTGGATGAGGATATCGGAACCATTCTTCAGCCTTTAATCACCAAATATTCTAATTTGAACAAACAATATAGAAAGGAGTTTGAAGGTGAGGAATACGCACAAAAAAGGCTGGAGCTGAATAGGGATTTGGAACGTGAAATCACTGAAAAGCTTCCTTATCTGGAAAGCAGGGAAATCAAAAAGATTGTTATTGCATTTAGTAAGGAACAGGACAAAATGTAATATTTTTTTTCAAATTCTTTTCAATGTACATTTTAATACAACAAGGTTTTAAATAGTACATTATACTAATTAATTATTAGTGATAAAATGTTTTCCCCAAACTTAAAAGAAGCAAAAGAAATAAGCAAAAATGAAGAGTATAAAAGGATTCCTATATCTTATGAACTTTTTTCAGATATAGCGACACCGATAGAAGTTTTAAGAATTCTAAAAGGCATAAGCAACCATACATACATGCTTGAAAGTGTAGAGGATTCAAAAAAGTGGGGAAGATACACATTTTTAGGCTTCGATCCTCTTCTGGAATTCACCTGCCAAAATGGTATTGTTAATATAAAGGGAGATAAGGACTTCAATGAGTTGAATGATGATGAGATAGTCATCGAAACGGACAATCCCCGTGAAATAATAAAGGATTTGATTGAAAAGAACAAGTCTCCAAAATTGAAAAACCTGCCTCCATTCACTGGCGGTTTTGTGGGATACTTTGCATATGACTATATCAAGTATGCCGAGCCCACATTGAATTTGGATGCCGAAAATCAGGACCGCTTCAAGGACATTGACCTGATGCTTTTTGACAAGGTCATTGCATTCGACAATTTCAGGCAAAAGATAATTCTCATAATAAACATCAAAACCGATGACCTGGAAGGCAACTACAGAAGGGCATGCGATGAACTTCTTGAAATGGCTGACCTATTGAAAAACGGCAAAAAGTCAGATATCGTGCCTTTGAAGCTTAAATCAGATTTCAAACCTGTCTTTTCACGTGAAAAGTATTGTGAAATGGTTGAAAAGGCAAAGAATTACATCTATGAAGGAGATATTTTCCAGGTTGTGCTTTCAAACAGGATTGAAGCGGAAATTTCAGGAAGCCTGTTTGACACATACAGGGTATTGAGAACCACAAACCCCTCCCCTTACATGTTTTACTTTTCAAGCAATGACATAGAAATTGCAGGAGCTTCTCCTGAAACATTGGTCAAGCTAAACGACAATAAGCTTTACACCTTCCCTCTTGCAGGAACAAGGCCTCGGGGAAAGACTGATGAGGAGGACCATGAGCTGGAACATGATCTGCTTTCAGATGAAAAGGAGCTTGCAGAGCACAATATGCTGGTTGACCTTGGAAGGAATGATATCGGAAGAATTTCAGAGATAGGTTCTGTAAAGGTGGAGAAATATTTGTCGATTGAGAGATTTTCACATGTGATGCATATAGGATCTACCGTTACCGGAGATTTGAGAAGCGATTTGCCTGCCGGAACATTGTCTGGGGCTCCAAAAATAAGGGCCTGTGAAATAATAAACGAACTTGAGGACAATAAGCGCGGAATATACGGAGGAGCCATCGGCTATGTTGATTTGAGCGGAAATATCGACACCTGCATCTCAATCAGAATAGCCTTTGCAAGAAACAATAAGGTGTTCATACGCTCAGGTGCGGGAATTGTGGCCGACAGCGTTCCTGAAAAGGAATTTGAAGAATGCCTAAACAAGGCAGCCGCCGTAATCGATGCTTTAAAAACTGCTGACGGAGGATTACAATGATTCTTTTGATAGATAATTACGATAGTTTTTCATATAACCTGTACCAATTGATTGGCCAGGTCAATTCAGACATTAAGGTTTCAAGAAATGACAGGATTACAGTTGATGAGATAAGGGATTTGAATCCGGAAGCTATTATATTGTCTCCCGGGCCTGGAAAACCGGAAAATGCAGGAATATGCATGGATTTGGTAAAGGAATTCCATGATGAGATACCTATTCTTGGCGTTTGTCTGGGCCATCAGGCAATCTGTGCCGCACTTGGCGGTGAGGTTTCACATGCAAAAAGGCTCATGCATGGAAAGTCATCAAAAATTTCCCTTGACTATGATTTTATTTTTAAAGGCCTTCCAGGT
>NZ_ONER01000137.1 GCF_900316895.1 uncultured Methanobrevibacter sp. | reverse complement strand
ATTGGACCATCTTCCTGTTGGAGAACATGTATTGACTGCATATTATGAAGGGGATGACAACTATAGAGGAATATATCTCGATGATACAAGTTTCACTGTCAATGAAACCAATATTGAGATAACTGCATATAATTCATCATATTATTATAATCATTTAAATCCAAGCAAATACAATATCCATGTTATGAACAATGGAGTTCCAGTCCACAGTGGGGATGTCATCGTTACAATAGACGGCTTTAAGCGCAGCGCTACATGTAAGGAGGGCAATGCATATATCTTTGTATTGGAAAAACCCGGAATTTATCAGGCTAACATTGAATATGGTGGAGTCAACATTACCCGTCAAATACATGTCAAATCAACAATAATCGCCAATGACACATTCGCCGGCGAATATGGAAAGTCAAAGGTCTTTGCCACATTCCTTGATTCACACGGCAATATCCTTAAAAATCAGCCAGTGACCTTCTTTGTAGGTGGAAGTGAATATCATGCAACAACAGATGGAAACGGATACATGATTAGTGATGTTGAAGATACTGCAGGGTCTCATGAAGTGGTTTTCATAAACCCGATTACCGATTACCGGCGAGGAATTCAAGGCGTTGATGAATATCACCAAGTCAACTCCTCAAATTGGGTATGTATTGGATGAAAGATCAGATTCATACTCATTTAGAGGCATAGTGTCTCAAGCTACAGGAGGAAGTCTTGTTTACACATTTGGTGGTAAGGCATATGTTGTTAACTATAGAAATGGCTTTTCAGATTTAATTATTCATACAGACCATGCAGGTGAATATACTGTGGACGTGAGATTTACAGGTGATGCAAACCTGAACGCTGTATCCCAGTCATTCACATTAAATCTGATGAACAAGGCAGATATCATAATCTCATATAATGTTGTTGCGGGATATGGTCAGAACAACTTCGTTTCAATCACTTTAATGGATTCTGATGGCTATGCAAAATCATATTCCCGAATTGCAGTAATTGTAAATGGCGCAACCACATATCTCACCACAAATTACTATGGAAGTGCGGATTATTTAATTAACTTGAATGCTGGAACATACACCATTCAATTGAGAAGCGACAATTACGGCTATAAGACAATCACTGCTGTTGTTAAGAAAAGCACACCTGTTTTAAAGGCATCTGCTAAGACATTCAAGCTTAAGGTCAAAACCAAAAAGTACAAGGTTACCTTCAACTTGCCTAAACGTTATCTTAATCACTATCAGCTCACATTAAAGGTCAAAGGCAAAACATACAAGGCATTTACCAATTCAAAAGGTCAAGCCACATTCAAAATCAATAAGTTGAAGAAGAAAGGAACCTTCAAGGCAACCATTAAATTCGCTGGTGACGCAAACCTAAACAGGGTCACCAAGACAGTAAAAATCAAGGTAAAATAATCCATGAAGATTTCTGACTTGTTAAGGAAAGGTTCAGATTATAGTGAAAAATCTATAAGTGAGGATAAGGATTCGCTCAAAGAGATTGCCGAAAATGACCCTGACTATAGGCTTCGCCTTGAAGCGGTCAGGGCAATATCCGATGATGGCCTTTTAAATGAAATAGTGGAGAAGGATTCCAACAGAAACGTAAAGATTGCCGCAGTTGAAAACATCACCAGTCAATATTATCTCGAAAGGATAGCCAAAGGCCATTCCAACTGCCATGTAAGAATAGCTGCCGTCAAAAAAATAGAAGACAAATCCATTCTGCAATATATAATAGATAATGATTCAAACCGGAGCGTCAGAAAAATAGCTTTGGAAAAAATGAAAAAAATTATGTAACGTAATGTTACATAATATGTATCTCTTTTTTAGGCTGCTTTTTACCGTTGTATATATCCAAATCAATTGCCTTGTTTCTGAATGAAACGATAATTGTACAGATTGCATCACCTGTAACGTTTACCGCTGTTCTGAACATGTCAAGGAGATGATCTATTCCAAAGATAACTCCTATTGCCTGTATAGGCAGTCCCACTGAATTGAACACCATTGTCAATGTTACAAGTCCGACGGAAGGAACTCCCGCTGTACCGATGGATGCCATTACCGCAGTGAATATTACGGTCAGCAGTGCGGAGGTTCCAAGATCGATACCGTATGCCTGAGCTGCAAACATTACCGCCACACCCTGCATGATTGCGGTTCCGTCCATGTTTATTGTGGCACCTAATGGAATTGTGAATGAGCTGACGTCACGTGAAACACCCATTTCAGACAATTTGTCCAGGTTCAAAGGTATTGTCGCATTTGAAGTTGAAGATGAAAATGCGAAAAACATGACCGGAATAAACCTTTTGAAGAAATTTATAGGGTTTAGACGTGTGAATATGACAAGCAGTGTCGGATAGACAAGGAAAGCCTGTATCGCCAGACCGATGAGTACGCAGACAAAATATTTTGCAAGTGGCATTATCCCCTCAAGTCCGAGTCCGCCGAATGTTTTTGCCATAAGACAGAATACGCCAATCGGGGCGAATTTCATGACGATTGATGTCATCTCCATCATTATCCTGTTTCCTTCGGTAAAAATCTTGTTAAAGGTTTCTGTTTCTTCCCTTAGTTTTGCCAATATGATACCTATGAGAAGTCCGAATATGATAACGGGCAGCATGTCTCCGCTTGCAAGTGAACTGAATGGATTGTCTGGAATCATACCCAAGATTGTGTCGGGCATTGTCTGATTGATGGTTACGTTGGATGCCTCGGCAAGACCGGTCATTTGCAGGCCTGCACCAGGCTGTAAATAAATGCCAAGCATTAAAGCAATTGTTATTGAACCGATTGTTCGCACATCTGATATTGAGGCAACGCCAACAACGATTGAAAAGAAAACGAGCGGTACAACCAGCATCTTCATTAGCTTGATGAACAGGTTTCCTCCCAGATAGAATACATTGTCCATCAGAACAATATTCTTGATATAAGGGTTGGTTACATAGAAATTCAAAATGAGACCTACTATCAAACCCAGTATCATTCCGATTAGAATCCAATTTCCCAAGCTTATGCTTTTTAGTTTAGCTAACATTTTTTTCCTCATGTTAACTTTTGTAAAAAATAATTAATAAATATATATCTTACTCAAGTGGAAAGTGATTTAATAGGTAACGGTTAATTATACTGTTTTTAAGAGCATATATTCCACACTTCA
>NZ_ONER01000139.1 GCF_900316895.1 uncultured Methanobrevibacter sp. | reverse complement strand
TTAAACACAATAAAATTAATTAAAAAAGATAGTACACCCAATAGTGCAATTCATCCATGACCTTGAAGAGGTCATGGTATTCTTGCATCATTTAGATAAGAATAAGAAAGGGAGTTAAGTAGTTAACTCCCTACCTATATGTCCATAAACATGAATTAAAACTTGATGTTATCGCCTAAACGCTTAATGTCAAAAACCGCAGTATCTGCAACAGACATTACTGCCAAGACTCCCGCCTGAATAGGATCAGTGATAATCAAATCAGCATAATCGGTTACACTTCCAGGCATATTAAGGGAAATGACGATTAAATTACTTTCTTCCTTGACCTTACGGACAGCCTTTGTGATTTCTCCGCCCATAAGTGATCCTGCAAGCACCAATGCACTTACACGAGGAAGCCTGGATATTGCCTCAACAGCCTCTGCCAGCGCCTTTTCGCCAACCAGAGGGATTGTATCGATACTTATACGTTCCCCACGTATGTTGTGCCTGTCGGCTTCGGTGATTGCACCCATAGCAACCTGAGATACCTGAGCTCCGCCACCAACGATGATTATACGCTTTCCATAGATGTCCAATTGGGAACCATGCAGCTCTATTGATTTCACTTCATCGATATTCTTCAAATCTTTAATCAAATCATCAATGTCTTCAACATGCTCCAATTCCAAGTTGATAGAACCAACATTGTTTCTCTCAACAAAAAGGTGAACATAACTAATATTAGCACCATGGGATGTGATGACATCGGTTATGTCATCCAACACTCCTTTTTTCTCAGTCGATTTGATTGTTAAAGTATAATCACTCATTTTTTGGCCTTACTTTATCAAGTTCTGCGTGTGCCCTTTTCCACATGCTCAAATAATTGTCATCTTTGGTGACTGGAATCACTTCAAGACCCAAGTCCCTGTGTTCCTGTATCCATTCCTCATGAAATACAGGTATTTCGATTTTAATCGGTTCAGAGGTCTTATTTACAACTATAAGATTTCTGTAAGGAAAATCCCATTCAACAATATATCCTCCAAGACTTACCATATGATACGGCCTCATAACAAACTTCATAAATAATACCCCCTCATAATAATCCAAGCACAATGGCCAATATTCCTAGCAGTGTAGTACACAATATTGTTGGCAATAGCTGCCTATTTGTAAATACAGGAGCAAATGCTGAGAAAATTCCCATCATGAATACGAATATCAATGCTACCAGTACATTTAGCAAAAATCCAAGTGACATGATTGTTGGAGGCACTCCAATGAACAATACTGAAAAGACACAACCAAGCACAAACATGAAAAATCCTCTTGTCAGATAGACGACAGCCCTATATTTGGCTGCATATTCCATGTATGGTCCTTCAATTACATCAGATTTTGCTTTGATGATTGAAAATGGATATTCGTTCAATATAATCATGTAACCGATGAAAAATACGATTGCTGCGATTCCACCTGATACGGTAAACAGGAAAGGTCCATTCGCTTGCTGATAAGCTACAATATCCTGCAAAAAGATGCTTCTTGCAGCAGTAATAGGTGCAAACAATGCCAAATACAATGGGAAAGAACCATATGTAATCATCCTGAGTGATCTTCTTGCACTTATGTCCTCAATGAATGAAAGATTGGAATTGTTGTGAGCTGCCCCTTTGATCTTATCAGGGAAAGGCATCCTGACGGACATTACGGATTTTGATAATGCTCCCATCAATACATAACATATCTCTTCCACTTTTAAAAATCCGACAACAGCCACCAAGCTTGCAAGTGCCGGAATTTGATAGGCCTGTGGAGTCAATGCGATTAAAACACACAAAACCACAATGAAACATATTATCGGCAATGCCTTGTATAATCCCGGTACAGGAGATGAAACTTCGACATTTTCCTTGAACATGAACTTTATTGGCGCCATAATTCCCGGAGCAATTACTATTGGCCCAATCCTTTGCTGAATCCTTGCATGAATGTATTTTCTTTCAATTCCAGGAAGCAATGTTGAAATTATAAAGCAGACCAAAATTGTCAATATTACAACAATAATCGGATTAGTGAGTATATTTTCAAACATTTTTCTATCTCCTTATGATTTCAATTGCCCTATCGGTACATGTGAAGCACGGGTCACACTGTACGATACATAATTGAGCATCTGTAATCTGGTCTCCAATACATGCATACTGCATTGCACCAATGTTTGCCATTGATGGAGTCCTGATGATACAGTGCCTTACTCTTCCGCTTTCAAGTGCATATGAATGATAAAGAGTTCCTCT
>NZ_ONER01000140.1 GCF_900316895.1 uncultured Methanobrevibacter sp. | reverse complement strand
ATGGGTGTTGAAACCTATATGCTTACCGGAGACAATGAGGCTACAGCACTCAATGTTGCCCGTGAAGTCGGAATTGATAACGTTGAAGCCGGTGTTCTTCCTGAAAACAAATTGGACATAGTAAAATCCACTCAGGCAAACAATACTAAAAAGGTTCTGTTTGTCGGGGATGGAATCAATGATGCTCCGGCACTTACACAGGCTGATATCGGTGTTGCCATGGGCAATGGTACAGATATTGCAATGGAAAGCGGAGACATTGTTGTGATGGAAGGTGATTTGGAAAATGTCGTTGCTGCAGTTCAGTTTTCCAAAAAGGTCATGCGCAGAATCAAGGAAAATATTTTCTGGGCATTTGCATATAACTCAATATTGATTCCAATCGCAGCAGGTGTATTGTATCCGACATTCGGAATCACATTTGAACCCGCTCTGGCAGGTCTTGCAATGGCAATGAGTTCAGTAACAGTTATCACATTATCTCTGATGCTTAAGAGATATGTTCCAGAAATAAAAAGAGTTAAAAATTAATTGGTTAAACCAATTAATTCTATTTTTTAAATTTAAAACCAGCTTTCTGATTTTTCAAGAAGTTCGTCGATGATTGTTGGGATAGATCCTGTATAGGTGTGAGGATCCATAATCTTGTCAACGTCCTCTTGGGTCAAGTATTTTTGAACCTCTTCATCTTCTAAGATTAACTCGCCGAGTAATAGTTTTTCTTTGTTTGCTTTAATTGCATTTTTCCTTACAATTCCGTAAGCGGTTTGTTTTCCCATTCCTGCACGGGTCAGCTCAGCCATTAATCTTTCAGCCATGATTAAACCGTTGGTCAAGTTCAGGTTTCTTTCGATGTTTTCATCGTAGAATACCAGGTTATTCATTAACTTGATGGTAAGGTTTAAGATGTAATCGGTTAAGATGCAGCTTTCAGGAAACATGATTCTTTCACATGAGGAATTGGTCAGGTCTCTTTCGTGCCAGAGAGGGTTGTTGTCGAGTGCGGCATTAACATATGACTTAACGATTCTTGCAACACCACAGATTCTTTCAGCTGTAATCGGGTTCATTTTATGAGGCATTGTACTGCTTCCAACTTGTTTTTCAGGGTCGAAGTATTCCCCGACTTCCATCAGTTCAGTCCTTTGGAGGCTTCTGATTTCAAGTCCGATCTTATCAAGGGTACTTGCAATATTTGCCAGAACGCTTATGAACTCTACATGATTGTCCCTTTGAACAACCTGATTTGTGATTGTTGCTGCAGGCAATCCTAGGATTTCTGCAACGGTTTTGTGAACTTCCCAACCTTGTTCGCCTAATGCTGCAGTGGTACCGACAGCTCCATCCATCATTCCAATACAGACATTTGCCTTAGCATTTTGTAATCTGACGTATTGTCTGTGGAGTTCATCTGCCCAGATACCGAATTTCATTCCGTAAGTGGTTGGAAGTGCATGCTGTCCATGTGTACGTCCAATGCATACCTTCATCTTATTCTCGCTTGCAAGCTTGAGCATGATTTTTGTCAGTCTTTCAAGTTTTTCTTCAAGAACGTCAATGGAGTCACGTATGAGCAGGGAATTGGAACTGTCTACAATATCGTTGGATGTAGCTCCAAAGTGGACATATTCTCCTGCACCGTTTTCACATACTTCGGTTATTGATTTTGATAATGCTGCGATATCGTGGTTGGTTTCAGCTTCGATTTGTTTCATTCTTTCTAATTTTACGTATTTTGTATTTGCTTTTGCTGCAATTTCGTCTGCAACTTCCTGTGGTATTATGCCTAGTTTTCCTTCAGCTAAAGCCAATGCAGCTTCCACATCTAGCATTCTTTGTAATTTATTTTCTTCTTCCCAAATATTTTTCATTTCAGGAGTACCATACCTAAATTCAATTGGGTGTATAGCCATTTTTTATCATCTCACTTAAAAATTATAATAACAATAATATTTTTGTTGTTCAAACTATTAAATTTTAGCAAACATTTATATTGTTTCATATAAAGAATAATTATTACTATTATAAATTCATTTATAATAGGTGGTAATATGGAAACAAAAATACGACAATTCCGCCAGGAAAAAGGTATAACTCAACAGGAGTTAGCCGATTTAACTGGTGTCACACGTCAGACAATAAACGCTTTAGAAAATGCACGTTACAATCCCTCATTAGTATTGGCATATAAAATTACAAAAATTTTGGGTAAAAATGCAATTGAAGATGTTTTTGTGCTTGATGAC
>NZ_ONER01000141.1 GCF_900316895.1 uncultured Methanobrevibacter sp. | reverse complement strand
TTGGTCAACCTGTAGTTATAATATGAATCCATTTCACTGAAGTAAGGAAGACCTGATGCGTCGGTATATAATGCCTTACCGTCAGCATCTAATCCATTTAAATCAGCTGCAGGAGCTTTTAATGCAAATACAATAGCCATGATGATTAAAATAATGATAATCCCTTTGCCTATTGTAAATAATGTTTCTCTATTCATTAAAATCCTCTGTCTAATTTTTTAGTTAAAATTATAAGAAATAAATAAAAATAATTTTACAATATGAAAAATATTTTTATTGGTATATATATCTGATTTTACTATTATTAAAAGATTATGTATTAATTTACAAATACATTTAAAAACTAATCAGGCATGAAAAAATAATTTAAATCACAATTTTTAGAAAAGTTGAGTGTGTCTATATTTACTACACTCCACTGAACATTTTTAAGTAAGGAATTTTGCTTACAATATACACCGGCAGCCATGAAAGGAATATTAATGCTATGAACATCGGTAAAAATAATAAATTAGAATGCGGATTGACAATAGATAATGCCTTAAGCACCATCACATGTGAAAAATACATCCCATAACTGCAAATGCTTATTGAAAATATTATCCTGCCCATTGCATTATTTTTAATATGCTCAAAGGAGGTCATATTATCAATGGATTTGATTAAAATGAAAAATGAAGATGCAATGAAAATCATTGGAACATTCTGATAAATCAATTCGATCAAACCGAGTTTAGCATAATCAATATAAACATATACACCCAATGAAATTAAAAGAGCTGCAATTGAGATAATGTATAATTTTTTATCGGAAATGTTGAATTTTTTATTGTTTAAATAATATCCCAGAACAGGATATCCGATATATCCGGCAAAAAAGTCCAGATTGAAATTGGTGAACAGAGGATATGAGTTGAATGTTTTGAAAATCATGGTGACAAACCAAATTATCAGGAAATATTTCATTCCTGTTTCTCCATATTCCTTTAAAAATGTATTAAGAATAGGTATTGCCAAATAGATTCCAATCAATGTCCAAAAATACCATGTAACTGAAAAATCTCCAATAATTACCGGAATTATCATGGAATGTTCATGGAAGACATAAAGTCCGATTACCAATAGGGATACCCAAAATATAAATGGATATATTATTCTTGTAAACCTCTTTTTTAAAAAGACAGACAGGTCATAATCCTTATTAAGCAATAATGCTCCGCTAATCATTAAAAATATAGGTACACCCATTCTTCCAATATCATGGAGAACATACTTTGCAATAACCTGTAAAGGAGTGTTCAACGGACCATAGAATATATCCATATGACATAATAAGACTGCAATAATAGCAAATGCCCTTAAAAAATCATAGTAAAATATTCTTTCTTTCTTATTCATCATATCTAATCTGTTTTTAATCATTAATATTTTTATATAATAATTGCATTATGTGATAGAATTCTATTGCATCAGATTTATTTTTTTAATTTATGTTCGAGCTCTTCAACTGAACATGTGAACCTGCACTTCGGAAATCCGCTGCAGCCGATGAATTCGCCGTAACGACCTGAACGCTTCAGGAGTTGCTTTCCGCACTCAGGGCATTCACCGACTTCTGTCGGTTTATAAGGTTTGGTGTTTTCCTTGCCGCAGTTAGGATCCAAACATGCCCTCTGTCTAGGCTTTCCGAATGAGATTATCGGCAAACCGCATTTCTCACATGTCTTTTTAAGGAAGTTGGTTCCCTTCGGAATGGAATATATTGTTGTGCAGTCAGGATAATTTGAACATCCCACAAATGACCCTCTTGTTTTGGCGGAATACCTTTTGACAAGCTTTCCTCCGCATGTAGGACATGTTCCTACGATGTTTGATGCCTGATAGGCTTCGTACAGTTTATTTCCAATGCCCTGCTGGTTCTTGTCGATGTCAGTGAGGATTTCCTTGACGTCCTTTTCACCTTCCTGAACAACGCTTTCCTTTGTGGTCTTGTCCTGGTTGATTCCTTCCAACTGGACCTCCAGGTCCCTTGTGAGCTTTTCTGAGGTCAAGTTCTTACAGTAGGTGTTGAGAGTGTCGATGAGGTTTTCACCGAGTTCGTTAACCTCAATTTTGGTACCTGATATGTACTTTCTGTCATACAGCTTGTCCACAATGTCTGCACGGGTTGCCTTGGTACCGAGGTTTTTCTTTTCAAGTTCCTTGATTAA
>NZ_ONER01000145.1 GCF_900316895.1 uncultured Methanobrevibacter sp. | reverse complement strand
AATGGCTGGAAAGCAGCTATTTCCAGAAGAGGGAGGTATCCACCCCCGTTTGGCTGCCGAACATCATGCCGAATGGATTCCTAAACTTATACCTCAGGCAATTGAGGAATCCGGATTGTCATATGATGACCTTGATTTGATTTCATTTTCACAGGGTCCTGGTTTGGGACCGGCTCTAAGAATCGTAGCCACTTCAGCAAGGTCTCTGGCACTGTCACTCAAAAAGCCGATAATCGGCGTCAATCACTGTATAGGGCATGTTGAGGTCGGCAAGCTTGATACAGGTGCGGTCAACCCCGTATCACTTTACGTAAGTGGAGGCAACAGTCAGGTAATAGCCTATGAAAGCGGAAGATATCGTATTTTCGGTGAAACCCTGGACATTGCCGTTGGAAACTGCCTTGACCATTTCGGCCGTGAAACAGGTCTCGGACACCCCGGCGGACCGGTCATTGAAAAGCTTGCAAAGAAAGGTTCTTATGTTGATTTGCCTTATGTTGTCAAGGGAATGGATTTTTCCTTTTCAGGACTGCTTTCAGCGGCCATAAGGGAAGTGCAAAAGGGAACTCCAATTGAGGATGTCTGCTTTTCACTTCAGGAAACCGCATTTTCAATGCTTGTTGAAGTGACTGAGAGAGCTTTGTCACACACACAGAAGGATGAGGTGATGCTTTGCGGTGGGGTTTCAGCCAATTCAAGGCTGCGCGAAATGCTCAGGACAATGTCAGAAGAGCACGGCGCCAAATTCTACATGCCTGAAATGAAGCTCTGCGGAGACAATGGGGTCATGATTGCATGGCTGGGCTTGTTGATGTGTAAGGAATTCGGACCGATGGATTTGACTGAAACGGGCATTATCCAAAAGTTCAGAACAGATGAGGTGGATATTCCTTGGATTGACAATACCAAAACTTATCTTACTCTTCCTGATGAGCTGATTGCAAAAGGAGCCGAATCCAACATTGTCAAAAGCGAATATTTGGGTGAAAAGGCTATAATCAAGGACAGGATTCCTAAAGGCTACAGAATTCCGGAAATTGATGACAAGATCAGAAAGGCAAGAACCAAGGAAGAGGCTAAACTATTGTCTGATGCCAAAAGGGCAGGCGTAAGGACTCCTGTTCTATATGATGTCGACTTGGACCGCAAAGCAATTGTGATGGAAGAGATTGACGGTGTCATGGTCAAGGATGTCATTGATGAGGATTTGTCATTCAGGATTGGTGAGGAAATTTCAAAATTGCACTCCTATGACATTATCCATGGAGACATCACATCATCCAACATAATGCTTCAGGATGACAATCTGGTTTTCATAGATTTCGGGCTTGGAAGATATTCACAGCTGAAAGAGGACAAAGCAGTTGATTTGCTTGTTTTGAAAAAGTCCCTGCAAAGTATTGATTATAATCTGGCCGTCAAATACTTTGATTGCGTGCTGGACGGTTATGGGGATAAATCCATCTTGAATGTGATTTCAGATATTGAGTCTCGCGGACGTTATACCCACTAAAAATATCATTAATTTCTCAACTGGGCTATAAAAAAATAAGCTATATAATTAATAGTTACTTTTTAAAAATATGATAACATTTATAACTGGTAACGAACATAAAGTAAAAGAAGCAGAGAATATTTTCAAAGATTACGGCATTGAACTTGAGCATATTGATTTAGGTTACGAAGAACCTCAGGGAACTCTTGAGGAAGTGGCCTTATCAGGCGCAAAATATGCCAGTCGTAAGCTTGACAAACCTGTGATTGTGGAAGACGCTGGTTTATTCATTAAGGCTTTGAATGGATTTCCGGGGACATATTCACATTATGTTCAAGATACCATTGGAAATCAGGGAATTTTGAAGCTATTAACCGATGTTTCTGACCGTTATGCCGAATTCAGGTCAGTTATTGGGTACTGCGCCCCCAATTCTGAGCCCAAGACTTTTTTAGGCAAGGTCAAAGGTGAAATCGCAGTTGAAGAAAGAGGAGATTTAGGATTTGCATTTGATCCTTTATTTTATGTTCCTAGTGAAGGCAAGACCTTTGGAGAACTTACAACTGATGAAAAAAACCAATTTTCACATAGAAAGAATTCATTAAAGAAATTTATTGAATGGTATACCAGTCAAGAATAACATTATTTTCTGTTTATATTGGGCTTATTTAAGATTTAAAAAATTTAAAGAGGTTTATATTATGGCAAGACCAGAATGGGTAACTTACAGTGACGAAGAAATTGAAGAGATGATTTTAAAATTTAACAGAGAAGGTAAAAGTACTTCCGAAATCGGTATTATCTTAAGAGATCAATACGGAATTCCATCAGTTAAAGATGTAACCGGTGAAAGAATCACTCAAATCTTAAAAAGAAACGGTCAAGCTGGTGAATACCCAGAAGATTTATTAAACTTAATCAAAAGAGCAGTTAACATCAGAGACCACTTAGAAGAAAATCCTAAGGATTTACACTCCAAAAGAGGATTAACTATCATCGAAGCAAGAATCAGAAAATTAGCATCTTACTATGTAAGTGAAGGTGCATTACCAGAAGGTTGGAGATATAATCCAAAAGAAGCAGCACTCCTTGTTAAATAGAGCTGACGAAGCTTGCAATATGCTTAAGGAGCATATTGAAAATGATAGCGTTATCAGAATAATTTCTCATAACGATGCTGATGGTATATCAGCCGCAGCAGTTATAGCGAATGCTTTAGCTGAAGAGGATGTTCAGTTCCACACAACAATTCTCCCACGTCTAAAAGAGGAAAACGTAAATCAGCTTAGAAGCGAAAAGTATGATTTGTTTATCTTTTCAGACATGGGAAGTCCATTCATCAAGGAATTCAACTCCTATAAGCATGACGTTATAGTTGCTGACCACCACCAGGTGGATGATACTGAGTCTGAAAGCAATGTGGTCCACTTGAACCCTCATCTGTTCGGAATTGACGGAAGCCGTGATTTGTGCGGTGCGGGTTCAGCTTATATGACTGTCCGTGGCCTTGACAAAAAGCATCTGGCCTATTTTGCACTTGTCGGTGCGTTTGGTGATATGCAGGGCCAAGACGGTTTTACCGGCATGAACAAGGAAATCTTAAAGGATGCACAGGAAAGCGGTGTTGTTGAAATCCATGAGGGATTGAAAATAGTTTCAAAGGCAACAGAACCTGTTTTCAAGTCACTCGCCTACACTTTCTCACCACCTTTGCCTGGAATCAGTGGAGATTTGGAAGGCTCTCAGGAATTTCTTGAAAAGATGAATTTATCATACGGCATTAAATTCACAGACCTTGAGGATGAGGAAAAAGACCTTCTTAAGGATGCTTTGGTCAGTGTC